>CALCDB010000176.1 GCA_937901395.1 uncultured Verrucomicrobiota bacterium
GGCGGCGGCCGCGAACATCGCGAAGTCGGTTGGCCGCATGCTGGACGAGCGCAATCCGCGGCTTGACGCGCGGCTTCCCGACGGCAGCCGCGTCCACGCGGTGATCCCGCCGCTGTCGAGTCTGGGGACGGTGATCGCCATCCGCAAGTTCAAGCGCGAGACGCTGACGATCGACCGTATGCAGGACTACGGCAGCCTTGACGATTCGATCCGCAAGCTCATCCGGGCGCTCGTCCTGCTGCACAAGAACACGATCGTCTCGGGGGCGACGAGCTCCGGCAAGACCTCGGTCTTAAACGCGCTCAGCTCGTTCATCCCGGAAGGCGAGCGCGTACTGGTGATCGAGGATGCGAGCGAGCTCCAGCTCCAGCAACGGCATGTGGTGCCGTTCGAGACGCGCAAGCCGGACAAGAACGGCGACGGCGAGGTGACGATCCGCGATCTCATCCACTCGGCGCTGCGCCTCAGGCCCGACCGCATCGTCATCGGCGAGATCCGAGGCGGCGAGGCGCTCGATCTCCTGCAGGCGCTCAACACCGGCCACGCCGGCTCGATGTCGACGATTCACGCCAACTCGCCGCTCGACTGCCTGCGGCGCATCGAGACGTGCGCGCTTCTGAGCGGGATCGAGATTCCGCTCTCGGCTCTCCGCGCGCAGGTCGCGAGCGCGATTGACGCGGTGGTGCACACGGCGCGGCTGCCGGACGGTTCGCGCAAGGTCGTCTCGGTCGCCGAGGTGCTGCCGCTTTCGGCGGGCGAGTACGGGATCAGGGAGCTGATCGTCTGGAAGACGGACTCGATCGGCCCGGACGGGAAGGTAAGCGGGCATTTCGAGAAGGTGAACGATCCGTCGTTCGTCGATCAGGCGAGGGTCATGGGAGTGGAGCTCTGAAGAGATGACAGGGTGCAACTATCTGCTGAGGGGCGTCGGCGCGGACGGAGGGTCCGTGCGGTTCGTCCTTTCGTCGGAAACGGTGGTCATCGGCCGGCAGGGCGACATCAAGCTGCACCACGAGAGCGTCTCGCGCCAGCACGCGAAGCTCGAGTTCCGCGAGGGCGAGTGGACGCTGACGGATCTCGAAAGCCGCAACGGGACGTTCGTGAACAGGGCGTCCGTGCAGCGGCACGTGCTGACGCCCGGCGACGTCATTCGATGCGGACGCGTGGCCTTGCGCTTCGAGCTGGTCGATTCGGGCGTCATGGAGGACGACGAAACGCATGCGATGACGATGAGCGAGCTGACGTCGGCGCGGGATGCCGTCCAGTTCCGTTCGCTGGTCGGGCGGAGCGCGGCGCTCCGCGGGGCGATGAAGCTGGCGGCGAAGGCGGCGAAGAGCGAGGCGACCGTGCTCGTCTTCGGCGAATCGGGGACGGGCAAGGAGCTGTTCGCGCGGCTTGTCTATTCCGAGAGCAACCGCAGGAAGGGCAAGTTCCTCGCGGTCAACTGCAGCGCAATTGAATCGACGCTCCTTGGCTCGACGCTGTTCGGGCACGAGAAGGGCGCGTTTACGGGTGCCGACAGGATGAAGACCGGACTCTTCGAGGAAGCGAACGGCGGGACGCTGTTCCTCGACGAGATCGGCGACATCTCGATGGACATGCAGGTGAAGCTCCTGCGCGTTCTCCAGGAGGGCGAGTTCATGCGGGTCGGTGGCACGGAGACGCTCAAGACGGACGTGCGGGTCATCTGTGCGACGAATCGGGACTTGCCGAAGGCAATTGCCGACGGCAAGTTCCGTGAGGATCTCTACTACCGGCTCAATGTCATCAAGATCGACTTGCCGCCGCTCCGGGACCGAAAGGAGGACATCCCCGACCTTGCGAACCATTTCGCCGCCCAGCTCGGCGGGGAGGCGGCGAAAACCTTCACCGAAGGAGCGATGGCGGCGCTTGTCGGCTATTCCTGGCCGGGAAATGTCCGCGAGTTGCAGAACGTCGTTTCGAGGGCGGTCTTTCTGGCCGACGGGCAGGAAATCGACGTCGGGGACCTGCCGAAGGAGTGCCTTGTGCCTCGTGCCTCGTGCCTTGAGCGGGAAAGCGACGCACCAAGCACCAAGCACCAAGCACCAGGCACCAATCTCGCCGAGATGGAGGCGGCGCACATCCGGGCAACACTTGAGGCCTGTGGAGGGAACAAGAAGCTTGCGGCGGAAAAACTCGGCATCAGCCGCTCGACTCTGTACGAAAAGCTGCGGGAGTGTCCGGTTTCCGGACAGGGATGTTCGGCAGATGGACACGGAATGGCGGGAAATCCGCCGAAATCCGCATAAAAGGCGATTGGCACGGATTTTGCTAACACAGTCAACAGAAAGGAAAACATGAAGAACATAATTCCATTGATCATAGCGGTTGTCCTCGGACTGATTGCGGTGTTTGCCGTCAGTCGGCTCATCCGAACCACGGATGGCGAGAAGGAAGACCAGTACGTCTGGGTGGTTGCGGCCGCCAAGGACATCACGCCGAAGGACGGCCCCATCAAGGAGTCGTGGCTCATGAAGCGCAGGGTGGAGATATCGTCCATGCCGAACAAGGCGATCGCCTGGGAACAGCTTCATCGCGTGACCGGGCAGAGCACGGTTCGGACCATCGCGAAAAACGACTACATCCTCTCCAGCGACGTGTCGGGAATGGACGTGCGGCTCGACGCCGCGATCGGCGAAGGAGAGTGGGCGGTTCCCGTGACGTTCTCCGATCCGTCTCTCGTCCAATTCCTGCAGCCGGGAATGGAGATCGCGATCCTCGGAACTTCGCTGATGCAGGAGGTCGTGAAGAAGACGGACGTGACTGAGAAGTCCGAGGTCGTCGAACAGCGGGCAACAAGTGTGATCTTCCCCTGCGTGCGGATTCTGGACATCGGCAAGGGCGATGCCATCCGCCGGAACGAGGACATGGGCGGAAACGGCACGATCATCGTCGCTCTCACGCCGCAGCAGTCCGCGACGCTTGTCGCCGCCCAGCGCACGATGGAGCTCTATCCGGCGCTTCGCCGCGCCAATGATACGAACGCCCTCAAGCGCCGCGACGTCGGCATCGTCAACGATTCGACGTTCAAGGGCCTGAAGGCCAATCTTGAGCCGGTTTCGCTGCCGGACAACGCTTCGAACAAGTAAACGGTCAGTAAGAAAGGAAAAACACATGAAAAGAATGATGCTGTCGGTCCTGGGGCTCCTCGCGGGCTTCATGGTGAATGCCAAGGAGGTCGAGCAGATCTCCGTCGTTGAAAGCGAGGCGGTGACGGTCACAGTGCCGTTTGCCGTCAAGAGCTACGCGCCCTCGAACAAGGAAGTCGTTCGAGTCGAGGAGCTGGGCGGAACGTCCCTCCGCGTGACGGCGCTCAAGAAAGGCCGCTGCGACCTTGACGTCATGGGTGACAACGGACTCCACCAGAAATACGAGATCCAGGTCGTCGGCGACCTCGCTTCTCTGCTGGAGTCCCTGACGCAGGACCTTGACAGCGTCCCCGAGGTCAACGCCGAGATCAGAGGAAACTTCATCCGCATCGACGGCGAGGTCAACAACATCGCCAAGTGGGAGTACCTCACGAAGGTGCTCGGCAACTACGGCTCGACGGTCAAGAACTATGTCAAGTTCTATCCGGGGCCGGAGACGCTCAATCGCCTCAAGGACACGCTTGAGCAGGCCCGATTCTCCGTCCAGTTCAAGCGGTTCGAAGGTGACTTCCTGAAGTGGCCGTATGGAATCGTTGCGCTTGACCTCAACAAGAAAACCCGCAAGCTCTCGGTGCAGGCGCACTGCATCAATGCGGCACAGCGCGTGTCCATCCTGTCCATTCTCAAGGCCGAGCCCTGGCTTGCGGTGAATGTCGAGGAGGATTGGAAGAAGCCCGTGGACGTGCCTGCGGAGAAGAAGGACTATGTCATCGAGACGCTCGTGGCCCTGCCGATCGCATCGCCGACGAATCGTCCGTTTGCGTTTGTCGAGCACGCCAGGAAGATTGAGCCGCCGCAATTTCCGTTCGGGGCGAAAGTCACGTGCGAACGAATCAGGCAAAAGAACCGAAAGGGGCAGGAGAAGGACGCGGTACGTGTGAGCGTGCCGCCTGTTCGGGCCAATGTTCGCGGACGCTGTTTTGAGATGGTCTTTGCCGCGCAAGGCGAGAAGACGCCATTGCCGGTGAGGAAAGTCGTGATGGCAGAGGGATTCAACCAGCCGCTTGGGTCTTCGCGCGCGAAGAGCCCGACAAGTTGCGTCTTTGCCGCAGATGAACTGCCGCCCGGTCGCGTGACATTTACGGTGACGCCACGCAACTGCTTTGGCGCCGAAGGCAGTCCATTGAGCGTGTCCATGATGAGAATTTTCACTACCCGAAAACAGCCATAAAATGGTATAATATGAGCGTATGAGTGACGAAGAGACAGAGGAAGTGTCTGCGGGTGGCGTTCTTGAAGATGTCAACATCGAAGAGGAGATGTCGAGAGATTACATCGACTACTCCATGAGCGTTATCGTAGGCCGTGCGCTACCAGATGTGCGCGATGGTCTCAAGCCGGTGCACCGGCGTTGCCTATACGCCATGCACGAGCTCAAGAACACTTGGAATTCCAAGCATGTGAAGTCGGCGCGAGTAGTGGGCGAGGTAATCGGCAAGTATCATCCGCATGGCGATAGTTCCGTATACGAGACGATCGTGAGAATGGCGCAGTCATTTTCGCTTCGCGTGCCGCTCGTCGACGGGCACGGAAACTTCGGCTCCATCGATGGCGATGGCGCGGCGGCGATGCGTTACACGGAAATTAGGATGCAGCGCGTTACCGACGAGATGCTCGGCGATCTCGAGAAGGATACCGTCGATATGGCGGCGAACTACGACGAGACGCTCGAGGAACCCACGGTATTGCCGGCCAAGTTGCCGAATCTACTGCTCAATGGCTCATCCGGCATCGCGGTTGGAATGGCGACGAATATTCCCCCGCACAATCTCGGTGAACTTTGCGATGGCATCGATTATTACGTGCAGCATCGCGAGGAATGTACGATCGACGAGTTGATGCAGTTCGTTAAGGGGCCAGATTTTCCGACGGGCGCGCAAATATGCGGGTATAATGGCATCAATGCGATGTATAAGTTGGGGCGTGGGCAGCTTACGGTTCGCGGCTTGGCGAATGTCGAGGAGAAGAATGGGCGCGAGCGCATCATAATCACCGAGATACCTTATGGCGTAAACAAGACCGACATGATCAAGCACATGGCCGAGTTGGTCAAGGATAAGGTAATCGAAGGGGTCTCGGATATCCGCGACGAATCAAAGGACGATATCCGCATCGTAGTCGAAATCAAAAAGGGCGCGATGGGCGAAGTCGTGTTGAATCATCTTTACAAGCACACTTCGTTGCAGACCACATTCGGCGCCATAATGTTGGCGATCGTGGGCGGACGGCCGAAGATTCTCAATCTAAAGGAATTCTTCAAGTGCTACGTAGACCATCGCTTCGAGGTAATTACCCGCAGAACGCGCTTCGAGTTGCGCAAGGCGGAGGCGCGTAAACACATTCTCGACGGACTATTGCTGGCGATTGACAATCTTGACGAGGTAGTAAGGTTGATACGCGCGGCGAAGAGTCGTGAAGAGGCGAAGAATGCATTGCAGGCGCGCTTTGGTTTCACCGACTTGCAGGTAAACGCGATTCTGGAAATGCGCCTTTATCAGCTTACCGGTCTGGAACGCGATAGACTTACGGACGAGTTGGCCAGTCTCCTAAAGGCGATTGCCGAGTATCAGGCGATACTCGCGGATCCTGAGAAGGTCTACGCGATTATTCGCGCCGATTTGGCCGATTTGAAGGCGCGGTATTGCGTCAAGGAAGATTCGGTGCGGCGCACGGAAATCGTCGCCGACGCGAATGAGGTGTCGGTTAAGGATTTGATACCGGATGCGCCTTGCGTAATAACGCTTTCGAATCGCGGGTACATAAAGCGGGTGCCGCTCACGGAGTATCGCGAGCAGCGACGCGGCGGGCATGGCGTCAAGGGCGCGCAAGTCAAGGAAGAGGATTTCATCAGATTGGTCTTCGTTGCCGCTACGCATGACGAGCTCATGTTCTTTACGAATACCGGGCGACTTTTCGTCAAGGGCGCGTATGAAATACCAGAAGCGCAGAAGACGAGCTTTGGGCGTCCATTAATCAACATTCTCAATCTGCAGGAAGGCGAACAAGTTCTGCAGTTGTTGCCGATTCGTTCGTTCGAGGGCGACGTCGACGTGTTCTTCGCGACGCGTGGCGGTACGGTCAAGAAGACGTTGCTAAGCGATTTCCAGAATGTCAACAAGTCGGGCATACGCGCTATCAATATCGATGAGACGGATGAATTGGTAGGCGTGAGGTTGGTTGGTCCGAATGAAGATGTGATAATGTTGACGAAGGATGGTCGCGCGATGCGCTTTGCCGCAACTGATGTTCGGCGCATGGGTCGCGCGGCGACAGGCGTTCGCGGCATTCGCCTGCACGAAGGCGATCGCGTAGTCAGCTTTGATGTGGTGAACGATGAAAAAACCTTGTTCATCGCAACGGCGAACGGCTTCGGCAAGCGCTGCGAGTTCAAGGACTTCACCCGTCACAATCGTGGTGGGCAGGGAATGATCGGCATTCGTGGCGCCGAGCGCAATGGCGAAGTCGTCGCGGCGCATGCGGTATCGGAAGATGAAAACGTGATTTCGATCACGAGCGATCAGCAGATGGTTCGTAGCCCGGTTGGACAATTCAAGGTTCAAGGGAGAATGGCGCAAGGCGTGAAGCTGGTTCGACTTTCGGAAGGCGCAACGCTCGTATCGGTATCCGTATGCGATGGCGCCGAGGAAGAAGCAGAAGATGTCGTTGAAGAAAAATCGGAAATTTGAGTAACCCCATAACAAATCCAGGAGGAAAAAATGAATAAATCCATCAAACTCGCAATGATCGCCATGGCGGTCGGTATCGCAACTAATGCATTGGCATCGTCGGATGTGTCGCGTGATCGCTATTGGTCGCCGCTCGGAATCGGCATTGCCGCGCCCGCACAATTCCCATGCACGGATTGGGATGTTTACGGCATTCGCGTTGGTGGGCTTTTCGGCAACAACCACAATGTCTACGGAATTGATTGCGGTTTGGCGGAGATTTCGACTGGCGATTTTGCGGGTATTCAGGCGGCGGCGCTCACGTGGACGACTGGCGATGCGGCGGGAATTCAGTTGGGTGCGTTCGCCAACGCGGTAAACGGCAGTCTCGTGGCGTTGCAAGTTGGCGCGGTCAACGTGGTCAATGGCGCGGCGGGCGGTTTGCAGTTTGGTGTAATCAACCGCAACGCCGCCTTCACCGGCTTGCAGGTCGGCGGGCTTGTCAACTGGAATGATACCGGTTCGATCGGTCTCGCGATCGCTCCATTCAATATGAACTATGATGAATTCTCGGGTTGGCAATTCGCGTCAATCGTTAACTACAGCAACAAGTTCGTAGGTTTCCAGTGCGCGCCAATCAATGTATCGAGCGAAGTTACCGGCTATCAGCTCGGCATCATCAACGCGTGCAATAATTTGCATGGCGTGCAAGTAGGCCTACTCAATTTGGTGTGCAACTCGAAGTTGCCGATCATGGTAATAGCGAACGCGTCGTTCTGATGAGTTCGTTGAAGCGCGCCTCAATGCTTGACGCTTTGAGGTCGGCGACTTTAAGGATATCACGCGAGCCATTCCGATAGAAGATGGCTCGCGTTCCTTTTACATCCAAGTTGCCGACATTCGCTTTCGCGCAACACACCTTCAGTATCGCATACTTGATGAATTCCTTGGCGCTGGCGGGTAATGGTCCGAAGCGATCCGCCATTTCCCGAGCGAGCGCGTGTATGGTGCGCTCATCTTGCGCTTCAGCGAAACGACGCATTAGACTCATCCGCAAGACATCTTCTTCAATGTATTCATAAGGAAGATGCGGAATGGTGAAGTCGAGATTAATCTTGGCATCGACAATATCCTTAATCTTCTCGCCTTTCATCATCGCAATCGTGCGTTGCAGGAGCTGACAGTATAGTCCGAAGCCGACTGCGGCGATATGCCCTGACTGCTGCGAGCCGAGCAAGTTGCCGGCTCCGCGTAATTCCAAGTCGCGCACGGCGAGATTGAAGCCGCTACCCAGTCCGCCATGGCGTTTGAGCGCGGCGAGGCGTTCGCGAGCATCGGAGTCGATATCGCCGGAGGCCGGCAACAGGAAGTATGCGTAGCCCTGTTGCGAAGAGCGCCCCACGCGTCCACGCAATTGGTAGAGATCGGCCATACCGAACATTTCCGCATAATCGATGAGGATGGTATTGGCGCGTGGGATATCGATGCCAGATTCGATGATCGTGGTGGAAAGCAGCACATCGTATTCGCCACGCTCGAAAGCGCGCATTTTCTTGGCGAGCGTGCGCGTATCCATCTGTCCATGAGCGACGACGATTCGCGCTTTGGGGCATAGCGCCTTAAGCCGCTTCTCTACCTTGCCGATGGAAAGCACGCGATTGTGCAGGAAGTAGACTTGTCCGCCGCGCAACAATTCTGATTCAATGGCGATGCGGATGATATCATCGGAGTCGCGGACGATGCGAGTTTCCACGGCTACGCGTTCACGCGGAGGGGAGCGCAGGAGCGAAAGGTCGCGCGCGCCAGTCATTGAGAGGTAGAGCGTTCGCGGGATTGGCGTCGCCGACAGCGTTAGGATATCGGCGGTAGCGCGCAGGCGCTTAAGATATTCCTTATGGCGAACACCAAAGCGTTGTTCCTCGTCTATGATGATGAGCCCAAGATCGTGGAAACGAATACGAGGGGAGAGGATGGCGTGCGTGCCGATTACGATATCGCAAACGCCGGATTCGAGGCGTTGAAAGGTTCCCTTGTGCGTTCCCGTGGTCTGGAAACGCGATACCGATTCGATTCGAATTGGGGTTCCGTCGAAACGCGAGGTAAAGGTCTCGAAGTGTTGTTCGGCGAGCACGGTAGTTGGGGCGAGCACGGCGACTTGCTTGCCATTCATGGCTACGGTGAAGGCTGCGCGCATGGCGACTTCGGTTTTGCCATAGCCGGCATCGCCGCAGATGAGTCGATCCATGGGCTTTTGGCTGGCGAGATCGTGATCGACCGCATTGATTGCGGAGACCTGATCGGGGGTTTCTTCGTAGGGAAAGGCGGCGTCGAAAGCATCGCGTCCTTCGCATCGTACCTCATACGCGAAGCCGGGAACGGTTTCGCGCTTCGCCTGCGTTTCCAATAGACTCGCGGCCAAGTCGGCCACTGCTCGTTGCGCGGCCTTCTTGTCCTTCTCCCAGCGCTTGCCATCAAGGCGATGGAGCCGCACGCCCTGTCCCTTAACGCCAACGTATCGAGAGAGCAGATGGGCGTGGGCGGCGGGCACGTGCAACTTGCCGCCATCCGCATATTCGATGGTGAACACTTCGCTGAGCTTCCCATCGATCATGATTTGGGAAGAGCCGATGTAGCGGCCGACTCCGTAGTCCACATGCACGACGTATTCGCCGGGCTCGATCTCATCGAAGTCGTTGAGCCGTGCGCCTTGTCCCAATGCCGCTCTTACGAGATGGTGCGAGGCGGTCTTGCGTTTGGTGAATACGCGATCGGCCTTGGTTACCACGATGAGTCCGTCTATCTCGAAGCCGCATGAAAGTTCATCCGCCTTTACTACCAACACCCCACGTTTTTCGGAGGCGTTTAGATGTTGTTCGAGTCGTTGACGCGCGGCGTTGAAGAGTTCGGGATGATGCGCTTCATCCGCGCCCAGTTCGGCGAAGCCCGGCAATGGAGAGGTTTGGAATTGATAGGTGGCGATGCCTCGTGGCGCGGGGTCGCCAGTATAATACGTGGTGAAGGTCGGCGCGGGATCGAGGTTGAAGGAATTGTGTTCAATCGCCATGATTAGCGCGGATTTGGGCAACAGCTCAAACAAGGAGGCGCTCTTGGAGCTCGGCGCATTTTCCGCGCTTTCGGAAATCGGCAGCAATTCGGCTTGGTCGATGCGCTCGATTGAAATTTGCGTAGCGGGGTTGAATGAACGCAGACTTTCGAGATCTTCCCCGAAGAACTCCGCGCGAATGGGAAACTCCTCGCCTGGCGACCACGCATCCAAGATGCCGCCGCGCACCGAGAATTCTCCCTCTTGCTCGACTTGCGGAGTTCGGGTATAGCCAATCTTCGTCAATTGTTCGCAGGCATCCGAGAACTTGATGGCATTGGGGCTGAGAGTAATGGACTTCGTTGGAGAAAGCGAGATTGGCGCGGCGAGAGAAGGGAATGGGAGTACGATGACGCAAGGGTATGGCGCAATCGCCCAAGCGCGTATGGCGGAAATGGTCTTCAATCGCGTTCCCAACGCCGCGCGGTCATTATCCAGAAGCGGGGGAAATTCGAGGATTCGAGTTGGCAGTTTGGCGGAAACGATACGCAAGTCATCAACCAAACGATCCGCATCGGGCAATCCTGGCGTAATCGCGACCACGAGATGCGGAGCGTCGCCTTCTCCCGCGAGGGTAAGCGCGAGAAACGCATCGGCCGAACCCGTCAGAGAAGGAAGACAAAGCGATACCCTCCCCCCGTTTTTATCCCCAGGGGGATTGAAGTTGGATGCGAATACTTTAAGCGCATCTTTCATGAAGCGGCGGATATTATATCACAATTTTGCGGCTAAGTATGATATAATACACATCCCTTATTTAAGAGAAAGGTGTGTACAAATGAAGAAGTCGTTGGTAGCGGTATTTGCGTTTATTGCGTTTTTGGGTCAAGCTGATGATGCGAAGCCGAAATTGCGGATGATTACGGAGGCGACGTTTCCACCATACGAGTATATGCGTGGACAGGAGATCGTCGGTATCGACATAGAGATTTGCCGTGCGGTGGCGAATCGCATGGGGATGGAGTTGGTAATTGAAGATGCGAAGTTCGACGCGGTGATTCCCTCGCTCATAGCGAACAAGGCGGATATCGCGGCGGCGGGCATCACGGTTACCGACGACCGCAAGAAGAACGTCGATTTCTCGATTCCTTATGTCACCACGGGTTGCGTATTCGTACGCAAGGTCGGCACCGCGTTTAAGACCGCAGCAGATGCGAAGGGCAAGAAGATTGGTGTTCAAAGCGGCACCACGAGCGATACATATTGCGTTGATACGCTACAGCAAGAGCCAGAGCGTTACGATTCGCCGGCTTCCGCCGTCGCGGCGCTCAAGGCGGGCAAGGTCGAAGTAGTGCTCGCCGATATCGACCCCGCCAAGAATTGCGTCAAGGGGGAGCCGACATTGGAAATTTCCGACTTGGTCACTCACGAAGATTATGCGGTCGCGGTTCAGAAGGGCGACAACAAGTTGCTCTTCGAGGTCAACAAGACGATCAAGGCGTTAAAGAAATCAGGCGAGTTGGATAAGATCATCAAGAAGTTCACCGAAGAGTCGAACAAGCTAAAGGAGACCAAGTAATTTGTTTAAGCGTAGTTTCATTCTTACTCTCATCGCGTTTTGGTCGCTGCTTGATGTCGGCGCGGCGACCGCTGTGCGTGAGTTTGAGGATCTTGACGAAGTAGTTGGGCTTACCAACGTGAATGCGGTCGTCTCCGGAATGTGGGCGATTGCGAGCGATGAGTTGGCAATGGATAAGCCCGCGTTTTCGCTCGTTGGCGGCGATTTGACGATCGCTCCAGCGACACGCTTTATTACGGATGATTTGGAATCATTGCGTCAGCAAGGCGGGGCTTTATTGTGGCGCGTAATTGGCGGCAAGGTAACTGGAAAGCCAGAGTTGGATCCGCCGAGTCTTTTGGAGCAATGGCAGATTTCGGTCGAGGAAGATGGCAGCATCGGGCGCGTCGTTCCGCGCATGGACGATGATTCATGCTTATCGGCGATAGGAAAGTGGTTCACGGAATTGGGCGGACAATTTCATCAATGCTTTGTGGTCAATAATCGTTGGCAGTACATAACCAACGGATTGCTGATTACCTTGGAGATCGCGCTTTGCGCGGTGATATTGGGGGCGATCATCGGCTTCTTGGTGGCGATAATTCGTTCCACCCACGATAAGAGCGGACGCTTCCCGATATTGAACGCGATAATGAAAACCTATCTTACCGTGATTCGCGGAACTCCGATGGCCGTGCAGTTGTTGATCGCGTATTTCGTGATTTTCGCTTCGTGCAACAACAAGGAATTGGTGGCGGTGTTGGCGTTCGGGCTCAATTCCGGCGCGTATGTGGCCGAGATCATGCGAGCCGGAATAAGCTCGATTGATCCCGGCCAGATGGAAGCCGGCCGTTCCTTGGGGCTATCGTATTCGCGCACGATGTTTCGCATCGTCCTGCCGCAAGCCGTGCGTAATGTGTTGCCGGCGTTGGGCAATGAGTTCATCGTGTTGCTTAAGGATACTTCCATCGCGAGTTTCATCGCATTGCAGGATCTTGCCAAAGGCGGCGAGATCATCCGTTCGCAAACGTATAACGTGTATATGCCGTTTCTGATGGTGGCGCTGGTGTACCTTATTATGGTGATGTTCTTCACTTGGATTCTCGGCAAGCTCGAACGGCATTTGCGCAATACCGGCGCCGATGTCGTCCATAATGATTCGTGAGGCGTTTAAGGCGTAAGGATTATGGCGGAAGTACTCTTGAATATCAATGGACTTAAGAAGTCGTTCGGCGAATTGGAAGTGCTGAAAGGCATCACGACCGATATTCGCAAGGGAGAAGTCGTGGTGATGATTGGTCCATCTGGCGGCGGCAAATCGACCTTCCTAAGGTGCATGAATCTTTTGGAGTCGCCCACGGCCGGCAGCATCGTTTTCGATGGCATCGATATCGTGAAGGCCGATGAATCCACGAAGAACAGAGTGCGTTCGGAGATGGGGATGGTGTTTCAGCATTTCAATCTCTTTCCGCATCTGACCATACTCGAGAACATCACGCTCGCGCCCAGGATGGTGCGCAAGGTGCCCAGCGCC
Organism: uncultured Verrucomicrobiota bacterium; assembly: GCA_937901395.1. Lineage (GTDB taxonomy): Bacteria > Verrucomicrobiota > Kiritimatiellia > RFP12 > UBA1067 > UBA1067. The sequence goes on from CALCDB010000176.1 coordinate 12,971, forward strand.
ATCGCCGAGAAGAAGGCGATGGAATTGCTCGCGCGCGTCGGCCTCGCCGACAAGGCGAAGGCGTATCCGCAACAGCTTTCGGGCGGACAGAAACAGCGCGTGGCGATCGTGCGCTCGTTGGCGATGGAGCCGCAAGTGATGCTTTTTGACGAGCCGACATCGGCGCTTGATCCGGAGATGGTTGGCGAGGTGTTGGATGTGATGAAGGATCTCGCCAAGCATGGCATGACAATGGTCGTGGTTACCCATGAAATGCGCTTCGCTCGCGATGTGGCCACGCGCGTATTGTTTCTCGAATCCGGGTTAATCGCCAACGAGGGAACGCCGGATGAGATCTTCGCTCGCGAGCAAGATGGGCGGCTCGGCGAATTTCTCGGCAAGGTCGGGCTGGGCGATGATCTCGACGATATCAAGCGCGAGCTCGTAAACATTCTCGCGGATCAGAAGGTAACCGCCGAAGAAGTCGAGCACCTTAGGAAGATACTTAAGGAGAAGGCGAAGTGAACCCATCGGGCACGGTAGAATACATCGACCGTAAGAGCGGCGAGCGCGTGGCCGAGAACATCATGGGCGATCGCGCCTTGCGCTTCGCCTACGAGACCTTGTTGGGACGCACGCTTTGGCCGATTCTCTTCGGCGGCAAGCTCGTATCTTCGCTATTCGGGCGTTGGTATGATTCGCCTCGCTCCCGCAAGGCAATCGCTTCGCTCGCCTCGATTCCCGGTTGCTTGCCGGCTGAAGCGGAAAAGCCAATCGAGCAATATCGTTCTTTCAACGATTTCTTCACGCGTCGCCTAAAAGCCGGGGCGCGTCCGCTCGGCGATGGCGTGGTGAGCCCCGCGGATGGACGCCTGCGCCTGTATCTCGGCGCTTCGGCCGCTTCGCCATTCCCGCTCAAGGGCGCGACGCGCTCATTGCGCGAGGTGTTTGACGGCGCGATATCTTCGGGCGATTACGATATCGCCGTGATTCGCTTGGCGCCAGTCGATTACCATCGCTTCCACTTTCCATGCGATTGCGAATTGCTCTCGCCGATAAAGATAATTCCCGGCAAGTACCATTCGGTAAATCCAATCGCCTTGATCAAATATCCAAACGTCTATGCCGATAACGAACGCCAGATCGCGCATTGCAAGGCGGAGTTTGGCGAGTTCTATCTGGTCGATGTGGGCGCGTTTGGCGTAGGCACTATCGTGCAGACGTTTTCTGGCAGTGCGCACCGCAAGGGCGAAGAGAAGGGCTACTTCAAGTTCGGCGGCTCGACGGTGATTTTGATCGTAAGGGAAGGAACCCTGCGATTCGATGATGACCTAATTCACAATTCATCGCTTGGTTTGGAAACGCAAGTGCGTTGCGGCGAGAGAATTGCCTTGGTGAAGAGTTAAACAATTAGAAAAAGGAGAATATGATATGAGAGATGCGATAACGATTTTGGTGATGGTTGGCGGTGGACTTGGAACTTTTCTATTGGGAATGAAGCACCTCTCCGAAGGTCTGCAAGCGGTTAGCGGTTCTGGACTTCGTAAGTTCATGTCTCTCGCGACTACGCATCGCTTGGCCGGCGTTGGAACTGGCTTCGTGACGACGATGATCGTGCAGTCGTCTTCCATCATCACCGTGATGGCCGTTGGGTTCGTCTCTTCGGGACTAATGAACCTATCGCAGGCGATTAATGTGATTATCGGTTCAAATATCGGCACCACGACAACCGCGTGGTTAATCGCCTTCGCTCCCGATGTGAAGATGTTGGGACTCTTCGTGGTGTTATTTGGCGCGATGTTCTACTTTTTCCAAAGTCGTGAGCGTCTGCATGATTTCGGGTTGGCGATGATGGGGCTTGGCTTTATCTTCATGGGGCTTTACTGGATGAAGGAGGGGATGGAGCCCGTGCGTGAATTGCCGGCAGTAGTCGATATGTTCAAGGCGTTGGATGTTACTACCGCGTGGGGGATGGTGAAGTGCATATTTATTTCGATGGTCTTTACGGCGATAATCCAGTCGTCGGCGGCCACTACGGCGATTGCGATGACGCTTGCCCAGCAGGGCTTGCTCAGCTTCGAGGCGGCGGCGGCGACAGTATTCGGCATGAACATCGGCACTACCATGACGGCATGGCTCGCGGCGTTCAATGGTTCCGCCGAGGCTCGCCAGACGGCGCTTGCGCATACGCTCTTCAATGTGATTGGCACGCTCATCATCGTGCCATTCTTCGTGCCGGTAATCTTGCCGGTTTCAACTTCATTCTTCCCGCACTATGCCGATGCGGTAGTAACGAACGGCATTACTACCTACCCGAATATCGCTGCCCCGATGGCGGCGATTCATACGCTCTTCAACTTGATAACGACCGCGCTGTTCCTGCCGTTCGTAAAGCCATTCGCCGCCATGGTCGCGAAACTCATTCCGTCGGATACGTCGGTTAAGCCGCATCTCAGCGCGCTCACCAAACCGAGCCGTTTATCGCCGGTAATCGCGTGCGATCAGGCGCTGCTGGAAGTTGCCTTTATGCGCGATAGCAATCTCGAATTGCTCGCCGATATTCGCAAGGTGCTTGCGAACGAGGCGGATGGCAAGGTCGAGGAGCATATCGCTCATCGCGAGGGCGTGTTGGATAATGTCCAGCGCGAGATTACCGAGTTTCTCGGCAAGGTAATGGTTCGCCGTGTTTCGGGCGCGGTCTCGCAACGCGCAAGGCGGCTATTGCGAATAACCGATGAGTTGGAATCGGTCTCGGATGAGGTTGCTACGGTTCTCAAGGTAACGCGGCGACTCAGGAAGGAAGGGCAGCAATTTTCCGAACAGTCCATGCGGGTTCTCGTGGATATTCACGACCGCACGATGATATTCGCTACGATGATTTCGGCGTTCATCAAGTCGCCATTGCCGAGCTTTAATTTGCAAGCGGTTCAGACTCAATCGAAGGCATTGCATGAGCTCGTTCGCACGAGTCGTCAAAAACAGCTCAATCGCATAGGCCCGAACGATCCCACTTCGCCAGTTCGCGTATTGGTGGAATTGGATATAATCAATGCCTACGAGCGCATTCGTGCGTACTATCTCAATATCGCCGAAACGCTCGTCGATGGCAAATAGAATACCGACACATTGGGCGGACTATTTGAGAAGGTTTTAGGTGGTAACTCTCCA
>CALCDB010000177.1 GCA_937901395.1 uncultured Verrucomicrobiota bacterium
TCGCTTGATGCGCCTTGCGAAGCTCAATCGGCATCGTCAGCGGATCGTAGAGGTCAGCGAGCGACGAATCGGGATATTTCGCTCGCGCATCAAGTATCGCTTGCGCCGTTTTCTCAATCTCCATCTTTAGCTCGTCACTCACCGTAGGCCAGGGGAAGTTATTATAGACAATTGCCGCCGAATAACGATAATCGGATTTCAGTCGTCCACAAACCGTCCTCATCCAAGCCATGTGAACGGACGATGTGAGAACACCAAAATCGTAGAGTGTAGTATTTGGAACGACAAGTACAAGATTGCTGGAAAAAATTTCCGGAGATAAAAACCCCATCGGCACATATTGGCGACGTTCTGAAGAAACGCTTGGAACAAGCAAATAATTCCCCTTCGGAAAATTCTCAACATGAAACCTAGTCGGCCTATCAGCAATCTTGCGAGTTCCTTCGCTCTTACTTGCCAAACGAAAATCGTGTACCGCCTGAACACGTTTTAGGCATTCAGGCATAGATCTAATTTCAGCTGGAGACATATCACCCAGCCAAAGACAATACCGCTTTTTCCCATTAATAAATTCTTCAGCTCCAAGCCAAGTATGAAATAATGACGCCGCGCGAGGCTCTTTCTTTAAGAACGCGTCTCGTTCTTCTTCCGTGAACAAATAATTTCCGTCATCTATTGGCTTATTGCCGATTCCCATACTTGGCACACTGCAAATCGGCTTGTTGCTACTTTCCACAAACACATCTGGCCCTTCCATTAAGTAGCCGTTAATGTGCTTCGCTTCAATTCGCGTCTTACCATCGAAAATCAGCTTTGTGCGATTATCGCTGGCTTTGGAATCACCAAACCCGATGATTACGCAATGAACATGTGCTTTCTCGCTTGCTTCACTATCCCAAACGAATGTACGCCACGCAAAATCAATCTGCAAGCCATCTGCAAATAGCGGCTTCCAAAGCGTTGCCACGCCATCGCCTTGGCAAATTGAATTAGTGGAAACGAACGCGGCGCGAGTTGGCGAACCTTTTATCAAGTCATACGACTTCTTATACCAGCACGTGACGTAATCCAAATTGCCCGCATTCTTCCATCCCGCAAACACGCTTTCAACATCGGCGGCTTGTTCCGCACTCTTGTTGCGCGCCCCAATAAACGGCGGGTTGCCGATGATGTAGTTGAATCTCGCTTCGGGGACGCTGCCAGTGCGACGCAAGAGCGCTTGCCAATCCATCCTAAGCGCATTCCCCTCGACTACTCCATCATAATCCTTGAGCGGCAGATACATCGGATCGCGGTGAAGTATCTCCGATGTCTCCTTGAGCATCTTCGCCTCCGATATCCACATCGCCGTCTTGGCTACCGTAACCGCAAAATCATTGATCTCTATCCCATGAAATTGATTGATCGAAACCTTTACCCTCAACCCCAAGTCAAGCTCGGTTTGTCCTCGCTGCAACTCCGCGATGATGCGATTTTCAAGTCGACGAAACGAGAGGAAAGTTTCGGTCAGAAAGTTGCCCGATCCGCAGGCGGGGTCGAGAATCGTAAGCGACGCCATCTCGTCCTGAAGCGACAAAAGTCGCTTGTCCTTAACCCCCTTCACCTTCAACTCGCAGGCCGCCTTGAACCGCGCCTCCAAATCATCAAGAAATAATGGATCTATTACCTTGTGGATGTTCTCGACCGATGTGTAGACCATGCCGCCGGAGCGACGAGTCGCGGGGTTTAGGGTCGATTCGAATAGCGCACCGAAAATCGTGGGACTAATTCCGCTCCAGTCGAAATTGGAGGCGTCCAAAAGGAGCGTCCTTATCTCGTCCGTAAGCGGCGGAATCTCGCTTTCGGTCGCGCAACGGAAAAGCCCGCCGTTCGCGTATGGAAAGGCCGCGTATTCTGGCTCAAGATAGCGGTCGCGCTTTTCCACGGGCGTGTCGAGCGAGTTGAACATCGTGAGCAACGCACGACGCAAATGCGCGGAATCGGTGGCGGCGACGAGCTTGCGGAATAGATTCTTCTCGAAAATCTCCGCGTCTTCCGCGTAAAGACAAAAGACGAGACGAACGCAAAGCTTGTTGAGCGCCTTGAGCGTCTCGGACGACTCTGGCTCGGCGTAGCGCTTCAATAGCGCATCGTATAACGTCCCCACGATCTTCCCCGCCTGAACCGAAATCTCCAATTCGCGATGATCCATCTTCTTCACTTCGTCGTTCACGAGGAACGATAAGCGGTGAATCTCCTTCGGCAGATTGGCGAGCAAAATCTTCTCGGGTGGATTGAGCGGCTGCGCCTGATCGTAAACCCATATCTCGTCGAAATTGCAGGTAATTATCCAACGCGCCTTTTCATCGAATGGCCGATGATCATCGTAAAACTTCGCCTGCTCGAACGGCGTCATATCGTCGTGACCCGACTGTATCGCATCCAACTTTATGCCGCGCGACTTCTGCTCAATCAAAACGCGCGTCGATGGTATCCACGCATCAAGGTATTTCGTCGAGTCGGACAATGTAACCGGAACTTCATAGCGAATCGAATTCGCCATGTCGCCCATGCCCAACACCTCGCCCAGCAACATATTCCAATATTGCTGACACCCGCTCCGCTCGCTACCAGGTCGGTTGAATAACCAATATTCAACGAACTTCCTTGCGGACTGTTTCTGACTATTGCTCGCCATTGCTTTTCGGTGTATTATACCACACCCCACCACCAATTTGCAACGCCCCCGAACTCAAAAAATGCAGAAAATATTTTGAAAATAATTTGTGCGCGAATTGAGAAAATATGGCCTATGGGGCAATTTGTGTACGCCTATTGGTTTGGCAAGGTGTCTCTATCAATAAGCAAACTACTCTATATCAAATACGCAATCTGTCTATATTGCGATAAAAACTACACTAAACAGGTAAAATAATCAAAATAGGAGGTTAAAATGATAATTCGTAAACGACCACATCGAAAAACTTTGAATCCAAGGGGACGTCCACCCACACTACCATGCGATTTATACTACCAAATATTAACTTATTATAAGAAGCGAGTTGATCCTCAAACTGGCCTCGTAAAAACATCATGGAGAGAACTTGCAAAAGAGCTTGGCGTAGGCCGCACAACTATTGCCAAGAATATCTCTATGTTGAAAGGTCTTGGCTACATCAAGAGTGTAAATACGAGTACGATGGGAATAGTTAAAGCTAATAAGTTTGATTGCTACTACCGCCTTACTCTTCCTAATTCTCGAAGTTCGCAAAACAACTATTGAGCGAAGTTCTTGATCAAGAATGTGATAGATATGCGCCCATTGAGATGATGATGACGAAACCAATGATGCTAAGATAATCGGGAATTTGTCCAAACGCCAAGAACCCAAGTATCGCCGCGAAAATAATTCCTGAATAATCATAAACGGCAATCTGGCGTGGCTCCGCAAAACGATATGCCCAAGTAATGCCGAATTGTCCTATCGCCGCACCACCGCCAGCGCCAATCAAAGTCAATATCTGCATGAAGTTCATTGGATGATAATCAATGATCATCGAGGGAACGCAAACGACGCATGAAAATACCGAAAAGAATAACACAATGAAACTACCATCTATCCCATTCTTGCCAAGACGATGCAAGAAGGCATAAGCCGAACCCGCGCAAAGTCCACTCATCAATCCCATACACGCAGGCAAGGTAATGCCAGCGGAAAAGCCGGGCTTGATTACGAACAATGCGCCAATGAACGCCGTGAAGATGCAGAATATCTGCTTGATGCTTACTCGCTCGCCAATTATCAACCAACTGAAAATCACCGTGAAAAACGGTGCCGTCTTGTTGAGCGACATCGCATCGCCAATCGGAATATGCGATAATGCATAGAAATTAAGCACAATACCCGTCGTCCCGAAGATCGCCCGCAATAACAGGAATATCCAATTGTTGAAACCGATGGCGAGCGGACGCTTTGCGTTCGATTTTGCGCTTGCCCTAAAGAACACGAAGGCCGCGATAACCGCAGCCACGATATTGCGGAAGAAAGATTTTTGAATTGCCGGCAAGTAATCGCCCACCACATCGGCGAGGTGAACGAACATCGCCATTAAAGCGAAACCGAAGGCGCTTAGGCAGATACAGAATATGCCCTTTCGCACCTTCGGTTTGCTTTCTTACGCTCCCCGCCGCCTTAACGGCAAAGAGCGTAAAGAATACCGGCGACTACTGCGGAACCAATTACGCCAGAAACATTCGGTCCCATCGCCTGCATCAAAATGAAGTTCGTCGGATCTTCCGAAAGCGATACCTTGTTGGAAACGCGCGCCGCCATCGGAACCGCGGAAACGCCAGCCGAACCAATCAATGGGTTTACGCGATTCTCCTTCTTCGAGAATACGTTCATGAGCTTCGCCATCAATACGCCGCCTGCCGTGCCCACGCAGAACGCGCAAAGCCCAAGCGCAAGAATCGCCAGGGTCTGTCCCGAAAGGAACTTCTCGCACGCGAGCTTCGAGCCAACGGAAAGCCCAAGCATGATCGTAACGATATTGATTAGCGCGTTCGACATCGTATCGGCGATGCGGCTCACGGAGGAACCAACTTCCTTCGCCAAGTTGCCGAGCATCAACGCGCCAATCAGCGGAACGGCATCCTTGAGGAGAAATGCGCAAAGTAGCAACACGATCAATGGGAAGCAAATCTTCTCGATCTTCTTCACCTCGCGAAGCTGCGGCATCCTAATCGCGCGTTCCGCTTTCGTGGTCAACGCCTTCATGATCGGTGGTTGGATAATCGGCACCAATGCCATATAGGAATAGGCGGCGACCGCAATCGCGCCCAACAGATCCGGCGCGAGACGCGAAGTAAGCCAAATCGCCGTAGGACCATCCGCGCCGCCGATGATGCCGATCGAACTCGCCTCCCTAAGGCCGAAACCAAGATTCGGCCAAATCGCCGTGAGCCCCAACGCGCCGAAGAGCGCGAAGAAGATGCCGAACTG
>CALCDB010000178.1 GCA_937901395.1 uncultured Verrucomicrobiota bacterium
GAGAACGCCGACGGTACGGTTGTTACTTGCCGAAGAGTCCGCCAAGGCCGCCGTTCTGCTGCATCAGCTTGGCCATCTCCTGCTGCGTCGTCTCGCGCGCCTTCTTGAGCGCACCGTTGACGACGTTGAAGAGCATCGTCTCGAAACGGGCGGGCTTGCCGGCCTTGACTTCCTCGTACGCCTCGGGCGTGATGGCGATCTTCTCGATCGTCATGTCGCCCTTCGCGACGACGGTGATGCCGCCGTTCGAGTACTCGGCGGAGATCTTCTTGATTTCGGCCTCGATGCGCTTCGCCTCGCTGCGCATCTTCATCGCCTCTTTAATCTGATCGAACATTCCCATCTTGTCTTATCCTTCTCTTTCTTTATTTTTAACTTTAAATTCTATCCTCTCCAACTCCAACTACTCACTCCAACTCTTTCCCCGCGAGGTTCTCGTATGCCTTGAGATATATCTCGCGCGTACGATTTATCACCTCGTCCGGCAACACCGGACCCGGCGGCTGATGATTGAAATTAATCGAATCAAGGTAGTCGCGCACATACTGCTTGTCCAACGATGGCGGATTCGCCCCCACGCTATAGCTCGCTTGCGGCCAGAAGCGCGATGAATCCGGCGTCAATACCTCGTCCGCCAAAATAAGCGACCCATCCTCATCCAAGCCGAATTCGAACTTCGTATCGGCGATGATGATGCCATGCTTGGCCGCATAATCCGCCGCTTTCGTGTAAAGCCCGATCGTCGCCTCCTTCAACAAGGTGGCCGTCTTTTCGCCTACGAGACGAACCGTCGCCTCGAAATTGATCGCCTCGTCATGATCGCCGATCGCCGCCTTGGTGGTCGGCGTGAAGAGAACCTCGTCCAACTTGGACGCATTCTCGTATCCCGCGCGCAACTTCTCGCCGTTTACCGTCTGCGACTTTTGATATTCCTTCCAGCCGCTTCCCGTTAGATACCCGCGCGCGATGCACTCCACCTCTACCATCTTCACCTTCTTTACCAACATCGAACGCCCGCGCAGATCTTCCTTGTAGGGCTGAAGCTCCGCCGGATACTCATCGACGTTCGCGGTGATGAGATGGTTCTTTACTCCGAAGAACTCCAACCAAAATAGCGAAAGCTGATTGAGAACCTTGCCCTTATCCGGAACTCCACAAGGCAAGATCACGTCAAACGCGCTGATTCTATCGGTAACTACCATCAACAGCTTGTCCCCGAGATCGAACACATCGCGAACCTTGCCGCTCTTCTGGGGAACGCCAGGTATCGCGCACTCCAACAACGCATGATTCTTATCGTATTTCATCTTCTTTTCTCTCTCTTGAATTATCCCTTAGAAACGATAGGTAACCGAGAAGCCCGCCGCATGGCAGAACCCTCGACATGTATCCATGTAATAAAACTTGCCAAACGCATCCTTCATGTGCATATCGTAGCCATGAGTAAAGATGCAACTGTAGCTGAGCGAAAGCTCGAGCCCCTTCCAACAGCGCCAAGTTACTCCGCACGAGGCGATATGACGATCCGCGGCTGGCAACATCGTCGAGGTCTGCGTGGCATCGGTGCAATCCATATCGTACACATACCCCAGCATCGCCGTCCAATCCTCGTCAAAATCCCAAGCGAGACCGAACGAGCCGCGCCAAGTATCGTGCCAATTGAGCTGAATCGGCTTCTTGTAGTTGTTCAGATTGAAGGTAAGCGAATCGAACACCGACCACTGCGTCCACGAAAGCGCCGCGCCGAAATGCCAATCCTTGGCGAAATCCCAGTTGAAGCCGCCCGAGAGCGATTGCGGCAACCTCAGCCCCGCATCCGCATCGCCATTGATCGCGCGCATATTCCCGCGCACTACGGGATTATCCGCGTACATGAAGCCCGTGCGGCTCGACCCATATACATGCGTATCGATTGCCGACTTGTACACCAACCCTACCGAAAACTCATCCGTTATATCGTACTTCGTGCCGATTTGCCACCCGACGTCGCGAAATTGATTATCCCCCTTCAATCGACTGCTGAAACTACCCATCGCCGTTTGCGGCATCGAGTTCATCTCGAAGTCGAAGAACAGCCAACGCGCACCAATGCCAATCGACCAATCATCGGTTATCTTGTACGCCAGGTTGGGATTAAGCACATACCCCTGAACCGTGGTCTCGATCGTGCTCCAATTCATCGGCCACGTCCACGAATATTCCGTCCCCAAACCATATTCCGCGCTCGCGCTCAAACCGAAGGAAAAATCGGCCGGCAATGGAATCGCCAATTGGAAATGCGGCAATGTAAAAAACCCCGGATCCATGCCGAACTCATGCCCATTCACCCGAACCGCGCCACGCGGATGCTCGGTAACGAAACCGACCGTAACCACGATGTTGGTAAGGTCCGTCAACGTCGCGGGATTGTTGAAATTCGCCGAAGCGTCAATCGCCTTACCCACCAACGCACCCCCCAATGCATGGCTCGGCACTGACGGCTCGTAAAGGGAAAACCCACTACCAAGCGCCGTTCCACTCAAAAACAACGCCACTAATATAATATTGTGTCTAATACTCATTAGTGTGTATTATACCAAAAATTCCGCCCCCGCGTCTACTATTGTAGATTAACGGCAATTGCCAAATCTTGCGTGGATAGATTTATCCTCCTTCCACCTCAACCTCCAACTCTACACGTTCTCCACCTCTACACGGCTATCCCCTCAACTAAAAGTTTCCAATTCCTTTGTCCAACTCCAACCTACACCTAAAAATGAGACAAGAGGTCCTCTTGTCTCATTTTTCCTAAATTTTCTTTACAACATCTCAACTGTTACCTTGAAGAAGTTGTAATCGTCTTCGCGTCCTTCTGGGACAACTTCCCATTGTTCATCGGTGAGTTTCGCCTTGCCGTAAACGGTATACTTACGCAAATACTTGCCGCTCTCATCCTTAACCTCAGGCATCCAACTGATAATCGGCTTACCTGTCTCCTTATCGAACGTAATCGAGGCCTTAAATGTGTCCTCCGGATTCGTCGGATCGGTTCCTGCGACAAAGCCATGCCAAACCAACATTGGCGCTCCACCCGCGCCCTTCTTGCCCGTCTCCATCGTCAGCGCCTTCACGAAGTCAGTTCCGAACTTCTCTTCGAATTGCGGGAACTGTTCCGCCCAGCTTTGCGGAATCGCAACCGCATCGCCTTTGACTTCCGTGTATATCGCCACCAACGCATTATCAATCGTTGGCGTTACCGTCTCTGGAACAATGCCGTTAAGAACATAATGCACCACCACATTTGTCGTAGTAAGCGCTACTGAAGTCACGCCACCAATTGGTGTTGTCTGTTCACCACCGCCCTTCCATTCATAATGAGAACCTGAATGAACAATTGCCCTTCCTTTAAAGGTTTCAGGAAGTTCGGAAGAAATTCCCCCATCCCAACCAATGGTTCCCTCTGCAACTGAAATGACCAACCGTTTTGGCGTTCCAGAAAACACTTCCATTCCAAAATCTGGCGCATCTCCCTTAAATTCAATTGACGAAAGATTACTACAATCATAAAACGCCCTATCACCAATGCGCGTCACACTCTCTGGTATCGTTACCGAAGTGAGAGCGCCACAACCAGAAAATGCCATATCACCAATACGCGTCACACTCTCTGGTATCGTCACTGTTTTAAGACCTCTACAATCATAAAACATATCCCAAATGCTGGTCGTACCATCACAAATAACCACATTCTCAATCGTAGTATATGCATCTGGGAATGTATTTGAAAGAGATGTAACACAGGCTGGTATCGTCACCGAGGTAATAGCATTACAACCTTTAAACGCATCCCATCCAATGCTCGTCACGCTCGATGGTATCGTCACCGAAGTGAGAGCGCTACAACCCGCAAACGCACTTCCTCCAATGCTTGTCACGGGACAATTACCAAGTTTTGATGGAATTGTTATCGCGCCTGCTGTAGAATCAGGAATCACAGGATAATAACCATTATACAGTTCTGCCTCACCATTGTTTATAAAGAAAGTCCACTCAATACCATCAACCACTTCTGTATATGGACCGCCATCTGTCACCCGCTCAACAAATGTACTATTAGAAAAATCGAATCCACATTCATCCAAGAGGCCTTTAATTCGCACCACATCTCCAAGATCTACGACAAATTCTTTTAATCCGCTACAACCATTAAACGCCCCAGCCCCAATGCTCGTCACGCTTGATGGTATCGTTACCGACGTAATCCAATCACAACCTTCAAAAGCTCCATCTTCAATACTCGTCACCCCATCTGGTATGGTGATAGCTGTAATAGCACTACAAACTAAAACAAAATCAGAGCATTCCGCACCTCCCATTACTTTAAAAACATATCTCCCGCCTAAATTTGAAGATATTATCCATGCATCATTACTTGAAGTGTAATAATTAGCATCTTCACTCTGCTCAAACATATCTTCGCTATTCACAATGAGATTATATGGCACATTCTCAGTTCCGCCCTCAACCCTAACAAAATACTTGCATCCACCCACAAGTGTTGTTTCAAAATAAAATGAATTATCGTCAGTAAATTGTTCTGCGAATTTTTGCTCTTTATCAAATATCGTAATTTCAAGTGGATTCTCAGATCGTCCTACTGGAGCTGCGTCATCATCAACAACCGTCAAAGTAAGAACGCCATTACTACCATCAACTCTCGCACCATCAAACTCGCTCTTAACAATCGTTGCTTCAAGTTCAATTACACCTTTGCCTTCGTATAATAAATCGTCGTAAATTGTAATTTCTACCGTCTTATCCTCAGCATCGCCGTCTTCCCATGTAATCGTCTGCTCATCGAAGGAGTATCGATACTGTTGTAGCGATGAGTTCTTCTCCGCTACCTTTACCTCAATTTTGCCAAGCGTTCCTCCCTTGCGTTTGAGCGTGATTTTCATCGGACCCTCTTCACCAGTAATGCCACAAACACTTTCAGATACAGTCTGTTCAGCATTAACAAACCCAACAACTCCTGGCTTGCATATTTGATATGTGAGCGTTCCACCTTTCTCCGTGACTGTAGCCTCAAAATCTCCGCTCTCCATTGCTAAGTATAATCCGTCACTCAAACCAACTATTGGCTTTAAGTTTTCGCAATTCGCCATTCCGTCAACGTGATATACAACGCCCTTAATAAGATGAATCACAACCTTGTCTGTTCCCGCAGGCGCAGTCACAACAGGCGCGCAATATCCCGCAAACACGCTCTCCATCTTGGCGATTACACGCTCGGTGAATAGTGGTATGTTCTTATCCGCAAGCTCATAACTATACTTAGCTCCGATAAGCGCATCGCCTACCAAATGTTCATTTATGCCCTTCGCTTTCCACCAGAATGCCACGAATGGATAGGCGTTAAGTGTATTCCCGCCTTCATAGCGCATCCAGTTATACGACGTACCGAGCTCCTGATCAATGTCATCATGACCACCCGCCATGAAGCAATAGATTACTTGACCCGCCGGATTAATTGCCTTCCAATCCAAGAACGCCTGTTGCGTGAAGCAGACGTCCGTATACCAACAGTTAATGCTCCCCGAATTGCTCCAGATCGCCACCATCGGAAGACCGTGCTCATCCGCATAATCTTTGCACACCGCGAAGTTCGTATACCACTTGCCTAACTCCAAATCCATACCCTTCTCGGCCCTGATACAATGTAGTGCATCACCTTGCCTACCTTCTGGCTTTTCGTATGGATACATGTTCTTACTAAATGCTAACGCCGACCCACTCGTGATCACCAGTGCCAAAAATATCAGTACCTTTTTCATACACTTTCTCCTTACTCCGCGCTTTGTTTAATGCGACACCACCATCGCGCAAAAAAGAAGAGTGGCGCGCCTTCAAATTCATATCTTGATGGAGGCACCGGAAAGAGCCAGTCATAAAACACGAATAGAAAGCACGCCACATGGAATAAACCCACGTAGCGCACTCACATACCTCGCTTTATGACTTGAAATTTCCGGTTTCCCATCAAAGCTCAGTACGCAAGTTGCGTACGTTGTTAGGATCCTTTTGGGATTTCCCAACTCCTCTCCTCGGCTCATTGTGGACACCGATTTTGAGGTTCTGGCTTCCGCGATTCCTCGCCTCAGCCCGACAGCGGGCGCACCTGCCACCCGCCTATGTCAAAGATCAACACCGAGTATTATATCACATATCTCCGCTCTCGTGCTAAAAAATTGTAATAATAATCATGAAAAGGTCATGCAACGCCATTCAATGAAGTATTATGGCGGCGAATACATCGACCCAAATAATATAAACCTTGAAATCTATAATGCTGCCTCCTGTATCAGCAGAAGTTGTAGCAGATACAGAAGCGTCAGAAATTGACAAACCTATGTCAGAAATTGACAAAGATGCGTCAAAAATTGACCCCTATAATAATATAAAGAATATAAAAAATAACAACAACAAACCCAATGTGTCTGCTGATGCTGTTGATGATGATTTTTTAAAAAAATATTGTGAGGATACTAATCTTTCCCCAAAACTCTTCAAAAAGCATGGGATAACCAGCGAAAATGTTCATTTACTTGAAAAATGTATTACTTTCTGGAATGATGCAATTGAAAATAGCGGAAAAACTATTAAAAATCCAACTGGATTTCTCGTCAACATCATCAAAGACACCGTTACTAAAGGCAAGTTTGACGACAAACGTTGGATAAGTAAGCACGAACCTAAAGCTCCAACTTTTGATGAAGTTCAGCAAAAACTTAGGAAAGAACAAGAAAGAGTAGCGGAGCAGGATGCCAACTACGAATATCCAAAGGAAATAATATCAGCCGCCGAAAAAATAACTCAAACCTCGTTGGACAAATTCAATATAAAGGTCAATGAAAACAACATTCGCGATCTACTTAACCGTTATTTAAACGCCAAACCAAAACTTGCTGCAAAAGTTGCTGATGATTTTGAGAAAAACTGCAGCTTAGTCAATAAAACCGAGGAAGGTGTGACAGACTGGCTTCGTAATTCTATACTATGCGCTATAGGCATTAACAATTGACGATCCTAAATCAAAAAATCGACCCCCCCCAATTTTTCCCCCCCCCCCCCCCCACAAAACTACCCCCCCCCCCCC
>CALCDB010000179.1 GCA_937901395.1 uncultured Verrucomicrobiota bacterium
ATCCGCCGCGGCTCGTATTCGTAGACCGGCAGGTCCGCGTCGGCCGCCGCCGTCAGCACCGCGCCGCGCGCCTCGCCGAGGACGAGCATCGTCCCGGCGTTCTTGCCATAGATGACGGACTCGATCGCCATCACGTCCGGCTTGTGCGTCGCGATGAGCTCGGCGACTTTCGCATGAATCGCCTTGATGCAAGCAGTAAGCGATAATCGTGGCTGGTTTTTGATGTTGCCACAAGATAACATCTTCATGCGGCTTCCATTAGTCTCAAGCACCCCATAGCCAGTGGAACGAAGCGAGGTATCAATTCCCAATATCGTCATCCTTTAACGCCTCTTCTTGTCCATTCAAAAACTCTCGCGCCAAAGCGATGCCGTCAATCGTCTCCAAACTACCAACTGCATCTATAAGTTCACTACGCGCGATGGTATATTCCGCATCATTGCGCTGATGAGTCCATTCAAGTTCGAATTCACCAGGATAATTGAAGAGCGTAACGACCATGCTGGCGATATCGCCAATCGGCGGCAAATCAATATGCTTCGCGTTGAAATGATAGCAAAGGGTCGTTCCCTCGCCTTTGACGCTGTGCAATTCAAGCCCGCCTTCGCACTCTTCGCAAATCTGCTTCAAGATGGGCAACCCCAATCCAACTTTGCGTTTATCGTGCTTTCCGGCTTCGGTATAGAATGGGTCAAACACCCGTTTCTGAACCTCGGCGTCCATCCCCTTGCCGTTATCGCTAATCGTAACGGCAAGGGTCGCGCCGGATTCTTTCATCGTAACCTTAATGCGAGTCGCGCCAGCTTCTATTGAATTTTGCGCGGTGTCGGCGATTACGTCGGCTATACTCGCATGCATCGCGCGTTACATCCCCTTCGCGAGCTCCATGCTCTTAACAAGCATACGCGGAATGTGGAACGGCCCCTTGAAGATGTTGCCCTTCGCCGGCTGTGCAACCGTACCGTCACGATGCAAGTAGCCATACCACTCTGGATATTTCTTATCCTTGAAATGTTTCCAGGTCCAGTCGACGATGAGTTTATGTCGCTCGAGGTACTTCTTCTCGCCCGTCAGCTTGTAGGCATACGCCATCGCGATGATCGTTTCGCAATGAGGCCACCAGAATTTCATGTCCTGCTCGTAACACTGCGGCGGAAGATTGCGACAATCCTTAAACGATATTATGCCGCCATGCTTCTTATCCCAGCCCCAGTCCCACGACCAGTCCAATATCTTAAGCGCTATTTCCTTAAGCGCATCGTCCTTGCGATCGACCGCTACGTCCAGCAAGAACCAACTCGTTTCGATGCAGTGACCAGGATTGATGGTTCGTCCCGCGAGAGTATCAATGAATTCTCCCTTCGGGCCTACCGTCTCCAACAGCGCCTTGAACTCCGGATGGATGAAATACTTTACGAGCATCTCAATCGACTCCGTAATTTGCTCATCCAAGACTGGATCCGAGGAAACCTGCTTCAGGACATTCGCAACGTTGATGAGAATCATCGTGAGCGAATGGCCTTGAGTCTTGAGCGCCGGCTCATACTTTGCCGGCACGAAGCGCTCGATGATGTCGCCCAAGAGCGCGGCTATTTCCTTTGATTCGCGCTGCGTAATCTTTCCGTCTGCACAAGCATCGTCCAAGGTCTTCGCCATTTCGCGAAACGCGCCACCGTTTAATTTCGCGAGTGGCGCGAAGATGCCGGCAAGCATTCTCGCCTCCTTGATGGAAATCTTTCCATCTGCCATTACCTCGCGCTCGATGCGGTCGAGTTGTGCAAGCGCTGCGCCAGCTGTCGCCCATGCACGAATGCGCTTAAACAATTCAAGCGCCTTCTTCGCCCATGTCTTATCGCCGCTCGCCAATGAATATTCGGCGTACGCAATCGCTGCAAAGCATTCCGAAAACAGGTAACGCCTGCGCCGAAGCCCCACGCCATCTTCCGTCACTTCGAAGTATGCGCGCCCTTCCTTGTCGAAGCAATGCTTCTCTAAGAATTCGCAACAGCTCTTCGAGGCCTTTAGCCAGGTGGCATCCTTCTTTACATGATTATACGCATACGCGCACATCCAACCAAAGCGACCTTGGAACCATACGCTCTTGGTCGTGTCCATCAGCGAACCATCGCGATTAAGGCACGTATATACGCCCCCATGCTTGCGATCCCAGCCGTTCTTGATCCAGAACGGCATGATGTTGGTAAGAAGCTCGGTCTTGCAGACCGAGCTCCACTTTTGCCAATAGGCTTCTTTCTTCATCTTATTTATACCCTATCTTCTTGATGCGCTTAACGATAGCCGCCTTATCGGCGGGCTTGAGCGACTTGTTCGGCAAACGAACGTCGCCAAGATCAAGCCCCCACATCTTGCACATTACCTTTCCGCCGGCAACTCCGCCATACTGAACGAGAATGTCGACGATGTCGCACACCTTCTTCATCCCAGCTTCAACCGCTTTGAGATTGCCCTTCTTGACCGCTTCCCAAATCTTGTAATAGATGCCCGCCGAATAGTTGTAGGTGGAACCAATTGCACTTTGCGCACCCAACGCCACCGCGCCGGCGAACCACTCGTCGATTCCCCAAGTGATGTCGAACTTACCGCCGCCGTAACGCAAGCACCGCTGGAACATGTAAAGATCCGCATAGTTGAACTTAATGCCCGCGAGGTTCTTGATCTTGCCATCTGCCGCCTTGAGAAACGCCTCCATGTCGAAGTTGACCCCTGACATCCCAGTGTGATAATAGTAGAATGGCAACTTGGTCGAGGTCTTCAGCGCCTCCTTGAGATACTGAATAAGCATATCAATCGAGCCCGGCTTGAAGAAGTTCGGTGGAACTATCGAAGTCGCGTCCATACCGACTTTTACCGCATAAGCGCCAAGCTCCTGCACATCCTTGAGCGACAATGCTCCGATATGCACGATGAGGAAGAGCTTCCCCTTGCCATACTTCGCCCACTCGTCCATCACCGCCTTGCGCTCGGCGACCGAGCAGCAAATGCCCTCGCCCGTAGTCCCGGAAATGTACACTCCGGTTACCCGCTGCTTCACAAGCATATTTACTTGATCCTTGATAATGGCGAGATTCACCGATCCATCAGGATTGAATCCCGTGTGCGCAGCGGCGATAAGACCTTGTAGTTTTTTAGTTTTCATAGTATATTCCCTTCTTTAGGATGCTGATATATTATCACTAATGCGTAAAAATTGCAACACTTCATTCTCGTTCCGCGAGCTCGGCCCAACGATTGACCGCATTCTCCAACTCCGTCTGCGCTATCTCCAATCTTGCGCTACCATAGATTTTGCCAGCCACCAATTGCGCCTCTATCTCCGCGATCTCCTTCTCCAACGCCTCGATCTTGCTCGGCAATGATTCCAATTCGCGCTTCTCGTTATACGAGAGTTTCTTCTTGCCGCTCGCGTCAGCCTTTTCGACCCGCGCAATCTTCCTTTCATCCGCCACTTGCGTCTTAACGCCTTCGCCGCGTTGTCGGATGTAATCTTCATATCCTCCTGGGTATTGCCTTACTTCGCCATCGCCTTCAAGGACGAATGTCGAAGATACTACATTATCCAAAAACTCACGATCATGCGATACCAATAATAGCGTCCCCTTGTAATTGAGTAATTGCTCCTCCAAAAGCTCAAGAGTCTCAATATCCAAATCGTTGGTCGGTTCATCCATTATTAGTAAATTGGCTGGCTTCAAGAAGAGTTTCGCTATCATTAGTCGCGCCCGCTCACCGCCCGACAATGCTCGCACTGGCGTGCGAACTCGCTCTGGAGTAAAGAGAAAATCCGCTAAATATGAATAGATATGCTTCTTTACGCCTCCTACGACTACCTCATCGCGATCAATGGCGATGTTCTCGCCTACCGTAAGATCGTCTTTAATCTCGTCTCGCAACTGATCTAAGAACGCCATCTCCACATTTGTGCCAATAGTTACCGTTCCAGAATTCGGTTTGAGCTTGCCGGTCAATAACTTCAGTAGCGTGGTCTTGCCTGCCCCATTCCTGCCCAAAATGCCAATCCTCTCTCCCCTTAATACGTCTACCGTGAAGCCCTTGAACAACGGCTCGTAAACGAGATTTTCTATCTTCAATACCCTAACGCCGCCTGGGCTTGCCGTGTCTAATTTGATATTTGCCATTCCGATTTCACGTCGCCTCGCCGCAAATTCCGCCCGCAATTTCAATAGCGCCGCTACCCTGCCCTCGTTACGCGTCGTTCTCGCCTTTACACCCCTACGAATCCACGCCTCTTCTTGCGCGAGTTTCTTCGATTTGCGCTCCCAGTACACCGCTTCATCCGCTCTAAGCTCTGCCTTGCGCTTCAGGAAAGTTGCGTAATCGCATTCCCAACCCGAAAGCTCGCCACGATCTAAATCATATATCTTTGTGGCGATGCGCTTTAAGAATCTTCGATCATGTGTCACCAATAAAATTGCCATCGAACGTTGACGCTTTATCATTCCTTCCAACCAGTCTATCGCTTCCACATCCAAATGATTGGTCGGTTCGTCCAATAATAGCAAATCAGGGTTCGCCCTAAACGCATCTTCCAGACGCTTCTTGCGTATCTCCCCGCCGCTGCCGATTAGCGTATCGTCGCTTTGCACATTCTGCGATACATATACCGTTTTTAGCCCATTCGCCCTTACTATCTCGCCGGAATCTTCTTCCAGCATCCCCGCGATTACCTTCATCAGCGTTGACTTGCCTTCGCCATTGCGCCCCGTCAAAGCTGCGCGCATTCCTCGGTTGATTGAAAGCGAAACCTTATCCAATACGGCAGGTCCGCCGAACGCGAGTGAAACATTCTTGAGCGATAATAGAAATTCGCTCATCTTCTACATTCAAAAATGCTTTACCTTGGGTTGCCAGCCAACGGCCTCGTCGCTCGACATTGAGGCAAAGCACATCACGATGAGTCTATCGCCGACCTTGCCCTTATGAGCGGCCGCTCCGTTTAGACAGCATACGTGACTCCCTCGCTTGCCTACGATAGCATACGTCTCGAATCGATTGCCATTCTCGACATCGGCGCAAAGTATCTTCTCATACGGCAATATTCCAACCGCTTCCATGTCGTCAGGATCCAACGTAAGCGAACCTTCATACGCAAGATTCGCTTCCGTTACCTTGATGCGATGCAACTTCGCCTTCAACATCGTCAGCGTCATCCCAAGCGCTCCTTAATCATCTTCGAGGTAACCGTTACCTTCTTCTTGCCATTGCCATTTGATGCCTCATACATCACATCAGTCATCAGTTTTTCCATCTCCGCGCGCAATCCACGCGCTCCCGTCTTGCGCTTGAGCGCCATCTTGGCGAGTTCGCGTAATGCCGATGGCTCGAAGTTCAGTTCAACTCCATCCATCGCCAACAACTTCTGATATTGTCTTACGAGCGAATTCTTCGGTTCCGTCAAAACCCTAACCAAATCATCCTCGCTTAAATCCTTCATCGTCGTGATTACGGGCAACCTACCCGTGAACTCCGGTATCAACCCGAACTTCACAAGATCCTCTGGCCGAACATCAAGCGCGCCTTCCTGCTTTGCATTTTCCGCGCTTTTTAGTTGCGCGTTGAACCCAATCTCGTTCTTGCCCTGTCGCTCCGCCACGATCTTATCCAAGCCCACGAACGCTCCCCCGCATATAAACAGGATATTGCTGGTATCTACCTCGATGTATTCTTGATCTGGATGCTTGCGCCCGCCTTTGGGCGGAATCCTGCAGATCGTACCTTCGATGATTTTAAGGAGTGCTTGCTGAACCCCCTCGCCAGATACATCGCGCGTGATTGATACATTATCCGTCTTGGACGCGATCTTGTCGATTTCATCCACGTAGATGATGCCACGTTTCGCTAATTCTACATCATTGTTCGCATTCTGCAAAAGATAACGAACGAGATTTTCCACATCTTCGCCAACGTATCCAGCTTGCGTTAATACTGTCGCATCGCCGATTGCGAACGGAACCCCGAGAATCTTAGCCAATGTCTTGGCTAAAAGCGTCTTGCCGGTTCCCGTTGGACCAATCATCAAAATATTCGACTTCTCAATCTCTACATCCGCGAACTTGTCGTCTTGCTTGTTGCCACTCGCTTTCGCCAAGGTCGCCTCTAATCGCCGATAATGATTGTGCACCGCTACCGCCAATACTTTCTTGACCTCATCATGACCAATTACATGTTGGTCGAGAAAGGCCTTTATTTCTTTCGCGCTTGGCGTAGCTGGCATCGGAGCGACACCTTTCGTCTCTTGCTTCGTGTGACGATCAACCATCGATTGCGCATACTTCACGCAATCAACGCAGATATTCCCTTCCATTCCGGGAATTATTGGCACTTCCGTTGAAGACCTGCCGCAGAAAGAGCACGTGTAGGTTTCTTGCTTTTTCAACCAAGCACCTCGTCAATAAGCCCCCACTCCTTCGCCTCTTCTGCGCTCATGAAGTGGTCGCGATCTGTATCCTTCACAACTTCGGAAAGTTTCTTGCCGGAATGCTTCGCCAAAATCTCGTTAAGCTTCTCCTTGAGCCGAAGTATCTCACGAGCCGTAATCTCAATGTCGCTCGCCTTGCCTTCGGCTCCTCCCCATGGCTGATGAATCATTATTCTCGCATTCGGAAGCGAAAAACGACGCCCCTTGTCGCCCGCCGTCAACAGGACTGCTCCCATTGACGCCGCTTGCCCAATGCAATATGTGGCGATTGGACACTTCACGAACTGCATGGTATCGTAAATCGCCAAGCCCGCAGTCACGCTCCCGCCTGGAGAATTTACATATACCGAAATCTCCTTCTTGGCATCCTGCGATTGCAAAAACAACAATTGAGCGCAAATCGCATTGGCCATTTCGTCGTTTACTTCACCAGAAATGAACACGATGCGATCAATCAATAGTCGCGAATAAATATCGTATGTCCGCTCGCCCTTGCCGGTTTGCTCAACGACGTATGGTATCATGTAACTATTCATGTTTCTCATTTCTTCGCGTTAGCGAGAATAAACTCCATTACCTTCTTACCGCGCTCCTCGTCCTTCGCTTCAATCTTTTCTTCCTTTGCAATCGCGTCCAACACATACCACAAGCGAACTTGCTTGGTCGCCGTCTCTTCCGCATCTTTCATTATTTTATCACGATTCTTCTCGAAGTATTCCGCCCCAAGACCGGAATACTGCGCACGCTGGGCTAATTCCTGCAGATATCCATCCATCGCGCGACGAACCTGGCTTTGCGGAACTTCAAAATTTACCTTCTTCATCAAAAGCTCAATCGCTTCGTTCTCGCGCCGAATCGACTCCTGCTCAATCGCACGCTTCTCCAGCGTGGCGCGTGTATCGGCGACCAACTTCTCGTAGCTTTCCGCCTTGGCCCGTTCCGCGAATTCTGCATCCGTCGGCAGAATCTGATGGCGAAACGCCTTTAGGGTAATCGTATATGCCGCCTTCTCGCCCTTGAGCCCCTCAGGCGCGCTCGCCTTGTCGAACTTGACCTTGATATCGCTCTTCGTCTCGCCAATCTTCATTCCCTTGAGCGCATCCAAGATCTCGGGCAAGAACCTGCCTTCGTCGACTTGCGTCCAGAACCCCTTGCCCTCACCGACGATCTTCGCTTCCGGATTGATCTCAAGAATCGATTTCTTGCCGACCATGCCAGTATAATCGAACTGAACATAATCGCCCTGCGAAACCATCTCGCCTTCCTTCGCATCCTCAAACTTCGCGTATGCAGCGCGAAGCCGCTCGACCTGCTCGCTCACGGTGGAATCCTCGACCTTCGCATCCTTGAACTCAACCTTCAATCCCTTGTAGGTAGGCAACTTGAATTCCGGACGAACCTCCACGATTGCGGTAAATGCGCCACCATCATTAGTGTACGAAATATCCTTCACATCCGAAAGCGATATCGGCTCCACGCCTTCCGCCTTCGCGGCTTCGGCGTACTTCTTCTGGAACATTGCCCGCTCGATCTCCTGCTTCATTCCATTCGCGAATTCCTTGCGGATGATCTGCAATGGAATTTTCCCCTTGCGAAAGCCGGGCAACTGCGCCTCACGCATGAACGCCTTCTCAACATCCTTGATGATACCGACGATTTCAGCGGCATCCAACTCCACCTTGATCTCGACTTGGCAGTTTTCCAAACTCTTCTTTGCAGTCTTCATTTAAGCATATACTCCTGTATGTCAAAAAAATGTAGTGCGTATTTTATCAAATTACCGCGTTTTAGTCCACGGCATCACCCAAGAATCTTAAAATGATTTTTCTCTACCTCAAGCTTGTGCTCATTGCGCAATTTTGATATTTCCGCCGACAAGGCGCTTCGTTCCACGCATAGCAAATCTGCCAATGCCTGTCGATTGTAAGGTATGTCAAACGAGTTTGAATGCATCCGTTTCGCGTATATCTGTAGAAAAACGGATAACCTCCCCCTAATCGTATGTTGCGAAAGAATGCGTAACCGCTGTTTGAGCTGAAATGTGGTTTGGCTCATCACCGCCAATAGATTCTTGATAAACAATAGATGTGCTGAACATACTTTATGGCATGGATGCGGAATCTTATCAGTATTGAACAACAATACTACCGTATCGCCAACCGCACTTATGCTTATGCCCATCGTCTTCACATCACGAAAGACGTATGTCATGCCAAAAACTCCGTTTTCGCCAATCGTCTCTAACATCACGCGCCCGCCATCCAACCGCTGACGAGTCAACCTAACCGCGCCCATCACCACGATACCAATGCGATTGCACAAATCCGTCTCGTGGATGAACGTTTCTTTGTTTTTCAAATGAAGCTCTTGAACTTGCATGCATTCGCATATTCTTGCGAATTCATCATCGCTCATATCCTTCAATAATCTGCATGCGCGCGGAAAGATTATGCTTGCCTTCGTCGCCGATTTCTTCGCCGATGTTTTCTTCTTGACCTCTGCCGTTTTCTGTTTAATCGTTTTCATGGTAGCTGAGATTATACACTTTTTTACCCATGATAAACAAGTGGGGTGCATAAGCGATTGCCATGCACCCCGCTTGTGCGCCCGCCTTTGATTACGGCTCAGCCCATCATCGCTTTTATGTCGCCTTTGACATCGCCAATTGTACTGATGCCAAACTTTTGAACCAGTATGTTTTTCACCGCCGATGATAGGAATGCGGGCAATGTTGGCCCCAATCTAATATTATGGAACCCCATTGATAGCAACGCGAGCAATACCGCAACCGCCTTTTGCTCATACCACGCGATGTCAAACGCCAATGGAAGCTTATTCACGTCATCAACGCCCAACGCCTCTTTCAAGGCTAATGCGATAATGACGAGCGAATACGAATCATTGCATTGTCCTGCGTCAAGAACGCGTGGAATGCCAGCGATCTCACCTTTGATATTCTTGATGAAGCGATATTTTGCGCACCCCGCTGTCAAGACTATCGTATCGTTTGGCAACTCCTTTGCGAGTTGCGAATAATACTCACGCGTGATATGCCGCCCATCGCAACCCGCAAGAACAACGAACTTGCGAATCTCGCCTTCCTTGACGGCGGCGATGATCTTATCTTTCATCGCCGATACCTGATTATGCGCAAAGCCACCTACGATCTCCCCCCTTTCAATTTCCTTCGGCGACGCACACGACTTTGCCTTGTCGATAATCACCGAGAAATCCTTGGCCTTGCCATCCTTGCGATCAGCGATATGCCGAACCCCGGGATATCCCGCGATTCCAGTCGTGAAAATCCGGTCCCTGTACGCATCAAATATTGGCACTATGCAATTCGTTGTCATCAGAATCGCCCCATTGAAAGTGGAGAAGTCGTTTTGCTGACAATGCCATGCATTACCATAATTGCCTTTTAGATGCGGATACTTTCTAAACGCTGGGTAGTAATGCGCTGGTAGCATTTCCCCGTGCGTATAGATATCTATTCCAATATCCTTGGTCTGTTCAAGCAACTCCGCCAAATCGCGCAAGTCATGCCCGGAAACCAATATCCCTGGGCGTTTGCCTACCTCGAGACTTACCTTCGCTGCCGATGGATCTCCGTAAGCGGATGTGTTGGCCGCATCCAAAAGAGCCATCGCCTTCACCGCCATCTTTCCGCATTCCATAATCGTCTTCGTCAACTCGTCCATGTCGCCTGATTTGGCGATTCTACGTATGGTCCTGAAGATGAAATCATAAATGTCCTTGTCTTCATGCCCCAACATCTCCGCATGGTGGCAGTAGGCGGCGATTCCCTTCAATCCGAAGAATATAAGCTCCTTTGCGCTCCTTAAGTCCGCATTGGATTCGTCGAATATTCGCGGCTTCTTGCGCCCCGAAACTCGACCAAGCAGACGTTCTGCGGTACTGATTGCGCTCTTGAATCGCGCATCATCGAAGTTGGCGTTCGTGATGGTCATGAAGAGTGCTCGCGTTACAAAGCGGCCAAGCGTGGGCGATGATTTGTAACTTATCGCAAGATCCTCGACCCGCGCCAGCAGTTCATCCATCAACGCCGATGTGTTTGGCCGCTTCCCGCAAACGCCGCTCATCGTGCAACCAGTATTTCCAAATGTCTCCTGACATTGGCGACAAAACATGCGTGAGTTATTGCTATTCATCTTCCCCTCCTCTTAATTTCTTAGGTCTTCCAAAGCCCATGAAGATTGCAATACTCGTATACGTTCTTCACCTTGTCGTGCGGAACCAAAGCGAACACGGCTTCTGGCTTGTCGCTAGAATCAAGCTCCTTTCGTTGATTCCCATTCTCGGTCTCAATTGCTATCCACTCTATATGATGCTCGCTCATCATCGGGTGCGCAATCGACCCTACCTTCACCCGCACTATGTCGCCAGCGACTTCATATACTGGCACGTGCTTTTCCTTTGCGCCATCACTCGTTCCGGGAACGAGTTCGCGCATCGTCTGCCCGCAGCAGATCGTATCGATTGGCGTCTCCTTTACCATCGCTACGATCTTACCGCAGATTTCGCATTTATAGAATTTCATGTATTTTTCCTTTCGTTTGTTTTGCGCCGAAAGAACCATTTCTCGCGGCGGCGCATATTATGCGATATCCTCCGTGGGAATGTCAGTTGTTAAAACAACGAATTTGATATTTTTGCCTACAACGGCAATGCCATGCCAGTTGATTCCAATAGCAATCTTATCGTTATTCGCTCTATCGGTATTTTCGTCAATATCGCAAGCGCCCGCCTGTAGGTCGTCAACTGCGATGAATGCTTGAACCGCATCCTCTTCAAGAACTCGCTATCGCTTTCTCCATTGAGTTTTCCATCCGTCTTGAAATCATAGATTGTGGCCGCCAAATTGTCTCCGCTCCTATTGAATACTACGCGATCGAATTGCCCCGATTCCCACCTGCCATCCATAAAGAGCTCGTACTTGCGCTCCCTCCACGCTCTCGCCTCTGGTGATGGCCTTGTGAATGCTTCGCGAAATGCGCTCGGTAGTTTCGCCGCCTCTTCCGCTGTCGCCCATTCTATTTGCTGATATCTCGCATGCACTTCTACGCCCAGTTCCTTCGCCTTCCCAAAGTCTTCCGCGAATAGACATCCCCCGTTTAGCCCCGTGTAAGCAGCTTCACTTGGACGCAACTTCGTCAATTGCCTTCTCAATTGCCTATGCAAACCATCCCTCGCCTTACCCGCTTCTCCATCGTCCGCTTGTCCATCGTCCTTCTTCAAGGCATAGTCACAATACCAGTCCTTGCGCCCGCTTGTGGAAAGTCCGGAACTACGAACGAGATCGCTGAACTTCTCCGCCGTCGCCGCTGCCTTCCCCGCCTTGCCCCCCTTCGCGCTCTGCGAAAGCGGATCAAGTATCAAGGTCAATGCCTGCTCCGCTCTCGTCATTGCCACGTAGTAAAGGCAAAGCGAATTGTATCGCTGAATCTGCTGCCGCCTGCGTTCGGCCTTGGCTAAAACTACGTCATTCGCGATGGCCTTTTCGGATGGATTGGAAAGTATCCACTTTGGTTCTTCGCCTTCAAGCGGTCCGATATGTCGGCTTGACGATAGCTTATCATGCTCGAATAGCGGCGCGATTACCCATTTGAATCCCAGCCCCTTCGATTGATGTATCGTCATGATTCTCACCATCTCCGGCTCCGCATAATCTCTGCGCATCTTGTAATCAAGATACGTTATGAAGTCGGATAGGCGCATCGTTGAATTTCGCATCATCTCAAATTCCGCAACGCACTTGATGAAATCTTCGAAGCGCGACTCCGTAAAGCTGTTCCATACCTCCGGAATTACCTTGATTGCCTCTCGCACTTCGCGAAACTTTCGCACCATTCCCATTTTCGTAAAGTCTTCCAATAGCCGCGCCGAAAGTTCAGCCGCCGGAGGAACGCCATTTGGATAAATCGCCTTGCCGATTGGCGATAGATGAATGTGCTCATACGCATACTTATCCTCTGCGTATTCGGCCATCTTCACCAATTCCACCATCGCCGAAATTACTGGCGAATCCGCTATCTTGCTCTCCCCCTCGAATATTACCTTGTCGATGCCCTGTGCCTTGAGATGCGCCAATATCTCCTCGCCTTCCTTGTTCTTGCGAACGAGAATTGCTGTCGTTATTCCCCGCTCCCATGGTTGAACAGCCTTTAGTGCATTGACTATTGGCTCGAAGAAATCTGAAATTCTCGCTTGATTGCCTGCCTTGCTCGCCTGAATTACCTCAACGAATCCCTGCTTTTCCCTATCGTGGCTTACGTGCTCGCGAAACCGCCAAACCGACCCCTCGTTCGCCTCGTCCATATCGATCATACCCCGAACATGCGCCTCGCCAAAAACTCGGTTTACCGCCTCTGCTATCTCGCTTACATATCGGTATGATTCATCGAGCGACAACAATCTATTGTCTACTCTTTGCGCCTCCCCTACCTGTTCGTTGAGAATCCTCACATCCCCGCCGCGCCACTCGTATATGGACTGCTTTCGATCCCCGACGATGAACACGCTCTTACCCGAATCTTGATGACTGCTCTCGTAGATAAGGTTCTTGATCGCTCGCCACTGCTCTCTGCTCGTATCTTGAAATTCATCCAATGCCCAATGATCAAACTTTACGTCCATTCGGTATTCAAGCGGTAAGCGCACTCCTTCGCTGAGCGAATTCAGTAGTCGCGGTATATCCTCAAAGGTGATGCGCCCCTTTTGACGAACCTTGAGTTTGTAGATGCTCTCGTAGATATGCATTAACCTGTATAGCCCTTGCGTCGTCTTGAGTGCCTGCGCGATCTTCCACATACACATCTTTCTTACTATTTCACAAAAGGCGCTATCATCCTGCATGCATTTCGGAAAGGTATCTGGTAATCTTCCATCGAACTCTGCGACCGCCGAAATGAACTTATCCGCTCCCGATTTTCCTGCGAACCTCTGCAATTCCCTTGCCGATGCGCGAATGCTCGCAAGCGTTACTTCGAGATCATTTGGAATGTCCTTTCCCCAAATCGTCTCCGCCTCTCCCCATAAATGCACATCGCCCTTATCCATATATCGCACGTGCCACCCCTCGATGAACTTTGCGAAGCTTTCGAGAAACATCTTCTCGTCGGCTCCACCGAATGTCAGCTGAAACGCATCGTGGAATACTGCCTTCGCGTCGCCCGATTCCAGCATCAATATCTCCCCTACCAACCGCAACCGTTCCACTGGCGATTGATAATCGCTCATTATTGAGATATCCCCTGCCAACCCGAGTTCCAATGGTATCATCCGCACGATTCGCATAAGAAAGCTATCCAATGTGCCTATCATGGATAGATGCTGATGATTGATAACGTTCCTGAGCTTTTCGCTGAAATCATTCGTGCACAACTTGAGCCCTACCCTCTCCGACTCTTCCACAGCAATGCGCGGCTCCTTCGCCGCCTGTGCGAGCCGCTCGATGAAACTATTGAATATCTCCCCTGCCGCCAAGCGCGAGAAGGTAAGCGCCACGATTCGCTCGGGCTCCGTGCCATTGAAAATAAGCTGCAATAGTCTCGTGACCAACGCGAATGTCTTGCCAGTTCCCGCCGATGCCTCAATTACTGTCAATGGCGGAAATTTCATTTCTTCTCCTCCAATCGCCGCCGTTGATCATCAAGCCATTCCGGGTCGATCCCCTCCTCTATCGACTCCCCCAAAAGCGAATCATATTCCTTTATTCTTTGCTTCTTGTCATCCGATGAATAGAATATGCCCCTTGCGAGCTTCTCAAGCTCCTTGACGATCTTATCCTCCGCCTCGCTTTGCTGCCCCTCATGATATGCATTCTCTTCATCGAACTTCACGTCCTCCGCCCGCCCTGATAGAATGCAGTAGAACGCCTTTGCGGTGTGCGCCTTCGCTGAATCGTACATCTTCGAGGTCTCGACCATCGCTCGATATGCCGGCAACTGAATGCTATCCTTCTTATCGTCGCTTCCACGATCCCAAGTTTTATAGTCAATAATTGCCAACTCCTTGGTTATCTCATGCTCATCGATTCGATCGACCTTGCCGCTTAATACCGTAGGGCACCCCTTTATCCTGCATTTGAACGACTGCTCCGAAGCGATAATCCTCCAGCCTGCCTTTCGTCGCGCCGCCTGCTGTTCCGCAAAGTGGCTCAATCGCATTATCGCCGCCTCACTCTGCAATTCGATGATTGCCGGCAAATGCTCGCCGTATGCCGCGAAGTGCCCCTTTACTTCATTGGCCAAATATGCCGCTATCTCCTTCGCGTCGGTCGAATCTTTCGGGCCCTTCCGTGCGAATGCGTCAAGCGCCGCGTGGCAGATGTTCCCGAATGTCAATGCGCTCAATTCTCGCCGATGATCATCCGCATGCTCATCGAATATTTCCTTGAGGTAAAATGCGAATGGAGATTTGATATACTGATCCAATATCGTTGGCGCGATTTGCTCTCGCCAAGTCAACTCCCTTGGCGGTATCGGCAACTTGAGCCGCCACGCTTTCGGCAATTCTTTTGGCGGCGCCCCCGATACTCCCTTCGTAACGACATAAAGACGCTTCGCCAATTCCGGTAAATCTTCGTCCGCTATGCCCAAAAACAACAAGCGCGATGGCTTCATCACGTTTTTGTCCCTATCGATCTGATGAAGATGCACCCTTACCATCTCTTGCTTGCGACATCTCACCGCCTGCGCGAGGATAAATGAATCTCGCATCGCTCGCCTATCATTGGTCATCAATCCCAAAGTTTTGCGTAGACTATCGGGCACGAATGGATGCCCCACGATGTTTTCAGGCACTTTCCCCTCGTTGAAGCCGGTAATTACTATCTCTTCTTCCGCGCACCACGGTAGCTCAAGCCATCCCGTGGTCGAAAGGATATTGGCCGTTCGCGGTTCCAACATATACGTGGCCTCTTTGATGAGTCGCATCTGCAATGCCCCGCGAAACCGCTCCTCGATAAGCTCGCTGCCGCACGCCGCCCTCAAATCTCGAACCTTCTCCGCCGCCGCGATTAACTCGCAATCGGTCGCCTCCTTTTCGTCCAATTGAATCGTGGAAAATATCTTCCTCAAATATTCGAATGGCTGGACAATCTCGTTTTGAATCGCCTTTACCAACCTTATAAGCCCTGCGGCCGCGAATCGGTCCGCCTCCTCCCACGCGTTCGTCGCCTCCATCGCCGCCGCTTTGATCGTATCCTCGATCGTGCGTGGCAGATGATTGTTCTGTATGCTGCTTAGCGCCCCCACGAAAGTAACAATCGTCGCCGGCGTCTCCTTAAGTTCAACCGCCGCCCAACGAACCACATCGCCCATCCTCACGAAGGTCGAAAGCGTATCGTATCCGCCACTTTCGGATAATTCCAGAATCGAAATCAACAATCTCCCCAATGCCGACTTCGCCAATTGATCCTTTGCCGGATTCCTCAAGGTGAGTTCTCCCTCGGCAAAGTAATTCTGGAACGCTCCTTTTAGTTCAGGATACATCTCCGCATCGCAAACCACCAAAGCTGGAAACGCCTCCTCATCGCCAACCTCGCGGAAAAACCGCGCCACGTCATCCGCCTCCACTATCGCCGTCGGTGCCGTTTCGATTATCTCCGGTTGTATCGCCGCCACGAAGAAATCAATTGGCCTGCCCCACTCGTCGAACTTCGCCGCGTCGCGCTCCTCCGCATGCTTAAGAATCGTTACTTGTTGCGAAGAATTGCCAAGATATTTGATGAGTGCCTGCTGAATATCGACTACACTCGGTAATACAATTTCGCAAATTCCCTCTTCATGGCAGCCCTCCTTTATCGCCTCCCTTCGCGCCTGCGAATCCGCCATTACCCCATTGTCATTGAGCTTTTTGAGAAACATCGCCTCGATTCTGCCCAACTCTCGCCAACGCAACTCGTCCTCACCGCCTTGCACCTCGCCCATCAATAGCGCCCCCTCGCCGAGAATGCGCATTACCCCCATCAGCGAACTCGCAAGCGACAATGCCCAATCAATCGTCCTATCGGCTGGCGGAACCGGAAATAGATTTGGAAAATCGGCTATCTCTATATCCATCAGGATGCCCGCTAATATCGCCATCTCCTCCGCTTCCGTCGCTACCCTGTTTTTCTTCGCGGTAAGCAAGGTGTTCTGCATCACGATCTTCGGCGGCAAGATGCCTCCCCAACCCAATTTCGCCGCCGCCTTCGCCAGTCCTAATCGCAACGACCTGCCGCTCTGCGCCGTGGGAACCACGACCATAATGTGGTCAAGCGCCTTTACCCCCTCCGAAATCTCCCTTACCCTGCCTTGGTAAACGCCATTCCCGCATAGCCAATCAACTACCTCGTCAACCAATAGATGGCATGGATCGAGAAATTCTATCCTCATTCGCATAAAATCACCTGCGATTAATTGTTCATTCTTTCCCATCTTTTGATACCATTGTATCAAAATTCGGGTATAATAGCCACCGCGAATGGAGCGATTTTGATGTGCACAGCATCCGATTCGCCATCCATCGTGGCGGCGGTGATGAGATGTTCACCCGCCTCCATATCGACCGTAATTGCGCTTTCGCCATCGCTCTCGCCAATCATTCGATTATCCATGAACCACCAAATTCTCGTACCCACCTCGCGACCAATCGCCTTGCACACTAACTTCTGATTCGTTATCCCCTCGACCAACTCGAACTTCGCCCCCTCCTCTGGCTTGCAAATCATCAACTTGCCCGCCTTGGTTCGTCGAAACCGCTTGGGCGCCACGGATAGCGTCTCCACCATTCCTTGAGGCCTTTCAAACCATGGTCCATCATTCTGCGGATAGAGTTGGCGGGCGATCTTCCAGGCGATTGGCGCGGCGGCCTTCGCCCCCACGATCGCCGTATCGCCGAACCTGCCCGAGAGATGTCCGCACCATACGCCAATCACGTATTGCGGATTCCACGCAATCGTCCAAGCGTCGCGATATGCGCTGGAAGTTCCAGTCTTCCAAGCGAAACGCGAGATCCTCACCGCCGCGTTATGTCCCAACGCCGACGACGAGCGTTCTTCGCCAGAGAGCATCTCGGCGATTTGATAGCATGCGCGTGGCGAGAAAATCCTCTCCCCTCCGCCCGCCAATCGACGATACGCCGAAACCAATTCGACCAAAGTCACTTCGCCATTGCCAATCGCCAACCCCAACCCCAACTTCGAGGCGTCCCCAAGATGACGAAAACCAAGCGCCCGCAAATTCTCCGCGAAGTCCTTCACGCCAATGAAGTTCAATATCTGCACGAAGGGAATGTTGAGCGAAAGTATCAGCGCATCCTTTAGCGTCACCAAGCCGCGATACTTTCCATCGAAGTTCGCGGGATGATACTGGCTATAGGTAATGGGAGAATCTTCCAACAGCGTCTCGGGCGCTACTATTCCGCGATCCAACGCTAATGCGGTAAGGAACGGCTTCAGAGTAGAACCGGCGGGACGCGCCGCGGTGGCGGTATTGAACTGTCCCGAATCGGGGCTGAAATAATCTCCGCTGCACGCCATCGCGATTACCTCGCCCGTCCTTACTTCCATCACCACTGCGGCGGAGGCGCAACGATTATCCTCGGCGCCCGTGTTCACCGCCTGCTCGCAAAGCGCCTGAATATCGGCGTCAAGCGCGGTTCGCGCTGCGCCATGATTCGCCAATACCCAATCGCAGAAGTGCGGATACTTGAATGGACGCGGCGCGCGATTGACGATGGGCTTCACCTTCTTCGCATCGCAAAACTGTTCATCGGTAATCATATTCAGTTCGCGCATTCGCGAAAGCACGTAGTCGCGGCGAACGATCGCCTTATCATAGCCACGATCGGGGCGATAGCGCGAGGGAGCCTGCACCATACCCGCCAATAGCGCGGCCTCGCCAATGCCAAGATCCTTGGCGTGTTTGCCGAACCAGCCCTGCGCGCCAGCCTCGATGCCTACGAAGTTCGATCCATACGGCGCACGATTCAGGTATTGCGTAAGTATCCAAAGCTTGGTATGTTGGCGCTCCAATTTGAGCGCCATTATCGCCTCCTTCCACTTCCACCACAGCGTCTTGGGATGGGGATGAATGAGGCGCACCGCCTGCATCGTGATCGTCGAAGCGCCTGAAATGCGGCGGCGAGAACATAGATTCTGCATGGCGGCGCGGACGATGCTCAGCGGGCGGACTCCATGATGCGACCAGAACTCTCCATCCTCAACCGCGATCAGCGCCTTGACGATCCAATCATCACCGCTCGCTTCGTAGTACGGTCGGCAATCGGTATCGTCCGTGCCCAGCGTTACCCTAATTACGTTGCCGGCATTATCCCAGAGGATCGTCCCCCCAGGATAATGCTCGGCGCCATCATCGCACCAATCAACGGTGAACCACGATGCGAGTAAGAGCGAGACGAGCGCGAAGATTAGGCAAATACATACCTTCCACACTCGTCCCCGGCAGAATGAACTCACCCGCCGAAACCACTCGCATCGGATACGTGAACTTCGCCGCACGGCCTCTCTCCAGATTAAAGCGCGTGGAAAACACCAATGCCCTATCGTCGCGGATATCGGTGCGCAGTATCCAAAATTGATCTTTCAACTCCTCGAATATCGGTTCCATCGCGCCCGAGAAGAGATCTTCAACAACCAAATCGCTGAGCACGCGATCATCCGGAACCGAGATTGACAATTCGATGTTGACCAAGTCGCCTACATGCAAATTGCCAAGATCGGCCTCCTTGCCTTCCGTCGTCAGTATCCGCCGCTGTAGCATGATGCCGTTCGATTCCGCCCACACCTCGCTTGCGGAGGGTAATTCCAGCTTCTTCCATGCAACCAGGCGAGTGTTCTTCGGCAACGGCGAATTTCTGAAATATGCACCAATCGCCCACAAGGCATGAGCATTCGATTCCGTAGTTCCCCAAGCGTAGGTAGCGCGGTCGCGCTCACGAATGAGATACTCCAACAGCGAGAGAATGCGTGGCTCCTTCGCGTCGAGTTCCAATAGCGCCACCATCATAAACGCGGCCTCCTTTACGGAACATGGCGTATCCACATTCTTGAGGAGCGTACGCGCGTGATCCACTTCGCCAATCCTGATAAAGGCGCGCGCCAATCGCGCCCGCGATAGGAACGACAATTTCTCGCGCTTATCGTAGAGCGAATACATCTCGCCATTGCACGGGAATCCTGCGATCATGAGCGTATGACACGCATACGCGGCAACATTCAAATTCTTATCGCCCGCCCAATTCTGAAGAAGATCGAGTATCCTGCGTTTCGTCCAATCCTGAAGCTCATAGCCATTCAAATCGGCCTCGACCAAGAAATGCATGGCGTAATTCGACACATCCATATCCCACGGCGAATACTCGCAATCTGGCCACGCCGTAAAACCATTGTATTTAAGCATTGATTCAACGCGCTTTACGGCGAAGCTTATGTATTCCGCGCCATTGGAAGTAACGCCGCTTAGCAAGTCGCCAGCGCCCAACAGCGGGAATGCCCGCGAGGTAGTCTGCTCCAAACAGCCATGCGGATAATCCGCCAGCCATTCCAAGGCGTGCGAATATTCGCCCATTGGATTATCGTATATCTTCGCCGTCCAGCGTCCGTTCGTCGGTACCACCCATTCGCTTTCTGGGGTAACGCCAGCCGTCTCGCGCCAAGCGACAGCTGGCCGCACCGGCAAATAGAGCGTCTTCTCATGCTGCTCTCCCATCCCTGTTACGCGATAGATTAGCGTCATCTCGCCGGGCTCGCGCGGCGCCCTTACTCTCACCGTAATATTCGTTGACGCATCATCGGCCAAGGCGAGCGCAGGCTCTTTCAATACGCATTCCGCATCCACTCTGATCTCGACCGCCGCTTCCGCCGCCTCGCCGCTGCGATTGTAGATCGGCAAGGTGATGTCGAAACAGTCCTCTGGCGCCACGAAGCGCGGAGCATCGGGCAGCATCACGAGCTTGGGCGTAATCTTACGCTGCAACGCCTTCGAACCGCATGCCTTCGCGCTGTACGCCACGGCGGTAACCCTTACCTCGCCCGCGAATTCTGGTAACTTGAATACGATGTCGCCGCGCCCATCGCTTAGCGATACTTCGCCGCTCCACAATGATAGCGGCTTGAAGCGCCGCGAAGTCACGGGACTCAACCGATTCAACAAGCTCGTCTCCATTCCGCCGCCAGTCTTTACGCCGCTCGCCCTAAGCGCATCCTCGCCCAATATCGGCAATATGCTATCGTAGATATCGTAAAGCGATAAATTCCCGCTCCGCAACCGCATAAAATAATTGTATGGCTTGGGAATCTGCTCGTTGGTCAATATGTGTATCCCCTCATCTACTACCGTGATATGCGCCTTCTCGGCGCCGGCCGCGCAGATGGATACCGCCAATTCCTTGGGCGAGCTAAGCTCCGCCTTTAGGTCGATCGCGAGTTCCTCGTCTTTCGGACGCACGGCGATTTGCGCCTCGCCGCGCGAACGCACCGCCAAGTGACGCGAGTTCTCGCCTGCGCTTTGAATCAAGCTGATGAAGACATTGAGATTCGGCGCATCCTCGCGCGTTACCGGCTTTAGCACGACTTCGCTCGTGGCGTTGGTCAACGTCAGAAATTCGGTATAGCGTTCCCTATCGCGCGATACCGACATCATCGCCTTGCCGGTAAATGGCGCCTTCACAAGCAGGCGCGGAATGTCGCCGGGACGATACACCTTCTTGTCGCACTCAATGGTTATCGCGCCTGGCGTGGAAAGCAGCGCGCGCACCATGGCGTCGCCATAGTTGCTTAGATAGAATTGCTTCGCATACGATACCTTCGCCTCCGGATCGCTGACCGTGAGCACGTAATCGCCGCATTTCGTAATCGGCAACTCTATCTTCGTGTTCCCGTTCGTGGAGGTATGCACCTCGAAGCTCTTGCCGACCATCGTGCGAACTTGCTCGCATTGCCAACTCGTCCAACGATTCATGCTCTGGTAATTGTATATGGTATCGACGCGCTCCACTTTCGCGATGAGCGTCTTTTCCGTCGCGAGTCGCGCGCCATCGCTACTTACGCACGCCAACTCGATCTCTGGCCGCATCCCCTCATCCGCATGCACCCACGAATCCAAGTTTGAGCCGATGTAATATGGATAATAGTGAACGAGCATCTTCGCGCTTGCCGAATCTCCGCGCCCGCCATCTTCAATTACCGTTCCCTGCGCCGTTACCATCACCGCCGCCTTGGGCTTACCAATATCCGGTTTCATCGCAGCGGCGATCTCCACCTTGCCGTTATCATCGAGTCGCAGGTTTTCAATGCGCGTGAAATTCGGCTTAAGCGATGCATCCTCATTGCCGAAATACCAGCCCTCCCAGCCCTTCGGCGAGAATGGCGTATCGTTGAATGCGATCGCGCCTTGACACTTCATCCCCTTCGCTACGCCGCCGAATAGATGCTCGCCGAAGACGTTGAACGTGAAATTGCCGCATGTCGCCGTCGTCTCGTTCGGCAACTCCACTCTCACGCGAATCTGCGGAGGCGTGAATTCCTCGATCAGAATCGCCTCGTTGCCCAATGTCATACCCTTGCCCGGAATGCGCACGCTTAAGCGCCACACTCCGCTCGCCTCCTCGTCGGGAACCGACAATTCATCTATCGCGATTGAGCCATATTCATCGGTCAATTTCGTGATTCGCTTGTATATCTTTCCATCCGGCTTTTCCAACACGATCTCCAATGGCATTGGTTCTGGGGCGACGCGCTTGCCGTTGCGCACCAATGCCTGCATGAAGATATTCTCGCCATGTCGGTAAATTCCGCGATCGGTCCAAATGTACGCCTCGATGCCATCCTCCGCGAGATAACGATCGTAGACGTTTTCCGCGATGTACGACTTTTGCTTAAGCGCCATGAAGGTCATGTCGTCGCCATTCGACGAAGTTACGACCACTACAAAGGGGTTTCCTTTCGCGATTCGCGTTGGCTTGCACCAGCCATCTTCATTCGTCACGCCTTCCATTATCTTCACATTCTGCGCCGAATACGCCGATACCCTCGCGCCCTTGATTGGACTGCCCTTCAGTAGCGACATTACCCAAACTCCAATCGTATCTTCATCGCATCGCCTTACCGATAACCCCAAATCGGAAATGCATATCAACCGATACTTATCCACCCAATCCTCATTCCCGGGAGATACCTTGAGCAGATATATTCCGTTCTTGCCGTCGCCATCCTCGTCGACAATCGGTATTCTGAGCGAATGTTTTTCGTTCGGCCGATTGGCCAACTTGATTACTTGATTGGTAATCTCGCAGGATAGGTCAACCGTATCATCCTCCACGCCATCGCGCTGCCAGTAATTACCATACATATGTTCTTCGCGCGCCAATAACTGCACGATATTCTGCGGCATTACCCGATATAATGTGGTCTCGAGATTAGTCGTGTTCACCGCCTCTATTTCGACGGTGCGCTCTCCCGCAGGAGGCAAATAACGCCCGGTATGCACGAATCTGACTACTGGGTTTGGCACGCTCTCCACTGCGAGCGTGGCCAAAAAAATCGCTGCGATTCCACCAAACATGATGTTAAATTTCCTTTCTCTTTGCAAAAAGAAGGGGCGCGGAAAACCGCGCCCCCATTCTTTACCCGACGCACCCTTAGCTTACTCAGGGTCACTCGCGTCCGTAGAAACCTTAAGTATATACATACCCTTGTTCTCGAACTTCGTCGCCTTTACGCTGACCGCGCCCTCAGCATCGGCCATCGTGCGCTCGCCTTCGCTCGTCGGCTTCAACTCGGTGTCGCTCTGGAGAACCGAATAATAGAGACCCGGCTTGGCGTTCGTGAGCTCGAAACTGGTCGTGAAGGTAGTGAGCTGACCCGCGATCTCCGTAACCGAAACCGGAATGTCGAGCTTCTCCTCGTCGAGCACGCAACTTACATCGAAGGTTCCATCCTCATTATCCTTCGCCACGAGCTTGAAGTAGCCCTTGTAATCATCGGTCGTAATCACCGATTCATCCGGCGATGTCACCGCGATTTCGCACTTCGCAAGCGCCGCCTCTTCGGAATCGGCTGTTACGGTAACCGTCTGACCAGGACTGACTGGTTCGACCGGCGGAGGAACTGGACCAAACGGAATCTCCTGACCGGAAAGCGCCGACACCTGACCATTGCCGGTGAAGTTCACCGTCGAAATCTTCGTCGGCTCCTCATCCGGATCGGGAAGATAAATCGACGTCTCTTCGACGATGGGCTCTCCATCGATCACGTAGGTAACCAAAGCTTCTTCGCCTGTTGTTCCTTCGCACTTGAGGGAAATCGTCACTTCAAGGGGTTCCTTCGGAGTTGCGCTACCG
Source organism: uncultured Verrucomicrobiota bacterium (assembly GCA_937901395.1). Taxonomy (GTDB): domain Bacteria; phylum Verrucomicrobiota; class Kiritimatiellia; order RFP12; family UBA1067; genus UBA1067. The sequence continues at coordinate 23,825 of CALCDB010000179.1, forward strand.
TCCTCGTACTTCACCCATTCATTTTCGCCATCGCCAGCCGCCAAATACCAATACGCGTAGTCGAGCTCGGCATCCTTGACGACGCAGATGGCGCCCTTCGCATCCTCCGGAACCTCTGGAACCTCGTCGAACGCCTCGAACGTAATCACCGAAGTAACCTCCACTTCATGCAAATTACCTTCTTCATCGATGATCACCGCCGCATCGTTCGGAGTGAACGTAAGCGGAGTTTCGGCTGGTGCGTTGAGATCAAGCGCGGGCGCATCGCCATCCAAATTGAGCGTAGCGCCATCAGTATTCCCCCAAGCACCATCAGCTGGCGTAGTTGGGAATTCCGTATATTCGGGAATACCCGTATCAAACCACGGTTCCTTCTCTTCCGCATACGCGGTAAAACCAACTGCCAACGCAACCGCGCCGGCCACAAGCATCATCTTCTTCATTTGTTTTCTCCTTTTATTAGGTTGACTAAACTACCAAATCGCCTTACATTGAGAATTATAGCATATACCCATTTGGGTGACAAGGGGTGAAAATAAACTTTTTTCTCATCGGCAGAAGTTCACCACCTCGCTGGCGATTACCAGCCCGAACGTGGCGGTCACCTGCATCAAGCTACCGCGCTCCTCGCTCGATATCGGCGCTTCCGAACTCCATACGCATTTCCACGGCCTTGGCGTCGCCTTCAACTTGCGAAAGCGATTCCGCAACGCCCGCGCCAAGCCATCGCCCTCTACCTTCTCGAAGCGCGATACCCTGACTTTGGTCGGGTCGAACCGCAATGCCGCGCCCATGCTGGAGATTATCGGCAGCCCCCTCGCCGCCGCGCCGAGAATCAGCTGCGCCTTGCCGCTTACATCGTCTATCGCGTCAATTACCAAATCCACCGCGAATTCGTCAAGCTGCTCCGCTCGCTCGAAACGCCGCTTCAGGGCCTGCACGCGACAGTCGGGCGAGAGTTCGCGCAATCGCCGTTCCATCGCCTCCACCTTGGCCTCGCCAATCGTCTTGCATGTCGCCATGCTCTGCCGATTGACGTTCGATTCGACTACGATATCGTCATCCATCAATATCAGATTCTTAAGACCCGTTCGCACCAACGCCTCGGCGCACCAACTGCCTACTCCTCCCACGCCGACCAACAATACCCTAAGCTTTGAGAGGCGCTCGCTCGCCTCCTCGCCCAATATCGCCCTTGTCCTCGAAAGCGATTCCATCATGGCTTCAGATAAAGCCGACAATGGCAAAGCCCATGATACTCGCAATCCGCAAGTTGCCCCTTGAACTCATCGCAGGGACAAAAGAATTCCGGCAACTTCGGCAATCTGCATGGACAAAACCCATTCTTGCGCACCACTCCCTGACGAACCATGTTGGCCAATTTCGAATCTGGGTTGATTACGACTTTATTATCGGTGAAGAGCTTGCGAATCGCGGAAGACGATTCCTTCGTTCGTGGATACGCCTTGAAGGAGCAAAGCTTGGTAAGCTCCTCGTAATCCTTCCAGCGCGGCAAGCCCTCCAGAGAATCTTCGCCAATTATGAAATACAATTCCGCGCCCTCGTGTTCCGCGGCGATCTCCCTTACCGTGTCAATCGCATACGATACTCCCCCGCGTCTCAATTCACGATCGTCAACTTCCACCTTCGGTATATCCGCAAATGCCGCCCTTACCAGCTCTTCGCGATTCCAAGGGAAGCTCTCGTTCGCCGTATCGGTCTTGAATGGGCTAACATTAGCCACCACGACCTTGACCAAATCCAGCCCAAGATCCTCGATCGCTCGCTTCACAATGCCGATGTGCCCGAGATGAACGGGATTGAAACTGCCGCCATATATACCGATTTTCATTGTCTTTCTTTTCCTTTTGAGTGTGGCGATATTATATCATGTTCTCAGGGAATGCGCGAGTGTGATTGCCCACACTCGTTCGGCGCCCGCCCTCTTCACCGTCGCCGCGCACTCCGAAAGCGTCGAACCAGTCGTCATGATGTCATCGACGAGCAGAACCGTGCGATCCTTGACGACGCTTGGCTTGTTCACGACGAACGTCCCTATTACATTCTCGCGCCGCTCCTTCTCGTCAAGCCCGCCTTGTCGACGCGGCGAGCCCGTCCTGCCAAGCGCATTATTCACATACTTGCGCTTCAATCGCTTCGCCAGACTCTTCGCCAGAATCGCGCATTGGTTGAATCCGCGATCAAGCCGACGATACAATGTTACTGGCATCGGCAGTATTACGTCTATCTTCGCTACGTGGAAATGCGCGTTCACCGCCGCCTCGATCATATCCACGAAATCATCGCGTAGCCAATAATGATTGCGAAACTTGAACGCATTGATCATCTCTCTCGCATCGCCATCGAAATATACCGCCGATGCCGCCCGATCGAAACTCGGCTTGTAGGTGCGACAATCCTCGCAAAGATACTCGCCGTCTAGCCCATACGCGTCGCGTCCACATCGCCTACAGCACCCATTCATCGGCATGAACTTGAGCCGATTGAGACACTCCGAGCAAAGCTGACGCCCGGGTCTATCGACCGGGCGTGAGCATACCTCGCAATTGCGAGGCCAGATGAAATCGCAGAGCTTATCGAGCAAGCAGATTGTTTGGATATTCCCCCGCGTCGACGAGCTTCTTGATCTCGCCGACCACATAGGGCTTGTCTTCACGATACGTTACGCCGAACCAACGCGAATCCGTCGGCAATACCTTGCAGGTCGCCTTGCCTTCCTTTATCAACTCGTCTACCACGAACGGTATGTACCATTCGCTCTTCATCTCGGTTCCACGCGCGGCGAGGAATTTCTCGAAACGCGTCTCGAGTTCCGTGAAGAGTTTCGGCGTGAAGCCCCAGCAGTTCATCGACACGCGGGCATCCAGCGCCACCTTATCGGGATTGTCGAGGTTCTCCTGATTCTCGGCGACGTCCCCTACCTTCACGAGCTTGGTCATCTCCTTCACGCCCTTGAGCGTTCCATCCGCGGCGACATCGCAAATTCCGCGCGCGACCGAACCGTTTTCCGAGAGCGTCAAATCGAGACGATACGCCGCCATCGCGAAGTCGAGCGACTCCGGATCGACCTTCGAAAGATACTCGCCGAGCTTGGCGAATGAATCGCGCCCGTAGAAATCATCCGCATTGATTACCGCGAATGGCTCCTTTACGATATTCCTCGCTGAGCGCACCGCATGCGCCGTTCCCCAGGGTTTGGTGCGCCCTTCCGGAAACTTGTACGGCGGCGGCAAGTCGTTGAGATCCTGAAAGCAATAGTCCACCGGTATGAGGCCCTCGTACTTTTTACCGACCTTGTCCTTGAACTCCTGCTCGAAATCATGACGGATGATGAACACGACTTTGCCGAAGCCGCCGCGAATCGCATCAAATACCGAATAGTCGAGAATCGCCTCGTTCGAGGGACCTACCGGATCCACCTGCTTAAGCCCGCCGTAACGCGAGCCCATACCTGCTGCCAATACTACTAATGTGGGTTTCATGTTTTTTCTCCTTAATCGTTGACTACGAACATCATTCGCTTTTCGGCATTACCGACTTTGTTTCGCCGTTCACCACGACCGTCACCTTCTTCGGCTTGGGCGTGCTCGTGCGCAACTTGAAATCCGTCACCTTGCCGTTCTTCCACTCCATATCGACGGTTATGTTGCCGCGCGAACGGATGCCCTTCACGTAGCCATCCTTCCATGCGGCAGGCAACGCTGGCAGTAGCTCGATTCGTCCGGCGTGCGACTGAATCAGCATCTCGCTCATCCCGCCCGTCATTCCGTAGGTTCCATCCATCTGCATCGGCGGATGGTTGCCGAACATATTGTCGAGCAGATTGTAGCGTATGTAGCTCTGCACCATTTCGTAGGCCGCGGCGGTATTGCCGAGCCGCGCCCACAGCGCGGTGCGCCATGGCCACGTCCAACTCCGGCGACAATCGCCCGTCGTTCCCCGCAACTCCAACGACTTCGCCGCCGCCGCGGCGAAGTCCGGGGACTTCGTCTTGCTGATCGTGCTCCCAGGATAGACGCCAATCAGATGCGAGGTGTGGCGATGGCCGCTCACCATGTTGGGACGATCCACGATCCACTCCTGCAGATACCCTCCCTTGGCGATGCGATTGCCGACGAGCCGATCGCGCTTTTCCAAAATCCCCTTCGCCCACTCGCTGTCGACCTTCAATATCTTCGCGGCCTTGGCGGTGTTGTCGAAGAGTTCCCAAATGAGCTGCTGGTCGTGCATGCAGCCATCCTCGACCGGCCCTTGCTCGTGCGACCAGCCATTGGGCGAGACGAGCGAACCCGCCTTGATTTCCTTAAGCTCGGGATATTCCGCCGCCGTGAGATCGCGGCTGCCGCCATCGGTCTTGAGTCCCTTCCCCTCGGCGCCGATCTCCTTGAGCGAAGTTTCCCAGAACTCGCAAATCGACTTCATGATCGGATAACCGGTGTTGCGCAGGTATTCCTTGTCGCGCGTGAAGAGGTAATGGTCCCAAACGTGAAGCGCGTACCACGCGTTCACCGGAGGATTCCACTTCACCCAACCGCCCGCGCCCCAGATGTTCTGCGAAATGCGCGTCGTCCAGCCCTTCTTGTCTTGGCCGAACGCCTTTTGGGTCATGTTGTGCAATGGCTCCTCCATCGCCTTCATGAAATCGATGAAGGTAAGGTGACATTCCGAGAGATTCGCCACTTCCGCTCCCCAGTAGCACATCTGGAGATTGATGTTGTTGTGATAGTCGCACGCCCACGGAGCGTGCACCTTGTCGTTCCAGATTCCCTGCAAGGTGAGCGGCAGATTGCCCGGCCGCGAACCCGCGATCAGCACATAGCGGCCGTACTGATAGACGAGCGCCTCCAATTCGGGATCGTTCTGCGTCTCGCGGTACTTGGCGATCCTGAGGTCGGTCGGCAGCTTCGCGATTTCCGCCGGCGTCTTGCCGAGTGAAATCGACATGCGCTTGTAGAGCGCGCCATGATCCGCGACGTGATCGCTCCTGATTGCGGCGTAGGTCTTCTTCGCCACTTTCGCGAGCACCTTCTCGTTGCGCTTCGCCGGATCCTCGCCCTTCCAATTCGCCTTGAAGTCCTCCTTGTAGTCGGTGGCGAGCGTGATGTACGCCTCGGCCGAATTAGCGCCCAATACCTTGATGAACGGAATGCCCTTGCCTTCGAACTTCGGGCGCGTCCCATCGCCATTGCCCTCGTAATCGACCTTCACTTCGCGATCGCAGCCGACGACGACGATCTTGCCTCCCTCCGCGCGAACCATCATCCGTCCCTCGAACGTTTCCCCGTTCGCAAGCTTTCCGCGCATTACGATCGTCCCCTTGCCGACGACCGAGAACGATACGTCGTGACACGGCGTGAGACCGAAGCACGCGCTGAGCGCGCCGGGCTTGTCGACTTTCGCGGAGTATACGAGCACGTCATCGGGATGGCTCACGAACGCCTCGCGCGTATGATGCACGCCTCCGTTCGTGAAGTCCACGCTCGCGACGCCGGTCTTGAGCCAAAGCGCGCGTGAATACATCTCCGTCTTGGAGGTCGGCTCCTTGAGGTTGTATTCGGCGAAGAAATTGGCGAATGGCTGGTACGAGCCGAATTCGCTCTCTCCCGAACGCGGACCATACGAATACCCGCCGCCGTTTCCGGGCAAGTTCGGTCCGCCCGTCCAGAGCGAAATCTCATTGAGGTTGATGCGGTCGCGCTTGTCGCCGCCGAAAATCGTTCCGCCCACTCGCCCATTGCCAATCGGCAGCGACTGCGCCTCCCATGGATCCTTGCACTTCATGGCGAGCGCATTCGGCGCGCAATAGCGCGCGGAATTGTTGCCGAGCTCGTCCTGACCGCCTCCCCCGTAGTTACCGCATGGCGTCTTTCCCTCCGCCCACGGAACCGCCGCGTCGTTGATTACCGCCGGTTGCGCATACCATAGGCAGTTGGAGGCGGGGAATCCCTCGCCCGCGAATAGTCGAGCGCCCGCGAATAGCGCCGAAAGTAAGATGAGGTTCTTCATTTTGCTCATACCGATTTGATGACGCTGGAACATGCCTTGAGAACGCCTGCCACGTTAGCGAGATCCGCCGGTATGATCATCGTGTTGTTGGTCTTGGCGAGATTGCCGAATTGCGTCAGGTACTGCTGGGCGAGCTGCATGTTTACCGATTCGATGCCGCCCTTGCCGTTAAGTGCTTCCGCTACCTTGGTAATACCCGCCGCCTGCGCTTCGGCTACCAACAATATCTCCTTCGCCCTGCCTTCTGCCTCGTTGATGCGACGCGCCCGCTCGCCCTCGGAAAGTGCAATCTTCTGTTGCCTCTCGCCTTCCGCGCGATTGATCTTCGATTGCCGCTCACCCTCGGATTCCGCAATCATCGCCCGCTTCTCGCGTTCCGCTCTCATCTGCTTTTCCATCGCATCGCGAATCGATTGCGGTGGCGTGATATTCCTAATCTCGTAACGAGTTACCTTTACTCCCCATGGGTCGCTCGCCTTATCGACCGCCGCCACAATCGCCGAATTTATATTCGTGCGTTCCTCGAAGCTGCGATCCAACTCAAGCTTGCCCATCTCCGAACGCATCGTCGTCTGCGCCAATTGCGTGGTAGCAATTAGATAGTCGCCGATGCCATAACTCGCCTTCGCCGGATCCATTACCTGCATATAGATAATGCCGTCCACATCGACCGCAATGTTATCCTTGGTAATGCACTGCTGCGGCGGAACATCAATCGCCTGCTCCTTGAGCGTATGACGATACGCGATGTGGTCAATGAATGGAATAAGAATATGGAAGCCTGCATCTAATGTGCAACGATACTTGCCTAACCGCTCTACGATATACGCAGTCTTTTGCGGAACCACTACTGCGGTCTTGAGAATCGCTATTAAGACGATAAATGCGATTATCCCGAAGAATACCAATGCGTATGTGCTACTGCTCATATTATTCAGGTTGTTGACCATAGTTAACATTTTATATTGCCCTCACTTTCATTGTTAGGTTGTTTTGTGATACTACTTTTACATCTGCGCCAACGTCAATGGGCTGATCCGAAATCGCCGACCATGCGGAATCGCCAAGCATGATTCTGCCGGCGAGCGGCGGTTTGATCGGCTCGATTACCTTGCCAATACGCCCCACCGATTCATTCTCGAAATCCGTCTTGGTCGATTGCTTGTTGCCCAAGAACGCACGCTTGAGCCAACGCCGCAACAATGCGATATACAAAATTGCGAACGCCGAGAATGCCGCCATCTGCCAAGTGGAAGTAAACGCATCGCCGAAGATAAACTTGCACGCCCCTACAGTCATCGCCGATAGCCCGAAGAAGCAGAGAATGAAACCAGGCGCTGTCAGCTCCAATAGCATTAGCCCCAAACCTATGTAAACCCAAATCCATGCGCATGATATCATCGTTATTCCTCCCTTATGTTTACTACTTTCATTCCTGGGCAATCCCCAAGAAGTGAATTAAGCTTTGGATCGTCCATCATCTGCTGTTGCGTCTGCGGAGTGGCTGCGCCAACTTGCGCCGCCGCCTCGCTCTTCATGCCCTTCACCAGCTTCAGCAATTCCTCGATGGTGGCGGTGGTCGCCAAGCGCGAAGCGCGTATGAGCGACATCTCGATAAGCGTTCTCGGGCTCAGCGCATAGCGTAGCTTATCTTCCATCTCCGCCAACTGGTCGCAAACCTTGAACACCCTGCTTGGCGCTACCATCTTCGCCGCTTCTTCCAGCGCCTTAATCTGTTCCTCGGTCGCCGCCAGCGATTTGGTATTCGCTCCCAATGCCTGAAACACCACGAGATTGCGAAAATGTATCAACAGCTCATTCGCCAAGCCCCTCATGTTCTTGCCGGATGAATCGAATTGCTCGATCTGATTGAGTATCGTGGCAACATCGCCCGTCAGAATCGCCTTGGCCAGGCCCTCGAGCGCCGAACGACTCACCAACCCGAATACGCCAAGCGCATCCTCTTCGGTAATCTTGCCGCCCTTGAACGCAATCAGCTGATCTAAGGAAGAAAGCGCGTCTCGCATACCGCCCTCCGCGCCTCGCGCGATTGCCAATAGCGCATCCTCCTCGGCGTCCACGCCCTCCTTGCCGCAAATGTACTTGAGCCGCGTTACTATATCGTGCGTCTGAATGCGCCGCAAATCGAACCGCTGACACCGCGATACGATCGTCGCTAATACCTTGTCCCCTTCCGTGGTCGCGAATACGAACCGTACATAGGGCGGCGGCTCCTCCAAGGTCTTTAGTAGCGCATTCCACGCCGATGCGGTCAGCATGTGACATTCGTCGATGATGAAGATTTTGTACTTCGAGCTCGCCGGCTTGAATTCCACCGCTTCGATGATCGGCCTCACGTCCTCGACCTTGTTGTGCGAAGCCGCGTCCAACTCCGTCACGTCGATCGATCTGCCCGCCGCGATCTCCTTGCAGTTATCGCACTCCCCGCATGGCTCAATGCCATTTGGGTGCTGACAATTAAGCGCCTTGGCGAAGATTCGCGATAGCGTGGTCTTTCCGATGCCACGCGGACCAATGAACAAGTATGCGTTCGCTATGCGATTCGCCTCGATCGCATGCCGCAAGGTTCTTACCACGTGCTCTTGCCCAACCACATCCTCGAATGTCATGGGACGATACTTGAGCGATAATGCTATATGTTGCTTTTCCTCCATCGCCCTTATTATACCATAATTTATTCCATAATTGCGCGATTATTCCTCTTGCTTTGTGGAATATAGTTGCTCTACTTTTTCGAACGACGCCCTCATCTTCGCCTCACTACCCCATGCTCTACATATCTTCTCGGGCGAAAGAATTCTGCAATGCTTGGTCAGCCGATGTTTCTCAAGCTTCCATCCATTCGTCTCCGCAACTACCCTCCACCATATTCCGGCGTCGACTACCTTATGCTCGATCGTCGGCAGATGCTGCACTACCATCACGCCCTCCATCGCCTCTTCGCCGGCGAGAACTTCCTTTAGATAGGCGATATAAAAGAGCGCATGATGATTGGCGATATCTTTAAGAACTTGCGCCTTCGCCCACCTGCGCTCAATCTCCACCTGCGAAGTGATATCCTTCGGCACCACGCGTTCGATTACATTGTCAATCGGCCGCAACGTGCCGTTCGCTCCAAAGGCCGCGCTCTTCTCCCCGCCCGCGATCGCATAGATATATCGAAGCGTCACGTCGTCCGGGTTGCATATCGCCACCACCGGAAACTTGCTCCCCGCGCCAATCTTCGCGAGATCCTCGTCTTCATACGGAATCGCCGCCGCCAGCAAGATGCCCTGCCGTATGCGCAGCCCCCTCCGCGCCAAAATCGCCAACACCCGAACCAAGATGCGCCCGCCGAGCGAATGCCCGACGATCGTCAACTCCTCGCGCTCCTCCTTCGGCATCGTCGCCAACTCGAACGCGAACCTCCACGCCTCGCGATCGGCCGCCTCGACCGCCGATGGCCACATGGTCGAATTACCATCCCACGCCTTGAACTCCACCGTCGAATTGTTGAACGCCTCCGTCAGGGCGGGAATTACGCCTCCCTCCGGCTCTTTCGCACGCATCCACCCGGGGATATACCAAATACTCGTCGCCATAAGTAATGCCTCCGCAATCATCGCTTGCCAACCTTACTTGCCAATCATCTCTATTGTCCTCATCGCCTCGTATTATACCAAACCCCTCGCGCCAAAATCAACATCCGCATTGCATCTATTCCATGTGGCGTAAAGCGCCACAAATCATGACAATACCATATCGCCAACTTCACCGCCCCGCCTTCGCCCCGCTATCCTAACTTCGCCGTCCTCTGCCGCCCCCGCCTTCGCCGTCCGCTGCCGCCCCCGCTGTCCTGACGTCGCCGTCCTTAAGACGGCGAAAACCGCCAAGCCAATTTCCCGCCCCTCGGCTCAACGTAAAGCGAAACGCCATTTTGCTCGGCCATTTTCGCGAGCGCCTCGTTAATGCCATGCCAAGCGGCAACGCGCGACTCGCCCTCTGGCGCAACGCGCGACAACAGCAGATATAGCCCCTTGCCGAAAAGAGCCGGCTCGTCGTCCTTCGGCCGATAGACCATCGCCAGCTGATCGGGAACCATCTTGATAAAGGGAATCTCCCGCCGAATCAACTCGCGCGCAACCGCCCGCTCGCAAGGCGAAATGAATGTCGAGGCGAGCGTATAGCCATTCTCGCACGCCGCCATCAGCCGCGCGACTACCTCTGAAAAATCATGCTCGGGAATCCGCCGCGAAAGGCGGATCGCCGCGATCTTCCCATTGAGCAAATCCGTCGACCCGACTCC
>CALCDB010000180.1 GCA_937901395.1 uncultured Verrucomicrobiota bacterium
CAACCGAATACTCGCGTTTACGATCCATGTTGCGGGTCGGGCGGGCTATTCGTTCAGTCGCAAAAGTTCATAGAAGCGAACGCGCAGAGAAAAGTTGTCAAAAATGGGGGGGGGGCGGCAATTTTGCACAATTTCGGTATATGGGCAAGAGGCGCAGCTTGATACTTGGAGAATGGCCAAGATTAACTTGGCGATTCGTGGGATAGAAGCGGATTTTGGGGATGAGAACGCAGATACATTTTTCAACGATAAGCACAAGGATAAAGAGTTTGATGTAATATTCGCGAACCCACCATTTAACTTAAAGGCGTGGGGACAAGAAAAGTTAATTGATGATGTTCGGTGGAAGTATGGTATTCCACCAGCGAACAATGCGAACTACGCATGGATTCAGCACATGATTCACCATCTTGCGCCGAAGGGCAAGATTGGTCTCGTGTTGGCGAATGGTGCGCTCACTTCAATGACAGGCGGAGAGGGAGAGATAAGAAAGAATATCATCGAGGCGGATTTAGTGGAGGCGATTGTCGCTTTACCGTCACAACTCTTTTATTCGGTGCAGATTCCAGTTTCGCTTTGGTTTTTTAATCGTGCGAAGAAGCAAGCGAGAAAGACGGTATTTATTGATGCGCGTGGGATGGGCGTGATGGAAGATAGAACGCACAAGATAATTACGCATGAAGAGATTAAGAAGATAGCGAAGACGGTGCACGATTTTCAGGCGGGGAAGGATGTGGACGAAAAGGGCTTTGCGGCGGTAGTGACGACGGAGAGGATTGCGGAAGAGGATTATAGATTGACGCCAGGTGTATATGTTGGGATTGCCGAAAAGGAAGATGACGGAGAGCCAATCAAAGAGAAGATGGCGCGTTTGCAAAAAGAGTTAATGGCGATGTTTGAAGAGAGTCACAAACTCGAAGATGAGATTAAGAAACAACTCGCGGGGTTAAAGTTGTGAAAGAGGGTTGGAAGAGCGTTAAGTTGGGGGAGATTGCGGATGTCAAAATGGGGCAATCTCCGCAGGGGAGTTCTTTTAATAATTTAGGTAAAGGATTTCCTTTTTTACAGGGTAATCGAACATTTGGACATAAGTTTCCAACCGTTGATACATGGACAACTTCGGTAACAAAGGTCGCAAACAAGGGCGATGTATTAATGAGTGTTAGAGCTCCTGTTGGAGATTTAAATATCGCTGCGAGTGATTTTTGTATTGGTCGAGGCGTTTGTGCGATTAAAGCAAAAAATAATGAGCAAGAGTTCTTGTATTATTTGATGAAATTTATAGTTCCAGTATTGCGGCAGAATTCCAATGGAACTACATTTGCTTCTGTTAATAGGTCAGATATTGAGAATGTTAATATTGATCTTCCTCCGCTTTCAGTTCAGAAGCGCATAGCGGCAGTATTGGGTGCATTGGATGACAAGATAGAGCTTAATCGGAAGATGAATAAGAATCTTGAGGAGCAAGCGCAAGCACTATACAAGTCGTGGTTTATTGACTTTGAGCCATTTGGCGGCAAGATGCCGAAGGAGTGGAAAAGAGTACCACTTGATGAATATGTAAATTTTCAAGAAGGCCCTGGGATCCGCAATTGGCAATATGTTAATGAGGATGGTATCAAGTTTATTAATATTAGATGTATTACTGATGGTGATATAAATACTTCAAATGCAAATATGATTTCCAAAGAAGAGGCGTTTGGCAAATATGCTCATTTTATGCTAAGAGAAAATGATATTGTAATGTCTTGTTCGGGAACTCTTGGTAGGTATGCTATTGTTCGTGCGGATCATTTACCTCTTTGTCTTAATACAAGTGTTATTAGATTTTGGCCTAAAATAATATCAGAGCAGTTACCATGGCTCTATGGGTATTTAAGTTCCAATGAATTTTTAAAGCAACAGAAGTCATTTGCCAATGGTAGTGCGCAAGTAAATTTTGGACCAACTCATCTCAAGAGAATGTATGTTGTGGCTCCAAATAACGATGCTATTATCAAATATCATACAATTGCGAGGCCTATTATTAGAAAGATGCTTACTTGCAAGTATGAGTCGCGCAAGTTAGCGGAGATGCGAGATGCGCTATTGCCGAAACTGATGAGCGGGGAGGTTGAGGTATGAACGAGACGGAATATGAGAATGCGATAATAGAACTCTTAACGCAGCTTGGTTGGCAGTATTTGCCGATACCGCTTCAACCTGTGACGCGTGATTATCGCAACCCATTATATGTGGAGCGGTGCAGGAATGTAATTGAGAGTTTGCCAATCAATCGCAAAGTCCCCAAGATGGCAATGGATGAAGCATTCAAACGCTTGGAAAATATAGATGGTGCGGGGATAATCCAGCGCAATCATACATTTACCAATTATCTTCAAGATGGAATCGAAGTAAGTTATGCGGAAAATGGCGAAGAGAAAAATGAGATTGTCCATCTATTCGATATTGAGCATTTGGAGAAGAATGATTTTACGGTAGTAAATCAGTGGTCGGTAGAAGGGAAGTGTTTGCGTAGACCCGATATCATACTATTCGTGAATGGCCTACCGTTGGTGGTAATTGAGTTGAAGAGTCCGAGCCGAGAAGAGACGGATGAGCTTGATGCATATAAGCAGTTGCGTAATTATATGCAGGATATTCCCGAATTATTCGTGTATAACGGCATTTTAATAACGAGCGATATGATGACGACGCGAGCGGGCACGCTTACATCGCCAGAAGAACGCTTTATGCAATGGAAGAGCGTAGATGGGGTATATGAGGAAAGCGAGATTGCGAAGTTCGAGACATTGTTCAAGGGCTTGTTGGCGCCAAGAAGGTTGTTGGATGTAATAAAGAATTTCGTATGCTATGCGAACGACGAGCGCGAAGATAAAAAGATATTGGCTGGGTATCATCAATACTTCGCAGTGAAGAAAGCGATTGAAAAGACGCGGAAAGCGGTAGGGTATGATGGCAGGGCGGGGGTGTTTTGGCATACGCAGGGGAGCGGAAAGTCGCTTTCGATGGTGTTCTACGCGAAGTTGATACAAGCGGAATTGGGGAGCCCGACGATCGTGGTGCTTACCGACCGCAATGATCTCGACGAACAACTATTCACGCAATTCGCGATGTGCGAAGAGTTCTTGCGGCAAAAGCCAATCATGGCGAAGGATCGTAAGCATCTAAAGGAATTGTTAGAGGGCAGAAAGGCAAACGGAATATTCTTCTCGACGATACAGAAGTTCGAGGAATCAGATGAACCGCTTACGGATAGAAGCGACGTAATCGTGATGGCGGACGAGGCGCATCGCAGTCATTACGGGCTCATTGAGCGCGTGAAGATGCAGCGAAACGATAGCGGCGACTTGATAGCGAAGAGGATGATAGGTTGCGCGAGAATAATTCGCAATTCATTACCCAAGGCGGCGTATATCGCCTTTACGGGAACGCCAGTAAACGCGAAAGACCGCTCGACTTGCGAAGTGTTCGGCGAATACATCGATATCTACGATATGAGCCAGGCGGTGCTCGACGGCGCGACCAAACCGATTTATTATGAAAGCCGAGCAATTCAGCTCAATCTTAATAACGAGGCATTGGCGTTAATTGACGGAGAGTATGATAAGTTGGAGTATGAAGAGCAGGCCGACCAACTTACAATCGAACGCTCCAAACGCGATATGTCGCAATTGGAAATCTTGCTTAGCAATGACGATACGATTAGGGCGTTGGTCAAGGATATCGTAGAACATTATGAGACGGGGCGGGCGGAGTTGCTTTCCGGCAAGGCGATGATTGTAGCATATTCGCGGAAAATAGCGGTTAAAATCTACAATGAGATATTGCGCATAAGACCCGATTGGCAATTCAAGGTAAAGGTCGTGATGACCGATTCCAATCAAGATCCGGAAGAGTGGCGAAAGCTGACGGGCGATAAGCGCTTCCGCAAACAGTTGGCAACGCAATTCAAGGATAATGCCGATCCATTCAAAATCGCAATTGTGGTGGATATGTGGCTGACGGGTTTCGACGTTCCCAGTTTGGCTACGATGTATGTGTATAAGCCGATGGTTGGACTATCGCTAATGCAGGCGATAGCGCGAGTGAATCGCGTTTATGGCGATAAGGAGGGCGGGCTCATCGTTGACTATATCGGGCTCGCCAATGCGCTGAAGTTCGCGATTAACGATTATACTCGACGCGGCAAGAAGAAACTACCGCAAGGCGGCGATATCCGCGAGACGGCATACTTGCGGTTTTTGGAGAATCTCGAAATATGCCAAGGTATCTTCCATGGGTTTGATTATAAGGCGCATTTAGATGATGATACATTAGGGCAGGGCAACAACATAACCGCAGCGTTGAACTGGATTATCGCGCCTAACAAGGAAGATTCGCAAGATAGTTTCTTGGAGCACGGGTTGAAGATGCATCAAGCAGCGCAACTATGCGGTTCGGTAATAAGCATTCAGGAGCGCAAGGAGTTCGCTTTCTTCGATGCGGTAAGGGTGTTGCTCATTCGCTTTAGGGTTGGTCCACGAGCGGGGAAGATATCGCTTAAGGAACTCAATAAGCAGGTGGAAGCTCTCATTAGATCGTCCATCGAGGCGAAAGGCGTGCTGAATATATTCGCCGATAGCGATAATGCGGTTTCAATCTTCTCTCCGGCGTTTCTCGCGGAATTGAAAAAGATGAAAGAGCGTAATCTTTCGGTGGAAATGTTGAAGTCGCTCATCAAAGAACAATTGCGCAAATATCGAAAGTCGAATTTGGTGAAGTCGGAACTGTATAGCAAGATGATGCAAGATACCTTCAACAGATATGTCAATGGACTAATCGACAACGAGAAGGTAATTGAGGAATTGCTCAAGATCGCACATGACATAATGGATGGAAAGAACGACGAAAGAAGGATGGGGCTTTCCGAAGAGGAGGCGGCGTTCTATTCTGCGCTTACCAAACCACGTGCGATTAAGGATTTTTACACTAACGAACAACTCATAATAATCACGCGCAAACTGACGATGGAGCTGCGAAAGAGCAGAACGATCGATTGGCAATTTAGCGAAAAGGCGAGAGCGAGAATGAGGATGTTGGTTAGGCGGCTTTTGGGTAAGTATAAATATCCGCCAGACGAAATTCCAGAGGCGATGAATATAGTGATGTCGCAATGCGAACTTTGGGCAGATGGAATAACCTATGAATAAGCTCGTATTACTTTTCGCGGCGTTGTTTGCGCTTTCGGGGTTTGCCAATGAGTTCGTTGGTAAGGTAACGAAGGTGATTTTCGTGGAAGATTAGGAGGGTATAATTATGGATGCAAAGATAATAGGACGGCAGAATCCGAGTGAGTTGGTTCTTCGTGCGAGGAATCTAGCTGGACAATATTTGGAACGGCTGTTCTCCAAGTTTAATGAAGGAAAGACGGATCAGTTTGAGCAGTTCCATTGGATTAAGACAGAGCTTACATCACCGTCGTTTGAACACTTTACCTTTGGCTACAAAAATGCTGTATTCCCCATTCTCGTCGATTTAATCATTGATGGCGAGTCGAAGTTGCCAAATGAGAAAAGACAACTGCTTTGTGAAGAGGCGCTTAAGTACAATCTTGTGCCATGCGTGTTTGAGGTGGTTGTCAGTCAATTGGAGCCCGATCGGAATGGGTTGTTCAATGGAATCGCTGGCAAAGATGGGTATAATCTGAGCGTAGCATCGCAAGGGTGGAATTTAAAGCATGCGCAGACGGGTGATGACATTGATCCGCTTGATTTTGGCAAAGACTTTGATACTTTGATGTCCGAATGGGAGTTGCTGAACTTTGCAATTGGTGTTGTCAAAAATTATGGTGTTAAGCAAGATGGGTATGAGGTTGATTCCTTTTGTGACATTCCTGGTATCGATCCGCAATTATGGTTCCATGGCAAAGATGGTAAGCACTCTTGGGTCGTCGTCCGCTTTCAGCATGTGTTGAACGAGTCGGCTGCGGACGAGTTTAAGGATTTTGTAAAGCAGAACATACAGCTTGCTCCGTATGATGGTTATTTCGCGCCAGTATCGGCAGTAATGTCCGATCCGGCCTTGCGCAATAGAAATGGAGATGTAATTCCGCTTTCGCATCGTTTTGATGGAACGGCGCCGCTGTACCGAAGGCATGGGATGTATGTGAATTTCCAGCGTATGATCAAGATTCATACGGCGAGGTGATTATGAGTGTGAGTAAGGGTAATAAGGTGTGTTCACAATGGGTCTATAGAAAATGCTTATAGGTAAGATAATTTCGGGTGGACAGACTGGTGTTGATAGAGGCGCAT
>CALCDB010000181.1 GCA_937901395.1 uncultured Verrucomicrobiota bacterium
GCGGGGTGTTCGTCGATAACGCTACCTTGACGCCACGTTCATCGGCATCATTCGGCGAAAGCGCAACTATGCGCTCGACTATCGTCATCACATTCTTGGCATCGGCTATCGCGATGATCGGAGATTCCAAACGCCAATCTCCATCACTGTTGCGCACCAATGAATATGCATCTTCGCCATCAATGATGGAAAGCTCCATCACCTCCGAAACTTCCTTGGGGAAAAGTCGAGAATCGGTAAACATTATCGGCTCTTGCGTAACCGCATCCTTGAGCGCCGCGGGAACGGTAATTATCGCGCTGTCATTTCTGGAATATGCATAAACCATATCCGATTCGTTCGCATCCTTGCCGAACAGAAGCTGTCGATCAATTCCATCCCTGCCCTTCATCGTTATGGTAACGGCATTATCAGCGTCAAGACCAAAACTCGCCAACAATGAGGCGGAGACAATCGCAGTCTCATTGGAAGCCCCAACGGGCCAGACAAAATTGACCGCCTTAGCAGAAGTGAGATCGGTTAGCAGTTGCCGCACTTTCTTAGTCGAGGCGATCTCGTTATCGACCTTCCAGCCATCGCCTTCACGCATAAACTTGCGCAAAGCGCCACTGCCGTATTTTATATCAAACCCAGAAACATCATCGGCTGAAATCTCGAAAAGATTGCGACGGCGAAAATCATCGGCCTGCAAATCAACATCTTTCAATATCTCCGATGGAACCACATAAACGGCGTCCACGCCGTCAATCGTCGCATACACTCCGGTCGCGGTAGGCGTAAGGATACCGAAGTTTACTCTGCATTGTCTTTTGCCATCCCCGCCAAGCGTAACCGAAAACGCTGGCGAATCCAATGAAAAATCAGCGCGTGAGCGACCGATGTTGAGCAATTCTCCATCGGTAATCACATCCGTAAGCGCGGTAAGCGACAATGCATCGAACAACTTCATCACCACCTGCTCATCGACACCTCCAAAATATGGCTTGACTATGCGCCAACAATCAGTCTTTTCCAACACCGTATCGACTCTGTCTCGCCCATGAATCACGATCTTCTTCGCATCATCAAAGTTCTCAACCAAGCTCGATCTTCCAGAGGCAATCACCTTGGAATTGAAATGACGCATCAGGAAATTGGCGGAGGCGAAAGCCGCAATTGCAACCAACAAGAAGAGAATGCTCTTACGGTTATTCATTACTTGCATCTCCTTCTAAATACCAATAAAAGCATAAGTATGAAGACTGCTGATGGCATTACCCCTATCGAATATATGGCCAGGCGAATCTTGCCCTGCCGATCCAGCGTTTCCATCGCGCCTATATGGTCGCGCTCCCTATATTCAGATATCTCCGTTCCGGAAAGATATGCTGCGCAGTTTAGCAGAAAGTCACGATTGGCATTCGCTCGAACGGACAACTCCCCGTTTAGGGCGAAGGTAAAGTCGCCCACGACCACGATGCGCGTAGGACGCACCGCTATATCGCTGCCAACACCAACCCCGCGTTCTATTGACGAAGCGACGACAGTGGAATTAACCGAAGCAATCGGCAGAAACTCAATGCGATCCACGCCAACGCCAATGCCAACCGCCGAAGAGGGCGAAAGCGCAATCGGCCGCTCCAATACGATGCGAGAACCCCTCAATGGATCGGAAATCACGTGCTGCGCGAAATCGGAAACGATTACATCGGTGCCGGAAAATGTCAACGCGCCGGTTATGGGACGCTGCTCCATACGAACGCCCCAACTTGGAAGAATCGGAACCACGCCGCCTTGCTTCGGCGAGGCCAACAGCACCAACATGCGTCCGCCTTCCCGCAGATACGCCTCGATCTTGCTCAACTCATGGCGCGAAAAATCATCCTTCGCACCAGCTATCACGATCATCGCGCAATCACCTGGTATCGAAGAGTCGGAAGCAAGATCAAGCGAGAAATTGCGATACCCCTCGCGAGCGAGATCACGGGCGATATCACTCATGCCATAAGGACCATAGGCGCTATAGGATCTCTCACCATGACCAACCGTCCAGTAGATTCCACAGCGTTGTGGCAATGTCGTCAAACGCCGAATCGTCGCCGCCGCAATCCTCTCGTCGCACGCATCATTGACTGGCATCGAGACAATTCGATGCCCGCGTTCATAAACGATGCTATCGCTCATGATGCCTCTACGAACCAAGCGCTCTGAGGCGCCGAAATCCCATCGCGGATCGACAAAATTAAGATTGAAACGGGCTCCACCCAACGATGCCGATTCATGTTGCAACGAACGCAAGAACCTACCGACATTGCGAAAGCGAACATCGCTACGCGAAAGAAAGCTCGTAATCGTAATTTCCCCGTTTGATTCCGCCAAGATTCCGCGAGTGCGCGCGGAAAAGGCAGTGGTAATACCCTCCACGGGAATATCCAATATCAACGTCACCTTCATCGACAACAAAACCGTGAGCACGCCAAGAATCAATGAAAGCGCAATAGAGACGAGAGAAGATAAACGCAGCATCTTCGCGCCGCTACCGACAAAACGCAACATCGCAACGAGCTTGGAGGTGACGAACACCGCTATCGCCGTCAGAATCAAATAAGTGAATACCACGCCAATCGACACCATCCCAGACGAAAAATCAATTACATGAGCATCAAGCGGGAACTCGCCGAATTTCGTTGCCCCATCAACTGACCACGCCATCAATGCGAACCAAAGCGCACGTGGTATAATCGCCGTGAGCAAGATGGAGAACCCGGCCGCAACCGCAGAGTGACAGAACATCGCGCTGGTGGCAATCGAGATTGCACTCCATAACGCGTTTTGCAAGGCGAGGATTATCAAAGTCGAAATTATACCGCCCACATGCGCGCTCGACAATGCGGACGGCATGAAGAGCATCACCTCGATCAAGACGAACATCAAGGATATTAGCGTAACCACCATCGTCATCGTCCATACGCCCATGAACTTGCCGAATGTATAATCGCGCTCCCTTACCGCAATCGAAAGCAATGCCCCAATGCGCCCGCTTTGACGCTCGTCGCTCCACACGTCCATCGCCAAAAACGCCGCCAACACCGGCAGCAATAGTGCGACGCTATTCGCCCAAACCGTGACGACCGATAATCCGCCCTCTGTAATCGCATCAAGATTGAAGACAAATATCACGGAGGTAAGCGCGATAAAGCCTCCAACCGAGAAGGCCGTGGAAAAGAGATTCCGCGCCATACCAATCGTGCGCTTGAATGTTACCGTCGCCGCGCTCATCGCATTCCCTCCATCATCTGCGAATTGATTCGCGAACGCAAATCTAAGACATCAATGCCGGCCGTCTTTATCTCCGCCTTGATGACGCCTTCCCCTAAAACGAGAAAACGCGTGGTCCATTTTGCAAAATCATCAATCTCATGACCAGTGATAATTACGCTCGAGAACGCCGCCGCGTTCGACAGCACATCACCCACGACTTCGCGCATACCGACATCAAGACCGGCAAGAAAGTCGTCCAACAACAGCACTCTAGGGCGCAATAACAACGCATCGGCAAGAGCTATTCGTTTCTTAAACCCAGTAGAGAGCCTGCGAATAGGAGTATGTAATATCTCGGTGATATGGCACATTTCTACGGCCTCGCTGACACGACGGCGAATCCGCTTTATCGGCTCCCCCTTCAACGCTGCACGATAACGAAGATACTCCTTTACCGTCATATCATCATAAAGTGCAACCGTCTCTGGCAAATAGCCGATTTGATGACGATACTTGAGCGGCCGCTCAAAAGCGCTGGTACCATCCATAATCACCGAGCCAGAATTAGGTATCGCCAAAGTCGAAAGAATCTTCAATAGAGTGGTCTTGCCAGCCCCGTTCGCACCTACGATACTAACGGTCTCACCGGGGGATACCACAAACGACACATCACGCAGAACTGGGTGATTACGATAGCTAAATGATATGTTTCTTACTTCAATCATCGTGGCTTCATGATATAAGATCAATAAGATTCATCGCATGTGATGCCTTCAGCAACACCAAGTCGCCAGCCGAAACATCCACTCGGAACTTCTTCTTCAACGTTTTCAAATCCTTATATGCAAGATGGCAAAGGCATTGCGACGAAAGCTCTCCAACGCCAATTATCAACGGAATATTCAAACCCATCGCATGGGCAAACACTTCTTGATGATATTTAAGCGCGTTCTCCCCAAGTTCAAACATGTCGCCCAATACCGCAACATGCCGGCCATCACATCGCTCCGCGGCAAATGCGTTTAACGCTGCAATCATAGAATCAGGATTCGCGTTATAAGTATCGTCAATGAAATTAACGCCCCACTTCTCCAACCTGCGCCACCGCGAACCGGGAAGCGCGAAGTTTCGTATCCGTTTGGCGCAAAGCTCGTCGGATATCCCAAGCTTACGAGCAACGGCGTAGGCAATGGCCATATTATCAAGGTTGTGATCTCCTGGCAAGGGACATGGGAAAGGCGGAACATTAAGTTTCGCAGCTTCAGGCAAGACCGAAAATTCCTTTGCACGATTAGCTAGCGTCAGCTTCTCCTCCGCGATCTTCTCTCTTGAACCAAAGAATTCAATATGCGCCGTGCCCAGCGAAACCACCACTCCGATGTCTGGCTCGGCGATATCGCATAGCGCCGCAATTTCGCCGGGATGATTGGTTCCCATCTCAACAACCAAATACTCGGCGTCATTGGGACAATTCAAAATCGTGAGCGGCAGCCCTATGTGATTGTTGAAGTTGCCCTCTGTTCCGGGGCAATTCAGGAACGCCTTGAGAAATTCCTTTGTCGTGGTCTTACCAGCCGAACCAGTTACGCCAATCACCTTCGCCTTGAGAGTCTTTCGATATTCATTCGCCTTGCGCTGTAATTCCGACAATCCATCAATGATCTCGGTCGCGCCCGCAGCCAAGGCCTGAGGGATGAAATCATGACCATCAGCCTTCTCGCCTTTCAACGCGATGAAGCCCATTCCCGGCTTTATCTCACGCGAGTCAAACGTATACCTCATGCCACCCCCCGTTCGGAATCGCGATAGAACGACACGAGTTGCTTCACCTCATCAATCGGCTCAATCTCATGCTCAACACGTTCCAATGCATTCGTACGATTCAATCCCTCTCGATAGATGATGCGATGAGCGCTTTTAAGCGCCTGAATGGTGTTATCGTCAAAGCCACGACGCTTCAATCCGACTATGTTGATGCCGACGATCTTCATCGAACCTTCTTCCATATCGCAAAGCATAAACGGCGGCACATCCTTGCGAATCTTCACCATCCCGCCGACCATCGCGTGGCGACCGACTACGCAAAATTGATGCGCCGCGGAACATCCGCCGACAATCGCATAATCCTGCAAATGCACATCTCCAGCCAATTGGACGGAGTTTGAGCAAATCACATGATTGCCCAATATTACGCCATGCGCAGCATGACAATAACACATGAAAAGACAATCGCTTCCTATGATGGTGCGTTCACCATTCGCCGTGCCCAAATGGATAGTGGCGAATTCGCGAATGACTGTTCTATCCCCAATTTCCACATACGATACCGACCCTTCTTGATACTTGAGATCCTGAGTCTTCATCCCAATTAGCGCGTATGGAAATATCTGGCACCTTGAACCGATTGTGGTATGCCCATCAATAATCACGCCTTGACGGATAATCGTGCCGTCGCCGATAACGACATCCTTACCGATATGCGCATAAGGACCAATCTCAACGTCGGCCCCCAACTTGGCACCGTCTTCAATGATCGCCGTGTGGTGAATATTCGCCATGTTTCCTCCTTACAGATGTCGCTTCAAATATCTACCTGCTAAAACGAAGCATACTGCCACTGGTATCCAAATAAGCAACCACGGATAAAACGCATAATGCTCCTCACAGGCCAACACCAATATGACTAATGCATAATACCCAAGCGATACCGCCAATGAAATCGCCATTCCAATGGTGGATTCCTTGCGCTGCGAGCGAATTCCAAGTGGTATGCCAATCAAGACGAAACAAAGCGACGCCATCGCAAATACAAAACGCTTGTGCAACTCCACCTTTCGTCCGCTTAACTCACCCTTGAACCATTCCTCCATTTCTGGGTGAGCAAATTTCGCCGTCGCTTCCGGGGACTTCATCGTGTGTTCCATATCAGCGATATTTTGCAACATTTCACGAAAACAGAAATCCTTGGGTCTACGAGTATACGACGAGACATTAAGAACATTCTTCATGCGATACGGATACACATCCGCACTTATCGTTGCGGGATTATCGTCGGAAAGCTGATCCAAAACCGCATCATAAATCGTAAAATCGATATCAGGACCATTCTCCTCAACATATGCCTTAGATGCGCTAATTATCCTTATTGCATCAGGATCCGAGAAATCACGAACCTTGAGATCGTATAGCCAATTGCCATCCTTCTTGCCGATATAAATCTTGATATTGGGAAAATCGTTATTCGTCATTCCTGGCTTAAGCAGACTAATTCCCGTCTTCACCGAAACACGAGTCTTGAGCATACGCCTGACTTCATGTCCTCTGGGGACAATCTCGTTGTTCACCCAGAAGCCTAAGAATGTGCACAATATAGCGAATATCACTGGATATTTAATAACCGAAATAAGATTGATTCCGCATGCACGCATGGCGGCGATTTCACTATCTGCCGACATCCTCGAGAACACCAATATGGAACTGACCAACAATGCAAGAGGCATTGACCACTGCAATGTCTCAGGCAATGAAACCGCACAGAATCTACCCACAAGCGACATTGGAACACCATCCATAATGTAGCCCACGATCTGCACCAAAAGCCCAATGGTCAATACAAAGGATAGCACGAGAAACGCGAGCAAAAAGCTCGACAAAAATGAACGAAATACGTATCTCTCAATAATTTTCAAGCGCTAACCTTAAGTACGAAATAATTCTTCTTTCCACTTCGCAATACCGCGACCCCTTCCTTGACATCGCTGGACAGGAAAAGACGCTTCTCGTCAATTTTCACATCATTCAACGAAAGTCCGCCCTGCATTGCCATGCGACGCGCCTCGCCATTGGATTTGAACATCCCCGCCTGAAAGGCCACCGTAAATACCGGCTTGTCAAGTATCTCCGCAAGATTGACTTTCGCACTGGGAATATTCGCGAGATTAGCAACTTCCGCAGCGCTCTTCTTTGAATAAAGCGCCACGGTGGCCTCTTGCGCGGCCTTCAGACCTTCCTCGCCATGCACCATGCGAGTAATTTCATCAGACAAGGCATGTTGCGGGATTCTCAATTCTGGATGCAACTTCATCTCCTTCTCTAATGCTGCGATTTCCTCAAGCGACCGCATAGAGAATACCTTCAAGTAACGAATCACATCGGCATCCGCTGCCCTGAGAAAATATTGATACCAATCAAAGACGGGTGTCATTTCCGCATTAAGAAACAAGGCATTACCTTCCGATTTTCCAAACTTCTTTCCAGTGGAATCAAGCAGTAGTGGGAAAGTAAGGCCATATACCGTCTTGCCACGCATACGATGCACCAGATCGGTTCCTGCGGTAATGTTGCCCCATTGATCGGCGCCTCCAATTTCAAGTGAGCACCCATACGTATCGTAAAGATGCAGAAAATCATTACCTTGCAATATCTGATATGAAAACTCCGTAAATGTAAGCGCGCCCTCACTCGCCTCTAAGCGCTTCTTTACGGATTCCTTGGCAAGCATCTGTGGCACCCGAAAGTTTATAGCTATATCGCGCAAAAACTCAATCGCGCTCGTCCCCTTGTACCAATCGTAGTTGTCGACCATCACCGCGGCATTGGGACCGTCGAAGTCAAGGATGCGCGAAAGATTCTCGCGGATGCCCTTCTTGTTCTCCTCGACCTGTTCGACCGTCAGCATGTTGCGCTCGGCCGACTTGCCGGACGGATCGCCGATCAATCCCGTCGCCCCGCCCACGAGCGCAATCACCTTGTGACCCGCCTGCTGAAAACGCTTCAAAACGATGATTGAAAC
>CALCDB010000182.1 GCA_937901395.1 uncultured Verrucomicrobiota bacterium
CCCGAAGCCCAAGAAGTCCAACGCCGCCAACGAGCTTATCGCGCCCATCAGCAAGAACGGGAACAAGGTTATGAGCGGCGTCAACGCATTGGGCAGGATGTGCACGAAGATGATGCGCGCCGCCGAAAAGCCATGCGTCTTCGCCGCCTCCACGAACGTGCGCTTGCGAAGCCGCAGAAACTCCGCTCGCATGTAGTACGATACCGCTATCCAGTTGAATATGCCGTAACATACCAACAGCACCGTGAACGAACGCCCTATCGTCGAACCGATGAAAATCATCACATATAAAAACGGAATCGCGCTCCAAATTTCAGTGAGTCGCTGCAAGGTTATATCCGTCTTGCCCCCGAAATACCCTTCCACCGAACCAATCACCAACCCGATGAACATCGCCCATAGCGCCAAGAGCAAACCGAAGATCAGCGCGATTCGCATCCCATGCACCACTCGCGCATATACATCCCTCCCGCCTGCGTCGATCCCAAATGGATGCTCCTTTACCGGCCTGAATGGAAAGCTTATCTCTGGCGCCGGCAACTCCTTCTCGATCACCGACGGTGCCTCCG
This sequence comes from uncultured Verrucomicrobiota bacterium, assembly GCA_937901395.1. GTDB lineage: Bacteria > Verrucomicrobiota > Kiritimatiellia > RFP12 > UBA1067 > UBA1067. Next base: position 570 of record CALCDB010000182.1, read on the forward strand.
ACGATTCCATGAAAACGCGCTTGTATCCATCGCGCTCGGTTACCTTCGTGTCGTACCCTTCCAATTCCATCACCCCATTGGACGATTTGCCTACTTTCTCCAATATCTCCTTCGGTCCCTCGTAGTCGATGATCTCGCCCTCGTTCGTGATGCTATAGCGAGCCGTCTTTACGTCGTATATCTTCTCGATTATTGGCTCACGATATTTTTCCAGACTCGCCGTATCCACGACTGCCTTTGGATCGCATGGACACACCCAATCCGCGCACATGCAGAATAGGAATATTCCCCCCAACGCAATCAACGAATACCAAGCGCGCTTGATGCGCCTGAAACTGCGAAATCTCTTTATTGTCAGCGGTGAAAAAATCATTTCTTCGAAAAGTCAATGCGTGGGTCAATAATCATGTAAAGGATATCGGAAATAAGATTTCCAATCAACTGGAAGCTCGCCGTAAGCGCCAAAAGCGCCAAGAATACCGCATAATCGCGCCCGATCAGCGCATCCCACGAAAGCCGCCCCATCCCCGGAATCTCGAATATCGTCTCGATGATGATCGACCCCGCGAAGATAAGCCCGATCATCGGCCCCAACCCCGTGGCGATCGGAATGAGCGCATTGCGAAACGCATGCCCCCAAATTGCCCGCCTGCGCGTGGCTCCCTTCGCGATTACCGTCCTCACGTAATCGGCGGAAATCTGATCCAATAGCGAATTCTTCATCAGCAACGTGAGCATCGCGAACGATCCCGCGACGTAGCAGGCGACCGGCAACACCATGTGCCAAGCGCGATCGAAGAACCACTCCCAAACTGATGGCTCTACATCGAAATCGGAGGAGATTCCTCCCAATGGGAATATATCCATGAAACCATCTACCGTCCCGCAGAATAATGTTTTGAACACCATCGCCAACGCAAACGCCGGAATCGCATACGCTATGAATACGAGGAGACTCGAAACCGCATCGAATGTCTGCCGATGCCTAAGCGCCTTGGCAATTCCCAATGGAATGCAAATCATGTAAGTGAATAAGAACGCCGCCAAACCAAACCACAACGATACTGGTATTCGCGAACGTATCAATTCCCATGCGGTCTTATCGGGGTAATCGTAACTCGGCAACGCCATCCCCATCTTGTTCACTACCAGCCAATCGTAATATTGCTCGTATATCGGCTTGTCGAAACCGAATTGCTTCTCCAAGTCCTTGCGATATTGCTCCGATACCTCCCCCGCAGCCGCTCCCGCGCCTTCGCCCGCGCCGCCCTGCGCCGCCATCCCGCGCATGCGCATCAACCTAATCTCAACCGGCCCGCCGGGCAGAAATCGAGTCAATGTAAAACACACGATGGTTATACCTATGAATGTAGGTATCACCAACAATAAACGCCTTACTAAATACGCCAATCTATCCATTGCGGGATATTATACCAAAAAATAGCCCCGCCATGTTGTCTTAATTCAAAATTAATCAACCCGCTTCCTACGCCTTACCGCCCCTGATCGTGCATGCCAAAACGACGTATGCCGATACCAAAATGTAATATGCGCCGTCTATCAGGAGATGCGGATATACCGCCATGCCAACCATCCACGCTACCGATATGCCCGCGTAGAACAGCCGCCACTTCTCTCGCCATTTCCAAAGGACGATTGGCAATATGTTGAATGGTATTATGTTCCAATGCCACGATGTAGCCGGCAGACTCGAAAGGAATACGAGATACGTATAGAATATCGCATACGCCGCATAAAGCGCGTAAAGAATGCCCCTGAAGATTCCGCCTCCCTTGCGTAGCATGCCGAGAAAGGCGAAGACCAATATTATTCCGCTCGCCACCATCGGCGAGAACCACGCCCCGCCGCCTCGCGCTTCTCCCCCCGATACCATCTCCTCGCCAGCTTCCGTGATTATGAATTCGCCCGCTACCTTCGCGTTCCGCAATACCTCCAGCAAGTCGTTGGGTATTATTACCTTTCGGTATTTCGATACTTCCTCATCCACCTCCGTGCCGCCAATCGTCAGCGCGAAGAATCGATTCCACGGAAAATCATTCAAGCTCTCGTAAAACAACTCCCTTCGCGTCTTCTCGCCGAACTTCGCCGGCCATTTGCCGAAGTCGATGGTCAATGGCCTCGCCGCCTCCTTCAATGAATTCAGAACCGATTGCGCGCACCCCCGCTCCAAATAGTCGTATGGCAAGGTAACTCCCTCGCTTATCTTGCCATCCATTACCTTCCAAAGCTGACGCTTTACCTCGATTGGCAAATTCAACGGATATTGCCTTACTCCTCGCCGATCATCGCGATAGAACGATAGATACGTCTGCGTCGGAACCGCGAACATCCCCATCTTGAGATTGCCCGAAAGAAAGGTAAGCACTCTCTCGCTCACCATCTCGCTCTCGTATGAATAGCAATAATCCAACTTGTGAGTATCGCATTTCAATCGAAGCGCGGTATGCCCGGCGCAGGAATACAATTCCCCTCCTGGCTCCGCTACCATCAAATACGCCTCGACGAAATTTGGCTCTACCCCAAATGCACAAAACGATAAATGCGCCAATAAAAAGATTATGAACGATCTCATACGGATATTATATCACATTCTATCGCGCGTGAGCTGCCGAATTTCCTTCTCCGCTTCCACTATTACAGGTCCTGCTTCGTCCGCGTCTGCGGACGACACCCCCGCCATCCTACACGCCCGTTTCAAGCCAACTCTCCCCAAACCCCTGATTTTTGTGTCCTTGGAATTACCCATCGAAATCAGCAACTTATACTGCGACCAGTTCAATTGTGAATACAGTGTGTTCGCAATTGAGGTACCAATGGGGTCATACCCCACTGCGACCCAACCTAACACTAATCATAGCATATAGCTGTTTCATTTCCTATTTTTCTTTCATTTCGTCATACGATGGGAATTGTTGCAAAAAGGCATTTACATCGAAATCACCCTCTACCGTCAGATATTCAATCCCATAAAATCTTAAAGAAGCTTTCACTCCATAAACATTCATATATTCTACTAAAAGCTATCGTTTCGAGCGTAGCACCTTTTGATCAAAATCCATCAACACTTGGAAATTGTAAAACAACTTATCATCTGGAATCTTATCCATTCCTTCGATTATGCAATTTCTACTTTTAATATAAATCGTATTTACATTTCCCATAAAAATACGCTCAATATCAAAAGATTGAAGCGTCTTTAAATCAATTCTTAAATCAACTCTTTCACATCTCGAAAAGTCAATTGTATATAGAGTATCAAATGTCTCATCGTTAATTGACAAATTGATATACGGATCATCCAATAATCTGGAAGGCTCATCATCTTTTTCATAAAGCGATGATCCTTCACAATCAATATATATTTTTACCGCCCTAAGAGATTTACCTTGCAAAAAATGCTTAATTCCTGACACACAACAACCAATATCCAATTTGAAATTTTCCAATTTATCAAGATGCTCCAAAACTGATAAGTCAAGCACTTTATGATAGCATTCATCATCTTTATATGGGAAAAAGGATATGATTTCTAATATCTTCAAATTATTTCCTTCATGAAACTGTGGAATAGTAGCAATGAAATCAGAAGTATGCTCGTTTCCAATTCGATCGCCGTCCTTCCAACGCAACCCAACGATTCCATTATGTAACTCCGCCTTAGATAAATCAAAAAGTCCATCCAACACAATCCCTTTACACTGTAATGGGAAACCTTTGAACAAAAGCTCCCTTGACGATAGATTTTCCCCATACATGGTATGCATCATTTGATATTTCTCCACCTCTCCAGGTGCAAAATAATTCGCAAACCAAACCGATGCTTCCTCTGACCGCCCAAATGTATCATAACCAAGTTCACACATAAAACAGGCATACCCGTTTATGCCTTTAGTATCGCGATAACAAACTGAAGACTTTGAACATAGCCAATCAGATATCTCCGACCACGACGATACAATCGGCACTCTAATCTCCTCACCCCCAATCGCAGTCCACGTAAGAAAGTGTTGTCCATTAGAAGAATTGCACCCACAATATGCAAAACAACTAATTATACTTGATAAAACAACTAATAAGCGAACAACCTTCATGGATCATTTAAGATTATTAATTAACATCGTACCCTTTGCACACACGGCCTGTTATTCCTTTAAGTAAAACCCTTTGCATTTCAATCATTGCATTTTCAATAGAACGCTCATACTTTGCACCAGATGTGCTAGGGGCAGGAATATGCATCCCATTTTTGTGCATCAACTCATGCAATAGCATACAGCCACATCCTCCAAGAGATGAAAATGCACCAGATTTCATCATTTCTGGGCAAACTATAATTTTACCTTTATATTCTTCATACATCCATCCTCCTTTTACAACTAGGCCAGCCTTAAATGTACCATCACATATATGATTATTAGAACCTGAAAGGCAAATTACAGATACCGATCCACTTTTTTCGTCAATATCATGTTTAATCTTTTGAATTCCTTCTCGAAACTCTTTCGCACTCTTCCAAATTTGACTAACATTAAGCGAGTTTTTAGAAGCATCAACTAATCCATATTTTTTATAAATTTCCCAAATCTCTCGCCAAATTGGATCTCTAGCATACTTTGCGCGCCAAAGTTTCTTATCCTCTCTCGACAACCCATCTGGCATTGTCGGAGACATATACCTCGCTTCTATTTTTGCCAATTCCTTACGTATTTCATCAAGATCATTCTCGCATTCTGGTTTAATGCTTTCACAACAAGAATCATATTTGATTAAGCCGTCAACATCATTATCCATGCCATTTTCACAATATAAATAAAGATTCAACCCACCGTCCTCATCTATTGGATCTCTGCTCAACCACCTTCCCGTCACTGGCTCGTAGTGGCGGTAGTTGTAATAATCACACGCAAGCGCATCGTCTGCATACTCGCTTGAGAATCTCCAAGGATTGAGCGCTGAGAAATCGTATGCCGTAACGCCGCCGCGACGAACTTGCGCGGTTACTTCACCGAATGGTGCGTATTCGTAATGTGCGGCAACGCCATTTGCGCGAGAGAAGTGAACCACTTCCGATACATTCTTGTTTCCATCGTGCGTATAGAAGAGCGCGTAGGTCTGCCCGGGAACGCGATACTGCATAAATATGGGTCTTGTCGCTACGGGTTCCGTTGGATCCCACTCAAAGAGTTCGGTAATCGAGTTGTTAGCGCCATTGAGTCGTTGAATGCAAAGATAACCATCGTAGACGAATTTTTGATGCTTATTCGTAACAGCCCCATCGCATTCGATGTATTCTACTCTTCTTCCCATGCGGTCGAACTTCATAGTAAGGTTGGTCGTACCGCAAGTCCAAAGAACTGGGCGGTTCTCTCCATTGTAGGTAACGCTCCAAATGCTGGTTTTGGTTCTAATGAGAGTTTGATTTCCGTCCGCATCATAGGTCGGTGTGAAGGCGTCTTCGCCTTCGGAGATTTGCGTATACTGATTCAGTTCATTTGCCGTATAGGTAAACGCATTCTCTGGTTCGGTCGAGGTTTTACGATTACCGATATCGTCGTACTGGTATGCGTATTCGTTCAAAGTCGCGTTCTTGACCGCGTTCGTAAGTTCACTACGTGCATTATAACCATACGCGTCGTTGCGCGTTTCGCTCATCATCGTTCCCGAGCGACCGATTGCCGTGCGCCGTCCAATCGCGTCGTTCGTGTAATCATACTGCGAAACGACTGCGCCATAGATGGTATTCTTGACGCGAGTGAGCAAATCGCGGTTCGGCTCGTATGTCCATTCGGTGTTGCCCGATCCGCCATAGGTGAGACGGGATTTGAGGTCGCTTCCGGCG
>CALCDB010000183.1 GCA_937901395.1 uncultured Verrucomicrobiota bacterium
CGCCGAATACATCGTAGGTAGACTCTGCCCGCTTGGGAAAGCCGGTGATACCGTCCTTCTTTCGCAGGGTGCCGAAGCGCTCCCGGCGGCCGGTGAGTATCTTGTGGGCATAAGCTTGATGGCCGACATCCCACACTATGCGATCTTTTTCCGGATCGAAGACCTCCACTATCGCCATTGCCAACTCAACCGCCCCCAACGACGATGCCATATGACCGCCGTTGTTATTGACCGTCTCTATGATCTTTTCCCTTATCTCTTGTGCATTCACTTGCGTTTAAGTATCATTAGCATTGTTGCATTCTGTCCGAAATGTGGTACCTGCCCAACCAATTCGTAATTACGCTTCACTCGCCGCCAAAACTCCAATTGCTGTGTAATCTCTCGCTCGTCGCAAGTTGGAGGCTTGATTGCAAAGCTATACCCTGAAAGCGCGGCTATTTTACATGGCGCAGAATCAATTAACGTTTCCCACTCATCATCACTCAACATCGCAAACGGCCCCATTTCCAAGCCATCCGGCACCCGCCTACCAGTCTCAATCGCGAGATAAAGATCTTGTGTAAACAACATCTTGCCGCCAGGATCAATCGCCTCGATTTCGTTCGCCACCTCCCGCAATTGCGATAACTCGCTTATGTCTTTCTTTATACTCCAGAATCTATCCTGCCCATTGGTCATCCATTTTTCCAACAACGGCGAACCGAATGCCGTAGCGAATGTAAGGCCGAATACGAGCAACACGCCTTTGGGTCGCTCCGTCTGAATGAAGTTGATCACTGCGAATATCGCCAATAGACCCATAATCGGAACTTGGTAATCTTCATATGGGAATGGCGCTAACATCTGAACGATGAATACCGACATAAAGCACAACAGCAACAATCTGCCATGCTTAAAACCTCCCATCCCCAATAATATGAATATTGGTAAATACCATCTGACCAAACGGCTTAACGAACCGACTATCCATGTAATATCAAAGCCACTTCTGGCCGCGTGATATGCTTGCGCCGCAAATATTCCCGCTCTTGATTGATCGTCAAATAGGAACGGACCGAAAACCATCGCTATACCAACGATTCCGCCTACGCAGAAATACCCTAAGCTTCTCCATCTTCGTGTAAACAATAACCACAATCCTACCATTATTAATAACGCCCCTGCGCTGATTCGCGTTCCGGCCGCGAAAGCCAATGCCAACCCAGCCGCCAAAGTTCCTGCCGCGCTTACCTCTAATAGATAGAACGCAACCATTACAAATAGCGAAACCAAGGCATAGGTTTTTGGAATCGTAAGATAGTAAAGATGATAAAGATTCACCCCTAATAATAGCAACACCATCAATGCCGCTTCGTGTTTACGATCATCTGGCGCCATTCTCTTCGAAAGCGCAACCGCAAATATTATCCCCAATACGCCAATCAACATCGTAAAAATACGCGCGCCCAATATTCCCCAGCTTCTCCATACACCCGCTACCATCGAATAGACAATGGGCATGATTGGCCCTTGGGTGAAAAAGAAATCCCTATATGGAATTTTCCCCTCTGCAACCAAATTAGCCGCATATAAATACCATCCCTCGTCCTGATTGAGGCCTCCCCACCATACTGCGACGCTGGCCAAAACTACCATGGCCATCAATGCTATGCTTGTTGAAAGTCTCACTCCCCAACCTCCAAACATGGGTTTACGTCCAACATCATCGCATCTTCTACGTGATTGCGTCGATAATATGCAAGACCGGCAATCATCGCCCCGTTGTCGCCACAATATTTCGGCTTTGCCAACTTTAATTCCACCTTGGCCTCAGCCGCGATTTCACTCATCACAACCCTCAGCCGAGAATTAAGCGATACTCCTCCGCCTATAATCAATGAACGATAATTTTTACGTCCTAACGCCGTCTTCGTACGATCGGCTACCGCTTGCACAATCGCTTCCTGATAACTCGAAACTATGCGCGAAATCGCCCCTTCTTCCGCTAAACGCTTCGCCCCTCCCTGCGTTTGCACATATCTTAATAGCGCCGTTTTCAATCCCGAAAAGCTTACGCATAACTCCGCCGGCAACCCAGCAAGTGCGCTCACTCCCTCACGAGGCCGCCCCTTGGGAAATGCGATTAAATTGGAGATACCATATTCTTTCGAAATCTTATCCACCTTCGGTCCCCCTGGATATCCCAAACCCAGTAATTTTGCCGCCTTGTCGAACGCCTCTCCCGCCGCATCGTCTAATGTTTGCCCGATGATCTCGTACCTACCGTATTCTGGCATATCTATCCAATTGGTATGCCCACCAGATATCGCCAAGCCCAAAGCCGGCATCGCCATATCAGGAGTCTCGTCACCATCTAAAAACGGCGTGTGCAAATGCGCCTCGATGTGATTAATGCCAATCAATGGAATGCCATACCCCTTGGCCATGCCCTTTGCCGCATTCAACCCGACAATCAATGCCGGCGAAAGCCCAGGCCCATACGTCACGGCTACCGCATCAATCTTGCCGCTTGCGCCGCTTAATGCCTCGCCGACAACTTGAGAAATCTTCTCGATATGCGCGCGACTTGCGATTTCAGGAACGACGCCGCCGTAGGGCTGATGCAGGGGGATCTGGGTGTAGACGACATTCGAGAGGACCTCGCGCCCGTCCCTCACCCCGCCATAAGGTTGGTGAAGCGGTATTTGCGTATAAACTACATTTGAGATGACCTCTCGGCCATCTCTAACTACTGCTGCGGCAGTTTCATCACAACTCGTCTCTATTCCTAATATCTGCATCTTACCAGAATTTCCACCACGGATTCTCCTTTGGCTTCACCCCGCCTTCTTTATACATCTCACGAACTCTGGCGGTACCTGCCGTTTCCGGATCCTGAACGGTTTCTGTGCCACGATATTGTAATTCGTCTGGCAACGACCAAAATTCAGAACGGATGAATTGATCTTGATTGAGCCGATGCAATACCACTATCTCGCCGGTGGAAAGGATGCTGATGGATGGCTTGTCGATGCGTAGGATTGGTCCCAAATCCCGCGTCTGCCATTCTTTATCTGAGACGCCCGTGTCATTGGCAACCAAGAACAAACGCTCACAGTGATTCCTATTCCAATATACTAACGAGAATTCTCGTTGCAAGCCATCTCGATTCGCAAACAACTGCATGGCACTGGCTATTTTAACCCCTTTTACAACATCGAATGCACGCATGGTTCCCTCGTATCGCATCCCATTATGAACCAATACCGGCTGGGCTAAATACCGGCGTGGCTCACGCAATGCATAATGATCCGCAAGCAACACCTCCAACTTCAATCCTTCTCCGGACTTTAAGTGAAAATCCGCAACGAAAGGATGCCTGCTCACTCTTGTCAATTGCGACATATCGTTCGCGCGATATATTTCAACAAAGAAACTATCCTTGGATCCTGGCCTGCCCACGCTAATCGTGTCGGGCGATGAATTGGCGATATCAACCACTCCTCGAATGTTCTCGCCAATGACGAAATCTGAACCATCTAATTTTAAACTCACGTCAATCTCGCTCGTTGTTGCCTGTGCAACGAAGCCAAGCATAACCAAACCTAATGACATTAATGCTCTTGCTCTCATCTTCGCCTCATACCTCTATTGTTAAACCATCGTATGCAGGTTCCACGCCTTTCGGCAATCTCTCCATCCATTCCGCATGCGTAAAATCATGGCACATATGGATAAGATAGGCTCGACACGGCGAAATCATCTGGATATATTTCAATGCTTCATCCTTGGTAAGATGCGTAGGGTGTTCCCGCTCTCGCAAGCAATTGAGAATTAATGTATCCACGCCATGCAGCTTCTCAATCGTTTCATTCGGCAGAAAATGACAATCGCTTACATAACCGATCTTACCGTCTATAAGATATCCGCAACACGGAAACCCATGCTCGACTTTAATTCGCTCAACTCGCATCGAACCAATCATGAACACATCCTCATTGCGGAATTCAATTTGCGGACGATACAACCCATGCTCCCCGCCCTTCGCGCTCACGTACGGAAAGATCGTGTGCATCTGTTTTTCCGTCTCGGCCATCGCATAGCATGGCATAAGCTTGCCGATGCAACGCTGTGTTCGCCCGTTCGCTCCATCATCGCCTGGATCGCACTTAACCCAAGTCCCGTTGATTGTGTTGAAACGCCTGATATCATCAAACCCGGCAACATGATCCATATGCGCATGCGTAAGGACTACCGCATCAACGTGCTTAATTCCAAGTTCAACGCACGCAAGTCGCATCTCCGGAGGCGTATCGATCAAAAACGCCGCCCCTTCGCCTCTCACATACGCGCCACAGCGCCGACGCTTATCCCTTGGATCGGTCGATCTGCAAACCTTGCATTCGCAACCAATCTGAGGAACGCCGACGCTGGTGCCCGTACCTAAGAAAGTGAATATCACTTTTTCTCCGGCATCTTGCCAGTTGTGAAATACTGTTCAATCTCTTCCAATGTGCGCCCTTTCGTTTCCGGCATGAAGAACGCCGCCGTAATGAAGTAGATTATCGTAAATGCACCTAAGCAGAAGAAGACCGTCGAATAACCGCTCGCCCCTACCCAAGGCAGGAATGTTCCCGCGATTGTGGTGGAAACTCCCTGGTTGATCAAAAGCGCGATTGCCATCCCGTTCGCGCGAATGCGATTCGGCATCAACTCGGAAAGCGCCAACCATACGCATACCCCAGGGCCGGCCGCATAGAACGAAATGAAGATAATGAAGAACAATGTCACGATCCAACCGGTAACGTAACCTGGCTTCATGCCTACCTCCGCGCGAGTGATCGTTATCTCCTTAAGCGAACCCGGCTCGGCTGGCGTTGACCAGAAGCATATCTTGTCGGTGATTGAGGGATTCATCGCGAACGCTGGGCTTAACACCACCCTATCGCTACCCTTCTCCAACTGCTGCAGCAACCTCACGATCTCGTCCTTGTTCTCAGCGGGAACCTTGATGTCTCCCGTTTCAATCTTCTCGGAGAGCGTCTTTTCGCCCTTCTTAACCACCGTGTTCGCTTCGGCAAGCGATTTCTTGAACTCCGCCTGCTCCGCCAGAACGTCATGCTTGCCGGGCATCGCATCGTCAATCACGAATGGCATGATGCCTGCGCCTTCTCCGATTGCCAATTTGGCAATCTTCTCCTTAATGGCATTGCGATCGAAATATTCCGCAACAATCTGATTCGATACATCGCCCTGCTTGTAGGTTACGATTAACTGAACACCATCCCGCAACTTGCCATTCTCCGCCAATTCTGGGTGCTCGGCAATCAACTTGCTCGCTACCTCGTCAACCGACGTCGCAATATACGCCTTGTCACTGACGAGCGCCGCAACCGATTCCGTTACGTCAATGCGTGATTTTTCAATCGTCAGGAACATCGATCCGACGCCAACCAAGCCAGCGATGATTCCAATCGTTCCGACCTTCAATAGGAAAGTTCTTCCCTTCTTGTCCACCAACGAAACGGCAACGATGGTCATGATCATGTTGACGAGTTTGATGGCCAAATCCGCCCAGTTCGCCGTCTCGCCAGCGAGACCCGCCTGCTGCAACACCTTAACGGAATAGTTGAGCACGGAATTAATTCCCGTTGCCTGCGTACAAGCGAGAACGACCACCGCCAGGATAAATGGTATTACGTACTTGCGCTGTAGCAAAGAATCCTTCTTCGCGCTCTTCGCGGCTTCCTTCGCCTTTGATTCCGCCTCATCCGCGGCAATCATCTCCGCTAAAATCTCCTTCGCCTTCGCTTCGCCATTATTGGCCGCGAGCGACTTCAGCGCCTCTTCCTTGCGTCCCAGGCGATACAACCAACGCGGCGATTCGCAAAGTCTGAACGCACCGAAGAAAAGAATCAAGCCAGGCACCGCCGAGCACCAGAAGATCGTCTGCCATGCCGCCATCTTCGAGGCATCGGTAACGACTACGCTATCCGCAGCGCCAACTACCATCGTTACCACCAACCCCACGACGGCCGCGAACACCAAACCGACCGTAAGCAACAATTGGAACATGCCCGTTCCCTTGCCGCGTGAATCCGCATCAAGGCATTCCGCCAGATACATCGGCACTACTACGCCTACCAATCCCGCGCTCGCTCCCTGAAGAATACGACCCGCCATCAGCATCCAAAACACATTATTCGAAAAACAAATGATCGGAATCGACAAGGTGAAAAGGAAAGCGGAAAGCACGATTACTTTCTTTCTGCCCATCCATTCCGCCAACATTCCCGCGAACAACGACGAGAGCACCGAACCAAGCAACACCGCCGCCACGACGCCAGAAAGTTGTTGTGGCGTATAAGTGCTGGTGTTTTGAATGTATGGCAACGCCGCCGCGATTACTCCAACGTCAATGCCATATAGAAGGCCGCCGAGACCTGCCATTACCATTAGATATTTGGCATAGCGCTTTACGCTCGCCGAAACGCCATTATTGTTTTCACTCATGTTTATCTCTCCTTTGTTTTGGATTTGTTAACTAAAAAAATTATTCGCACCATGGTTCGATGTCTTTTAAGGATGGGTGTCTCGCGTCCTTTTCCGACAACAGATAATCTCTGCCCGGCCAAGGCCATTTTATCCCCAACATAGGATCATCGTACTTTAATCCACGCTCGGATTCCTTGCAATAGAAATTATCGCACTTATAGCTAAATAACGTATTATCCTCCAACACCACAAAACCATGTGCGAAACCTCTCGGAATAAAGAACTGTCGTCCATTCTCCGCCGTCAACTCGCAACTTACCGATTTTCCGAATGTTGGCGAACCCTTGCGAATATCTACTGCCACATCCCACACCGCGCCGCGTATCACTCTAACCAACTTCGCCTGAGAATGTTGCCCAGCTTGCCAGTGCAAGCCGCGCAACACTCCGCGCGATGACGAGCTCTCGTTATCCTGCACGAATTTAGCCGTGATCCCAATCGCGGTATATCGCGCCTCGTTATATGTCTCTGCGAAATATCCCCTTGCGTCCTGGTGTATATCTGGAACGATTATCTTTACGCCTTCAATATTCGTAGAAACTACGTCCATAAATTATAACCCAAACGCTGAACGAGTCTGCTCCTTGCGAATTTCTTGCTCATCAGTCCAATTCAAAATGCCAATCTCCAAGCCCTTGACATCCCAAAATCCCGGCGGCAACGCTACTGGCCCCGCGATCGTCAACTTTATCGGCGTCCACTCGCTCATACAAGTTGTCGGATGGTTCTTACCCACTACCGAGATCGTGGCATATTCAGCACATGCCATCATCGATAACATAACAACCGATAACAATAATACTATTTTCTTCATGATTCCGCCTATATGTGTATTCTCTATCTGTTTGTATTATACCAAATTTTTATCGTCTTGTGGAAGAACCTACCTCCGCCAAACGTTTCGCCAATCTCGGCAATTCTGGATCACGCGCTCCGCAAGTGATTATCGCCCCGAATTCCCCATAATGCGCCTGCGCCCACCTGAATGCGCCTTCGATATCCGCTACCATCTCGCAACTCCCCTCGCGTAGCTTCTCCGCCAAATCCCCCGAATTAATTCCGCGAAACGCAGTTCCCCCCGCGTCATAGACCGGCAATAGCAAGAGTCTGTCTTGCGGACGTATCACTTCGTTGAACATATCGGCTAACGCTTCCATCATCTTTTTTAATGGACCATACCCATGAGGACGCCAAATTACGCATATCCCCTCAGGATGTTTCTCCGCCATCGTCATCCACATCGAGCGCAATTTTTCCGGATTATGCGCGTAATCATCGTATACCTTCTCGCCGATTTTCTGCAAGCGCCTCTCCACGCCCCCGAAACTCCGCATAGCGAGCTCCGCCTCTTCTCGCGCAATCCCCAATTTCTCCGCCATCCTAAGCGCGAGCGACATATTCTGCAAATTATAATCTTGCGGACGATACACTTCGCCTCTTGCATCCACTATTGGTCCGATAACATCCTTGATGAAATTATCGAATACCTCATCCATTTCTTCCTTGGAATAATGATCCGCGCTGGCATTTGTGATAATCACCGCGTATGGTTTGAAGGCCGTTAACGACTTATCGCTTTCATCGACTTCCGCTACCGCATATTCGCCACGCCCAAAATTTACCGCTCCTTCCCAACCGGGAACATTCGCCCCATTGACGCAAAGCGGCTCCTTCCCGCACGCAATTAGGATATGCCCCAACATCGCCGTTACTGTCGACTTCCCGCACGTACCCGCTACCGCTACTAACTTTTTCCCAGAAAGCGCCCTCGCCAATGCCTTCGCGCGATGAGTAATCGGTATGCCCAACTCCTTCGCCTTGATTAGCCCCTTGTTCGTCTCCTCGATCGCCGTCGATACGATCACTTCGTCGACGCTCCCGTCTACGCCGCTGCCGTCATCCGGAAATACCGCGATCCCCATGCTCTCCAAAAACTTCACATTCGGCGTTCCCGGCGTCCGATCCGCCCCCGTTACCTCATCGCCAAGCCTCTTTAGCACTACCGCCAATGCGCTCATCCCCACTCCGCCGATACCGATGAGATGTCGTTTCATCTTCTTATCTCTTGCCTCCCGCGAGCGTCTCCGCACAATTCAGATAATAAGAACGGATGCGCTCATACGCATTTATGATATCGAGTTCTCCCAATACGCGAATTGACGAACCCGGATCCTCAGGTCCAACCTTACCGAGCTGAACGCGCCTGCAATCTCGCAAGTATTCGTGTATCGCCCTCGATTCCGCCTGCAACTTATCCAATTCGACATTAACGCGGGGCGAACGAATCAGTTGCGTTACTTCCCTCGCGAAATTCGCTACCCTATCATGCACATCCAACAATAGCGCAATTGATGTTTCCGACATCTTCTGCTTCTGCCGCTTCACGCGCTTCACGATGCGCAATATCGCCGCACACTCGTCCGAAACCGACTCCAACTCGTCCGTCAAGCGCAATAATCTCCGCGCCCGTTCCGCCACGCTGAAGGAGAGCCGCTTGGACATAATCGCCCCCAGAAATTCCGTTACTTCCTTCTGAACCTTATCGAGAATATCCTCGCGGTGCACTACATGTTTCTTGGTATCCTCATCCGCCTCCCCTGCGATGATCTTTCTCGCGCAGTCGATTAGGTCGAGGTCGGATTCTTTCATGAAGTCCACCTCCTTCAACGCTTGGTCGCACGCGATTACTGGCGACATCCTCGCCCCCATCGTGAGCGTGGAGAGATGCGGCTTTTCATTCTCTGGCTGCTTTATCATCCACTCGATCAACTTTACGAACGGCTTCGTCAACGGGAAGAATATCACTCCCCTGCATATCGCGAATACCGTATCCGTAATGGCAATCGCCCCCATCTCCGAAGGAATGATTGCCCGTATCTTGAGAAACATCGGAAAGAACCATATCAGCGCCAAGGACCCA
Source organism: uncultured Verrucomicrobiota bacterium (assembly GCA_937901395.1). Lineage (GTDB taxonomy): Bacteria > Verrucomicrobiota > Kiritimatiellia > RFP12 > UBA1067 > UBA1067. The sequence continues at coordinate 9,458 of CALCDB010000183.1, forward strand.
ATCAGATTCGAGAGCGTATGCGAAAGCGCCGTCCGTCGCGCATCCGCCGTTCCGCCAATCGCCGCCAACCAGCCAGTCGCCGTCGTGCCGATATTCGCGCCGAACAACACCGCTATCGCTACCTCATACGATATCAGCCCCTGTGCCGTCAAAGCCATCGCTATCGCGATCGTCGCCGCTGAACTCTGGATTATCGCCGTCAAGGCCATCGATGCGAACGCTATCTCTAATATTCCCCAATAGGTATTCGCCGACATCGCCTCGAAGATCTTCGCGATTTCCGGATTCTCGCGAATCGGCATCACTCCCTGCGCCATGAATGCCAACCCCAGGAACACCAGCCCCAACCCGATTATCGTAAGCCCCAAATGATGAACCCCTTCGCCCCTCAGGAAGAAATAGAGCGCCCCTCCAAGCGCCAAACCAACCAACCCCAGCATCTGCGGATTCGGCGCATACGCGATAATCCACACCGTCGCCGTCGTACCGATGTTCGCGCCTATCAAAACCGCGAACGCCTGCGACAGGGTCATTATCGCCGAAGATACGAACCCAACCAACATCACCGTAACGATCGACGAGGACTGCACGATGATCGTCGAGATGATGCCGCTCACTACCCCAACCATCCTGTGCTTCGTGGCATTCGCCATGAACTTGCGAAGCCCATCCCCAGCCGTCGCCTGCAATCCTTCCGACAAATGCTTCATCCCAAGCAGGAATACGCCAAGCCCGCCCAAGACCGTGAATGTGATTTTTAGAATCTCGATCATCGCGCTTTACGAGCAAATATCCTCTTTAGTATCGCCTCGATTCGCCATGGATAGAACATACCATACATGCCTATGATCAATAACCCATACACAAGCCCAACCAATAGATGAATCGGCGCGAACCCGGAATCCGGCAATAATGGACGCGTCAACTTGAATACTTCGGCGGGAATCAGCATGAAAATCCCCATAATCGCTCGCGTCAACAAATTCTTCGGCATCCATATAATTGTTAAGTAGATGAGAATCGCCGCCAATATCCACACGAACCAACCATTGGTCGCCTGCTTGAAAAGAATCGCATCAAATACATCAATACCGATATTGTCGCATTCATACGCAGTCCAAAACCACGCTACTGCAACCAATATCCATGTCAATAACTTCAACTTCTCTATCTTCAACTTTTCAACCTTTCTATCTTCAATCTCCAACCTTCATTCAACTTTCAGCCTTAAACCTTCGACCTTTTAATTATACCATATTTCTCTCGCGCCTTACAATACCACCTCCCAATTTTCCCATCAATCAAGCGCGGAAATGAGCGACTCTGGGGTAATGAATTCGCCTTTCGACCTAAGAATCATCAATCGTTCGATTAACCTCCGCTCAATGCTCGAAAGTCGAACCCCCTCCTTTCGATCCGCCAATACCTTTAATACCATCTCTGGCGTCATCCTCGACTTTTCGCCTTTGCGCGGCATCATCCACTCTATTAGGCACTGAACTACCGAGCCAACTGGCACGAATATACGCTCGAAGATGGACCACGCCGGCGCCATGCGCAGGAGTTGACGAAGCGGACGCGCCGAGCATAGTAGCTTCGGCAGGAACTCGCCAATAAACAGCAATATGATCGCCGCGCAAACCGATAATATGCTATCGACGATTAGCGAATCTGCGAACATCCTCGCCCCCAATGCCGATATGCACGAAGAATACGTTACATTCGCCAAGTTGTTCCCAACGAGAATCGCAGTCGTCGTGCGCCCCAGATCGGAAATCGCCCTAAAGATGATCTTCGCCCTCGCTCCGCCCGCTCGCGCGATATGCAATACCCGCTCGCGACGAACCGATAAAAACCCCGTCTCCGACCCCGAACAGAATGCGGAAACCGCTAACGCAAAAATCGTTACCAATAAAAGTAGCGCCGTCATCTCGCCCCCTCCTCTACCTTCTCCACCGCCTCATCCGTCTCCGCCAAAATCTCGGCGTCGCTCTCCGCTTCCGGATGCTTGATTACCTCGATTCTCACCAACGTCACGCGTCGCCGCCTCCGCTTGAGAATCGTCACGCGACAATCATCCGCCTCAATCTCCTGCCCGACATGCGGTATCCGCTCCGCGTGAAACGCTACCCACCCGGAAAGACGATCCGCGTCATCCGCCTCAAGCTTGATATCGAGTTCTCGATTCACCTCGTCAAGATTGGCGCGCGCATCCACCTCCCATACCGACGCGCCCTTCTTGATGATGAGTGGCTCGGCCTCGGGACGACTAAATACTCTCGGTCCGAATATGAGTTCTAAAATATCGTCGGGCGAAATCAACCCCGCCGTGCCCCCATATTCATCAAGCACGATCGCAAGTGGCTTGCCGCTCCGCCTAAACGTCACCAATAGATCGTCAAGCGTTACCGTCTCTGGCACGAAAAGCGCATCCTCCGTCTGCCCTGTGGCGCGATTGTAGATTCCCATTACCGCATCCGGCGAACGATTGATGATCGGCAAATACCGATGCCGACATTCCTTAAGCGATGCCTCGCGTTTCTCCAAGGGCAAATCATTGTCGTATACCTGCATATCCACGCGCGGCGTCATCTCGTCGTTCGCGCATAACTCGGAAAGCCGCAATACCCCCTCGATCATCTGCACATCATCCTGAACGAAATCTCCCTTCTCCACGCAACTCTCAAGAACGGATACCAACTCCGCATCCGACAACGCCCTGCGCTCAACTTCCAAACCACGACTAAACACCCGCGAAAATGATTTAAGCACGATGTTGAATGGCGTAAGCACCATACGCCAGAAAAGCAATAGCCGCGCGGCAAATGGCGCGAGCTTCTCGGCATAGCGAAGCGCTATCTGCTTCGGCGTAATCTCCCCAAGGAACAACAGCAATATCGTCATCACCGGAATGGTGATATACGCCCCGCCGGGAAATGTCTGCACGAACAAATTATAGCCCAACGCCGCAATCGCGAAGTTCACCAACGTATTGCCAACCAGAATCGTCGAAAGCAATAATGCTGAATCCCGCAAGCATTCCTCGATCCGCTCCCCCGCTACCACATCTCGCTCGCCAATACGTTGACGCTGCGCCCGCGTAAGCGAAAAAAGAATCGTCTCCGAACCGGAGAATAGAAAGGATAAGGCGAAAAGAATAACCAATATTACAATTTGACAATATACCATCGCCTCGTATTATATCAAATTTCCCCACCCCATTGCACTCACTCCCCCTTCTCAAGAATGGTAATATCTAATTAATCGCAAAGAAACACAACGAACCTTGCGAATCAATCTATAGTACCACTGTACACCTTCACCGTTCAACTCATTCCTCCAACTCTTCTCCCTCCTCTCCAATCCTGTTAATCCTGTCCAAATCTCACTCTTCAACCCCCAATCGTCTAACTTGCCCGCATGTTGAATGGATAGTTCAAATATGATGAAATAATGCTAAAAATATGCACTTTTCATGTTGAGCAAGTGCACGACTCAGAAATGGCGGCATTTCACCCCGGAAATGGCGCCATTTCACCCCACAAATGGCG
>CALCDB010000184.1 GCA_937901395.1 uncultured Verrucomicrobiota bacterium
GGGCGAGCCAATCCAATCCAATGGAAACGAAGCGAACTGCAACCCCGCGTCTCGCAGCGCCTGGCTCGCCCCGCAAGAATACCCGAGACTAAACGCAAAATCATAATTCTTCATGCTACCCCCAATGTTCTGCATAACCGCGCCACGACAATTGAAAGCGCCCTTGAAAAGCCGCTCGACAATATCAAACGCCGCATCACCCGAATTCTCATTGGCAGATGCTTCACGGGCAATTCGGCTACCGAATCAAGCCAATGCTTCCATAATCCCTGCGCCGCCTCGTCTCGCGTAGATAATCGCGCGATGCGCGCCGGAACTTCCGAAACCACCAATGCCGCCAAGTATCCGATTCCCTCGCTCGCCACATCCTTGCCGCTCCTCGCCAATGCCACGATTCCCAATCGCGCATGATCGTTGAGACTCATTATCTTGCGACAATCCCATTTCGCCCGCGCCATCGAACCAGGACGTATGCGATACCCCTCGACGACCGCATCGGAGACTACTACCTCGTCCGCCTTCGCTAAACATTCCATCACGAACAGTCTATCCGCCCCCAAAGGTAGCGACGAAAACCTCATCTCCCCATATTTCCTTCGACGGAATAGAGTCGGGAATACCCCTAATTTGCAAATCAATTCGGCGGGTATGTTCTTATCGGTAGCTACCGAGTATATTTTGCTTGATGCTTTGGCATTGGGCAAAGGCGAGCCATCCTCGAATGGCGTATACTTAAGCGAAATTATATCCGCCGTGGAACTTTCCCTAAGCGCCTTCTCCGCCTCGCTTAACGCATTCTCCAACCATACGTCATCGCCATCTAAAAATATCATCCACTCTCCAGTGGCTGCGCTGATACCCGTATTCCGCGCGGCTCCCTCGCCACCATTCGTCTGATGGATTACCTCGTATTTTACCCTCGGGGCCTCCGCCTCGAAGCGAACCCTGAACTCGTCCAATTTCTTGCCCGTATCATCGCTTGAACCATCATCTACGCAGATGCACTCTAAAGTCTCGTCGAACCGCTTCGCCGCTTCGATTACGCCGCCAAGCGTCCGCTCGATATATGAGCTAAGATTATAAAATGGGATGATTACTGATAGCATCTGGGCGTGCCCCATTCCAATTTATGCCAGTTCTTACCACCTTGGCGGGATTGCCCGCGATTATGCTCTTCGCCTCCGCCTTCACTCCCGAAGATACTATCGCGCCGAACCCGACTATGCACCCATCGGGAATTTTGGTGTTCTTCATGATGGCGGCTCGCTTGCCAATCCAAACATGGTCGCCAACTTCGATGAAACGCCCGCGATTGACTACCTCGCCCGCCTCGTTCACCATCGAATGGGTATCAGAACACCAAAACTCGACATCTGGCGCAATCCCGCAATTCTTGCCGATTGTCACCTTGCTGTCATGCTCCATGAGAATCATCCAGCATCCTCCGGAGACCGTTCCCTCCCCAACCTTGACCACGCAACCATGAACTGGGAATTTCGGCTCGCCTATCTGAATGCGTCCGCAAAACGACGTATTCGGCCCGAACTCTACCGTATTGTTATCCCCATAGCAAACCAAATCCAACCAAGGCGGAATGTTGATAAAGGTATTGCCCTTGCCTTCTTGTATGATGTTGCTCTTGCCGTATGCGAATACGCGCAACCCCAATATGCGAATCTCCCTGCGATACCCGCACTTCCGCTTTTCGAATATCTTCATTCCTCCACCGCCTTCTTGAGCCAACTCGACGAATCCTCCCTTAGCGCCTTCAATCGCTTCGCTACCTCGTCGCTCATTGGCGTCGTCAATAGTTCCGCCATCTTTTCCACGCTTACATCCAATCCGCACAGCCGCTCTTCGCACCCAAGCTTCGAAAGCACCAGACCATGTCGCGAATGTTGACGATTCTTCGCATGACTAATCGATACTAAGCTCTTGCCGTGTAGAAGCGTGACTGCCGTCCCGTGAAACGAATCCGTTACCACGCAATTGGCGTTCGCGATCAAATCCACGAACTGATCTGGACTCACCCCGTAAGTGATGCCCTTCGGCATCTGATAACTCGTGTATTGTGATAGCGGCGTGTAAATTACCTTCAAGCCGAGCTGCTTCGCTACCGCCTTTACCTTCTGGTAGAATTCCTCTACGTATATCAATGAATACGCGTAGAGATATGGCTCGGCGGGATGGCTCGGCGTGGACACTTTACGATAATCCTCCGCCTCGATCAACAAGGTAGGGTCTATCGTCAGTTTCGGCTCAATTCTCGTCTTGCCGGCCAATAGCTCCATCGCCGATTCTTCTCTAACCCCAATTGCCGTGAATCGGTTGACCGCATTGATCATTCGCGTGAGTTCCTCTCCCTGTGGCTGACAATCGCCAAAGCTCGCCGCATAGCTAAGCTTTTTCACCTCATCGGGAATGCGTTCACCCAAAAATATGGACAAATCCTCGCCCATGATCCTGCCATTCCAAATCTGATCGCTCCCCAGAATCACCGCATCGTATTTACCCAAGAACTCCTGAAACAGCTTGAGCGTACCAAACTTCTTTTTATCGCCTTCAAGCACAAGCAACGAACGCAAAACTGCCACGTTAAAACTCTCAGCGGTAACCTTTACTATCTCTTTCGCAAGTCC
>CALCDB010000185.1 GCA_937901395.1 uncultured Verrucomicrobiota bacterium
ACCCCTACCGTGTGAAGGTAATGCTCTAACCAACTGAGCTAATCGCCCCCTTCAAAGAAGTCGCTTGATAGTATATCATAAATCACTTGCTAATTTCAAGTGGATATATTAAAACTCTAACGCATCATACATCATCGCCAGAAACTCTGGATATGTCATACGTTGCTGCTGCATTGAGTCGCGCTCGCGAACCGTGAAACTACCGTCCTGCACGGACTGCGCATCTACCGTAATGCACCATGGCGTTCCCGCCTCGTCTTGACGCCGATACCGACGACCAATCGCCCCCGACACATCCCACATGCAATTAACCTTCTTCTGCAACTTGATGAAGATTTCGCGCGCCAATTTGTCTTGCGCTTCATCCTTCTTTATCAATGGGAATATCGCTACCTTGATTGGCGCGACCTTCGGGTTGAAATGCAAGACCGTGCGGATATCCTCCTTGCCCTTTTCATCCGTAAGCTTTTGCTCTTCGTATGCTTCGCAAAGCAACGCCAACATCAACCGGTCGACTCCAGCCGATGGCTCGATTACGTGCGGAACGTACTTTCCTTCAAATAAGTTCTGGCAGAACTTCTCCGCCGCTTGTGCGTCTTTGCCTCGCGATACCCAATCCTTCTGCACCTTTTCGATAAACGCCTTCCTCGCCGCCTCGTCCATCTTCTTCGCTGCTTGCTTAAGCGGATCATCAAACACCATCTGCGATTCACCCGAATGAATCTGATGTTGCGTGAGATCGAAATCACTTCTCGCGGCAATCCCTTCGAGCTCTTGGCGACCAAACGGAAAATCATATTCTATATCCACGCACGCTCTCGCATAATGCGCCAACTCATCCGGCTTCTGCCAATATTCCACGAACCTATCCGTAGGTAGACCAACTGCATTTAGGAATTTCTTTCGCTGCTCAACCCAATATTTATGCCACACTTCCCAACCCCAATCATCCTGTACTGGACCGTTCAAGTCGGGATTGTCCGCCAACGTCTTCACCTTACCGTATAATATTTCCACCGCCTCATCAGGACGAATGAAGAACTCAAGCTCCATTTGCTCGAATTCGCGACTGCGGAATGTATAGTTGCGCGGCGTAACCTCGTTGCGAAAGCTCTTGCCCATCTGCGCGATGCCATACGGAACCGATTGACGGGAGGTCGATGTCACGTTCTGAAATTGCGCGAATATCGCCTGCGCCGTCTCCGGCCGTAGATAGGCGACATTCGATGGATCATCAATTGGCCCCACGACCGTCTTGAACATTAGATTGAATGGTTTGGGTTCGGTCAATTCACCGCCGCAATATGGGCAGAAAAATTCGCTCCCCGCTTGCTTTGGCTGCGGCTTCTTCTTTTGCTCCGCATAAATATCCGCAATCTGATCCGAACGCATCAACTTCTTGCAATCCTTGCACATCGTCATCGGATCCGAAAACGTATCAAGATGCCCGGAGGCCTTCCATATCTTCGGATGCATGATGATCGTAGCGTCCAAACCCGCAACGTCTTCACGCCCGCGAACCGTAAACTGCCACCATGCTTGCTTCACATTGTTCTTAAGCTCGCAGCCAAGTGGACCATAATCCCAAAAACCTGGCATTCCGCCATAGATTTCCGACGAATGATAAATGAATCCGCGGCGCTTGCAAAGAGCGCTCAACGCATCCAACGATGATTTATTTTCTTCTGCCATAGTGCGTGTTATTATATCATTTTTTCATCCATACGCCCATACCATTCTCGATATGAGCGTCATCCAATTCATTGCCAGGCACGACCTTGTTGCGAATCGTGTAATATGTCTCCTTTGAATTCCATTTCGTCCCCGCGATTTTAAGCGCCGTCTTGTCCTTTGAAATCGTTCCCTTCAACGCATATCCTTGCTTCTTCAATTCATTGATGCTCTTTGGTGCATTGCTTTTCTTCTCCAATATCGCCGCCATGGTATCGAACTTGCCGTACAACACGTTCTTAAGATACGTATCCGCAACCACTAAACGCTTCGCCTTCACATCCGCATCTACCGCTGGACGCGCCTTTAATCCCAATCGTTTACGCACGCTCGGCATCGCGAACAGCATCCCGCACCGCTTGCGCCCGCGGTGCTTCTTCTTCTGCCACTTGTTCGGATTCCCGTACGCGACCGCCCCGTGCGGGATCACCTTGTCGTCCGTCAGCGAATACATTCCCTTCAGTTCGCGCACGAGATCGCGGATGGCGAACAGCTGCGCGAGCGGCATCGCCTGGTCGTGATACCCGACGCACTCGATGCCGATCGAGAACTTGTCCACGTCCTCCTTGCCGTT
>CALCDB010000186.1 GCA_937901395.1 uncultured Verrucomicrobiota bacterium
GAATACAAACAATAATAAACAACACAAAAACAAAAACACACAGTACTGTGGGTGTAAAGTGAAGATTTTTCTATTAGGTGTAGGTCGAAGGGGAGAAGATGCTCCGTGGGAGGAGGTCGAGGTTGCGGATGGAGATTGGATATGCTATACTATTGCTCAAACAAAACGCGGTTGCCAATATAAAAGCAGTCGCAACATTAAAGAAGTGAGATGAGTTGAATTTGGGCTCGCGCGTATGCGCAAAAACGGGGTGGATGACAAAGAAAAAATTTTTTAAAAAACCCCCTTGCGCAAGTGATAAGAAATATGATACAATATGCAATGTCTAAACCGAAGAAGGGTTTGTGCGGGTGCACAAGGGCTCTGTTCCGAGGGGAGGACAAGGTTAACCTCGCCGAGCGCGAACGGACCGTTTGCCGTGAGTGTGAAGCGAATAAAAAAGAAAGAACAAATAAAATGAAGAAACTCATGTTTGTAGCGGCGGTTGCTGCGTCGACTGTTGCGTTCGCGAACTGCGAACCACCGACCCCAGGTCCTACCCCGACGACGGAAGAGGCGTATGTCTATTCCATCAAGTTCTCGGTCAAGACGACCAAGGGCGTTGCCACTGGTACGAAGGATAGCCAGGGTCAGGGTTCTCAGTGCGTTCCGGGCCAGATCATCCCGGGAACTTGCTTGGTCTATCGCACGAAGGATACGACCGCGTTTCAGGGTTGGATCTATGACTGCGAGCCAACTTGCGGTTCGATCGCTACCGGTAGCATCATTCTTTGGGACACCAAGCGCAAGGTCGAGCTCGAGGAAGCTGCGTACATTGAAGGTGGTTTCATCCATGTAATGGGTAAGAACGATACCGAGGCCGAGTGGTTGTTCGGCATTCAAGGTACGTCCGTTTACACCGAGGCGTCAGAGGAAGTAGCTGAGCGTGCTCAGAAGTGGACGCTCCGGGCTGCTGGTCTTGGCAAGTTTGACACCAGGAACTATCGTTATGCTTCGTTCAGCGGTAACTTCGTCGGCGAGGCTACGGCTCCATACGATCTCAAGACCGCGACCAGCAAGTATGCTTGCGCGTGCGATCCGTCGGTAGTCTATGATTGCACCAATCTTGTTGAGCCGGTCACGGACAACACGGATACGGTTGCTTATGGTACTTGGTCGGCTTCGTTCAACGCTTCCGCGTCGAAGAAGCTCAACAACCAGGGCTTCCTTACCGTTCCAAACTGGCTCTACAACGAGAAGGTATTGTCGCGTGGCAAGTTCTATCCGAATGCGACGCCTGAGGTCTAATTTCAGGTCAGTCATAGGATAGCTAAAGGGGGCGACTTGCATGGCAGGTCGCCCTTTTTCGTTTGGGACAAGAGACTGGAATTGAGACGGATGGGACAAATTGGACGGATGAGATAAAACGGAGGATTCAAAGGGATAGGGGTTATAGGGATTCTAGCGATTCTAGAGGGACTAGGGACAAGAGACATGAGATAAGAGACTGGGATTGAGTTTGGTATAGATGTGTGTGGACTTTAGCGTTCGATATATGATATAATATTAATATGCGTAAATTTTACGAAAAGGCAATCAAGTTTTTGGCAAGATAAGATGAAAGGAAGAAGAGATATGAGAATCAAGATGATGTTGTTAGCGGTAGCGGGGTTGAGTTTATTGGCGGGATGCAAGAAGGCGGAAGAGTCCGTCGTTAGAGATGAAGACGGCACGATAAACATAGCGACGGCATCGACGAATTTAGTTTTAGCGGAAGTAGGTAATAAGCAAATTACAGTTAGCGATTTTCGCAAACGAATAGAGTTAGAGGGGGCGATTCTACGAGTAGCATCCACACGAACTGGGAAAGAGTTGGAAGATGCGATAAAAAAGGCTTCAATTAAGAAGGCGGCGAGTCTATTGCCAACGCTTATCGTACAGGAAGTATTGGAGGAATATTGGAAGGATAATAACTTGACGGTAACGAATGAAGCGGAGATAATCAAGCAGACATTGAAGGTATTGAAGGCGGGCAAGCTTAATTTAGACGAGATGGCGAAGAAGCTTGGGGTGGAAAGCGAGTATTTGAGAGGGCAGATACTTTATCCTGAAAAGCTGCGTTTGGCGGCGGAACATTTCGATCCGGAATGCAGGATGGTATCGGAGCAGGAGATCGACGATGGCCTGGCGCGGATGCAGAAGTATTACGAAATGGCGGTAGCGACGAATCGGCTTACTTGGGCGAATTGCTCGAATGTATTACACAAGGTGCAACAGGGAATGGACTTCGAGGAGGCGGGCAAGCAATACGGCGAGGAAACCATTGCAGACGCAAAATATTGGGAAGGGTTCGTGCCGTGGGAAATGGAGAACGAGCAACTGAAGAACTGGGCGTTCTCGGCGCCAGTCGGGAGCGTAGGGGGTCCATTCGATTTGGAAGACGGGCTTAGCATCGTGAAAATACTTTCGCGACAAGACGGGGCGATGACGAATGCGATGGCGGCCAAACAGACGGCATACGTGGAGTTGGCGAGAATCACATTTCGGATGGTAGTAGAAGAGCCGGAACCGAGAACGCGGGAGTATGTAGCGAAGACACTTAAGAAGTGGAAAGAAGATAATGCGAAAGATGCTTTGATTGAAAAATTGAAGGTTGAAAAAAATGTAAAATATCCTAATGGAACCGAGTATAAATTTGATATAATACACAAGTAAGGAGGACCATACAATGAAACGGTTATTAAGCATAGTTTTATTTGTGGCAATGGCGATCACGAGCGGATCGGCATTGGCCTTTTCCAAGAACATGTATCCATACGAAAAGCCAGATGGTAGGCAAGGCGATGCACTACATTGCATCAGAGCCGAGAAGGGGATGGACTTGGAGGTTGGCAAGTGGTATACGAACTTCGCGGTGTGCAAAGATTATGCGGATAAGCACGGACTTCCGATGGTGGCGATCTGGAGCAATAAAGATTGCATTCACTGTTGGTATACGGACGTCTGCTTCACGCAACAGGCGTTCTTGGATTGGAAGGCAATTAATCCGGCGGGTCAAGTAATCTATTGCTTCATGGCGGGTGGTCATGATGACATTGATCAGGAGCTCGGTACGTCGTATAACTGGATGCGCTATGAAGGCGGAAATACGCTTAACGCCTATCCATTCGTGGCATTCTGGTGGAAGCAAAAGGGCGTAAATGAACATTTGACAGGCGATAGTCTTATAGGAGCAAAGTATAGTTTTGATCTTGCGGATAAGAACATACCGCAGTTCACCGAGCGCGTAATCGCCAAGATGGAGAGCGTGTTTGCGGGATGGTCGCCAGCGCCGGCGTATGCTGGCGGATATTTCGCGACGACGAATGCGCCATACGCTACGCCGCAAGCGGAAGCGGGCACGAAGCAGGTGATCATCGATCTCACGCGTACGGCGACTACGGCAACGAATCAGACGATGACGATTGCGCGAACTGGCAAGACGACGGAATCACTGAAGATTACTTGGCCAGAGGAAGTAACGGAACAGCAGATAACGATTGGCAATTTCGATACGAATTGGTTCTCGTTGGGCAAGGACGTAACGCTCTCGTTGCTGGATGGCGAAGGCGGAGCGGTATCGAAGTTGGCGATTCCGTGCGTGGCGACGGAGAACTCGGCGGACAATCCCGCAGTTACTGGGTGCAGTAAGTTCGGTGAGTGGACGATGGATTTGGAGGCGGCGAAAGAGAAGGCGAAGCTTTATGGCGGCAAGGCATATACGTTGGTAGCGGTTCAAGGTTCGTTGTGGTGCCCAGATTGCGCGAATGTAGAAAGGAACTTCTTGGGGCTCAAGGATGCGAGCGGAAACAATCGCTTCAGCAAGTGGGCGGCGAGCAAGAACATCGCGTTGGTCTCGATCGACATACCGAACTTCAATTCGGAAGCGGTCGATTGCGAATCGCCATCGCTCTTGAAGCGCACGCAATACAAGACGCGTTTGGCGAGGCCGGATGAATATCCGCAATCGGGAGCGGAGGCGAACCTTACGAATTATCTCTATCGCAGCGGCATCGGGTATATGACGCGCAAGAATCTCACCGAAGAGAAGGCGGCGGAAATCCTGAAGCGCAATCACGATCTGGTAACCTTGGATACGGATGAAGGCGGCTTTCATCGTCCGGAAGACGGCAATAAATTCCGCACGGGCGTTCCGATCTTCGTATTACTTCGCAAGGATGGGACGGTAGCGGCGCGGTTGACGAGGATGGCGGCGGTAAGCCCGATGAAGGTGGACCAAGCCAACTTCGATAGCTACATCAAGCGCTTCGAAGAGATGATCGAGATCGCGGAAAATGATGCGACGGAAATTGAGAACAACTATGCGGGAGAGGGAGCGATTCCATTTGACGCGAATGGCGGCGAGGCGAGCAATTACCTTTGCAGCGCGGATACGGTCGATACCTTCTTCTTGAGAGGAGTTGGCGGCAATGCGCTCCAGAAGATCACGGTCAAGGGCGATGCGGCGGTCGAGGACGATGCGGCGGTAAAGGTAGCGCTCGTGAAGTTGGGCAAGGACGGCAAGCAGGTGGAACTGACCTCGAAGGAGGGATTGCTCTCGACGGGAATTTCATTTGACTGGACCTTCACGGAAGCGGGAGAATATTACGCGCAAGTAAGCTTCTCCAACTTCGATACGAAGGCGTTCAAGTTGGAGAGCACGAAGGAGAAGCACTTCCAGAACTACAAGATCAGCGGAAACACGATCGTAGTTCCGCAGGAGGATCAAGCGAGCGCGAAGGCGCCGAAGGGTTCGGACAAGGTAGTGATTCGTCTCGTAGAGGGGACGGTCTACAAGATCAGCGGGATGAAGGCATGCGCGCAGTTGGATGGAATAGTCGGTCCAAAGCAGGGCTTCTACTTAGCGAAGGCAGGCGGAGATTTCGAGGCGACGGTAACGGAAGTAGGCGGAACGCTCACCTATCAGATTTGGAAGCCGGGAACGGCAGGTTTCGATAAGACGGCGCAGACGGTGCCAGAGAGCGTATGCGGGCTTCCCGGCGAAGAGGAGCCGCTGAAGATCGCTCTCAAGCGCAATGGAGGCAAGTCGGGCAAGATCGTGATGAAGGTAGTGGAGAAGAGCTCGTCGTTGCTGCCATATCGCTACTCATTCGAGGAGCAGACGATCACGTGGGAAGACGGCGATATCGAGGACAAGGATGTTGAGATCACCATTTACGACGATTTGCTTTTCGACGGAATGGGAATAATCGAACTCAAGGCGACGATCGTCGAAAGCGAGGCGGGCGACGTAGTAGTTGAGGAAGGCAAGGACATCTTCAAGTTAACGGTAGTCGAGGACGACAAGCAATCGCCAGGCAAGGCGTATATCTCGCGGACGGAACCCGATTTCGCGAACAACAAGAAGATCGTGTATGCGCGCGAGGGCGAGGGCATGAAGTTCTACGCGAGGCGCATCGAAGGCAGCGACGGATTGGTGGCGGCGATACTTACCTCCAGCTACAAGGACGCACAGTTCGAGACCAAGGACGGAACCGATTTGAAGGATATCGGAGAACGCTTCCCAGAGATAAGGGAGTTCGTTCCAGAAGGCGCGAAGTTCCTTTATTGGGCGAGCCGCGATGGCGAAGAGAAGTGGGTAAAGGTAACGGGAATTCCGGCGGGCAAGACGGCGAACATCTACTTCACGCCAGTCAAGCCGCTTGGAACCATCTCGGCATCGAACATGGTGACGATCGTATCGGTTCCGGATAATGCGCCTGGGTTTGCGGAGACGGCGAGAAAGATCAACGCCACGCGGTATGTAAACCTTTCGGCTGGCGTGGAAATCACCGACATCAGCGACATAAAGAACGTCGGATTCACGAAGATCTCGGGGACGTTGCCAGCGGGAGTAAAGGTATCGGTAGGGATGTCGGCGGGGGGAGTTCCGGCATTCGCGATTACGGGCGTTCCGACGGCGAAGGCGGGGACGTACGAAGCGGTATATCAGATCAAGGAAAAGCAGAATGGCAAGTGGGTCAAGGGGATGCCGATTACTCTCACTTTCGATATCGTGGACGTAACGAAGGCGCCAGTAGGGTTGCAACCGATCAATCCATCATTAGCCAAGACGCGCACCTTCAAGAACGTGATGGTAGTCGAAGAGAACGAGAAGGGCGAGAAGAGACTCGACGGCATGGTGCAACTTACGGTTCCGCCATCGGGCAGGGTGAGCGCACGTTATACTTGCGATGAGGGCACGATCGCGCTTAACGCCAAGAATTGGGTGACGTGTAATGCGGATATGGGAACATTAGCCACTACGTTAGTTTCGAAGAAGGGCTACGAGATGGAAGTAGAGGCTCGGAAGGATGGCTCGGTAGATGTACGCCTCACCGATCCAGAGAACAATGTTTCTTCGGCTACGATTAGCGGGCAGACATGGAAGAAGGGCAATTCGGCGGAAGCGTGGAAGAATTACTACACGGTAGCGATTAAGGGCGAAGGCGGTTATGGATACATGACGCTAAAGATGGCGACGCAAAGCGCGTGCAATTCCGGCACCTTCACGGTAGCGGGAATGCTGCCGAATGGCACGAAGTTCTCGGGTAGCTATGCGTTGGAATATCCGGAAGGGGGAGTCGAGCAAGCGGAGACGGCGATATTGCCAATCTACAAGAAACTCTCGAAGGGAATCTTCGCGGCGGCCGCGGAAATCATCAAGGATGCTGAAGCGAAGGAGATTCGTAGGTGCGTCAATTCGCCAGATAATTGGAAGAGCTACTGGACCGACCTTTACGGCGATGTAGCATTTACGCTTCACGGCAGCTACTACAACAAGGATGACGATCTGCACGATTGCTGCGCGGAGGATCACGATACCTATACCTTCAACTTCTATTTGGGCGACGAGTCGCTTACGACGGTGACGGTTGATAAGAATAGCAAGCTCGTCTTAGGCGGGGACAATCCGCAGAAAGTAACGCTCAACCTGAATCGCAATACGGGCGTAATAACGGGAAGCTTCAAGAATCCGAAACTTGGCGACAAGACGGTTTCGTACGCGGGAGCGATAATCCTTGGATGGGGAGGTTGCGGTTGTGCGCCAGGCGAGCAGGTGTTGCCGTTCATGTGCGGCAACAGCAAGGGCGATGTGGTAACGATCGACGTCGATAACAAGTAATTTCTAAAGGAGGAAAGCATCATGAAAAAATCATTGGTATTCTTGGCTTTGGCGGCGCTCACCGGTTCGACGTGGGCGGCGGCGGCTGGTTCCAGCGAGAAGCAAGCTGTTGGAATTAATGTAGGCAACACGAAAAAGGTGAAGCTGGTAGAAGAGTACGATCCCGAGTTCAAGGAGTATATGGGTTCTGGTGTATACTACATGCAAGTAACCTTGAAGAGAGGTAAGGCATATACGTTCTATTACGAAGGCGGGGATGCGGAAGACCTTTCGCTTACAACGTATCCACGCGATCCGACCGATTCGGAGTGGGAGCGTGACATCTATGCGCCAAGCGCGAATTTCAACGATAGCGCAGTTCAAGACAACAAGTATATGAATTGGCTTTATAGCACCGATTGGGAGTATGATGACCAAGCTTCGTGGAAGTATTACATCTGTTTGGAAGGCGACATCGGAGCGCAGACGACGGTTCATTTGGTCGAGGGGTATGTGTCGTTCCTGCCGCCAGGATTGGCGGAGAATCCGCTTGTGATCACGGTAGGCGACAAGGAACAGAAGTTCGCCAAGAAGTTTACGGAAGAGTCGGCATTCTTCTTCGAGACCACGCTTCAGGGCGGGCGCAAGTATCTGGTTCGAATCGAAGGCGGCTCCGAGGGATCGCCGTATAGCCTCGGCGTAAGCAGCGATGACATGTTCGAGCAGATCGAAGATACCGATTACGACACTTCAATCAACGAGGCGTGGATGATATGTCCGGAAGAAGGCGGAACATACACCTTCGAGGCGGGCGGCGGACTTGAGGGAGATAATTTCACGATGATTTGCAAGGCGGTAACGAAGCGCACGATCGCGAACCATCCATGGGAGGATATCGCGAATGGCGGCGAGGATACGTTCCAGCCGGGCAGGATGGTAGCGGATAAGCAGTATTACGATGATATCGTAGACGAGTGGCTTTATCGCGTAAACGTGGCGAAGGGCGACAAGTGGGTGTTCAATGCGGTTGGAGCGGATATTCCGGTAAAGATGAATCTTTACGACAAGAACGGCAATATCATCGCCGAGAACGAGACGATTGGCGATGGCTCATACGATTTGCGCATTGGCTATGAATTCACGAGCGCGGGGTACTACTACATCGGCGTATACGATCCATCGCTCACGATGGACGACGCGCCAGTTTGCAGCGAAGTCACATTGACGGCGAAGAAGATCACGACGGACAAGGATGATCCGGTAGCGATTTCGCCAGTGCCGGGCAAGGAAGGCGATCGCCCGACGGAAGTAGGTTCGGAGTATGGGCCATATTCATTGAGCGAAACGAAGTGGACGCAGACCTTCGTAGTTGGCGGCAGGAAGGGCATAACCTATTCGTTGGGCACCAAGGATGCGGAAGTATTTAGCGATCACTTGCTTTGGGGCGAAGTCTATACGCTTTCGGGGACGAAGGAGACGATTATTGGGTCGGGATACATCAGCCCCGGTGACGATTTCATCTTCACGGCGGATAAGAACGCAGCGTATTACATTAGGGTTAGCGTGGCAGAAGGCGTGGCGCTTGATTATCCCGGCTTCTACCTCTATGCGCTTGCGTATACGACGGATGGCGAGGATCTTGGTATCTTGCAGGTGTTCGCGTATGGAACGCCAGAGGCGAGGTGGTACATCGATAGCGAGAAGAGCACGCTATATCCAAGCGGGACGGCGTTGTTGGTAAACGGAACGCACAAGGTAACGTTCAATACCGTGAAGAACTTCAAGAGTCCGGCGGCGATTAGCGACATCGAAGTAACGCCGGGAACGGAACCGACGGTAGTGGAGGCGTATTATTCAGATACCTACGATCCAGTAGACGACGAGACGCAGGGCTCTGAGATAATTGATGGGAAGAAGATTACGTACAAGCCGACCGCGTTGACCTTGAAGAGCACGGCGACATCGGTCGATCGTACACTTTGGGAAGATGATCCGGCGGATAACTTCACCTTTGATGGAGTCGATGGATACCTCTACGATTTCAAGTTGGAGAATGTTTCTGGCGATGCGTATTTCGCGATTACGAACGCGACGCCATACAAGGATGAGGGCGGAATCTTCGTTCTTGCGGCGCAGGAAGTAACCAAGTTGGCGTTGCCGAAGACGAAGACAAAATACGTGCTTAAGGTCTATCATGGGGAACTGACTCCGTCGAACGGGTGCTACACATTGACGGGCAAGTACGCGAACGTAGGCGCGATCAAGTTCGCGAAGACGGCGGTCAAGGTGAAGGACAACGTCGGAGAGGTCGTCCTGACGGTCAACCGCACCGCCAAGGAGGGCAGGGTGTGCGTCCGTTATGCGA
>CALCDB010000187.1 GCA_937901395.1 uncultured Verrucomicrobiota bacterium
CATCGACGCGCCGGAGAAGGGCATCGACTGGAAGGGCAATCCATGCTATCGTTGCGTTGACGACAAGCGTCGCATGGGACCGAAGCCGGGAATGACGAAGGCGGAGGTGAAGGAGATGAAGTACGTCGCGGCGCACAAGAACAGCCGCTTCACCGCTCCGGCCGAGAATTGTCCGGTGCTCGACAAGGCGGGCTTCAACGGCAAGTTCGCGGGCAAGAATACGGGCGTGCCGATCGACGCGATCCTCTTCGGCGGGCGTCGTCCTTCCACGATTCCGTTGGTGAACGAGGCGAAGAGCTGGACGCATGGCGTGTTCATGGGCTCGGCGGCGGGCTCGGAGGTAACGGCGGCGGTAATTTCCGATCAGATCGGTCAGGTTCGTCGCGATCCGATGGCGATGTTGCCGTTCTTCGGATACAACGTCGCGGACTACTTCCAGCACTGGTTGGAGATGGAGCGCACTTCGGCGGATGCGACGAAGCTGCCGAAGATCTACTTCGTGAACTGGTTCCGCAAGACGGCGAAGGGCGAATTCATGTGGCCGGGCTTCGGCGACAACAGCCGCGTGCTGAAGTGGATTTGCCAGCGCATCGAGGGCAAGGTCGGTTGCCAGAAGACGGCGATCGGCAATCTGCCGCTCGTGAAGGACATCGATCTCGCCAACAACACGGGCAAGGATACGGTGAACCCGAAGTTCCTCAAGGAGATTCTGACCGTCGATAAGAAGGGCTGGATCAAGGAGATCGAGACGATCGGAGCGAGCTACGATGATTACGATGCGAAGCCATCGAAGGATTCGAAGGTAGCGTCGAAGACGGCGCATCGCGTTCCGCAGGCGTTGCGCAATGTGCTCGCCGAGGTAACGGCCGCGCTTAAGAAGTAAGCGTCAAAACCGATAGAATCGGAAACGGGGCGCGGCAATACAACATATCATCGCCGCGCCCTTAACAATGTAAACGAGGAGAGAGTAAAGATGGAAGCCATTCAACTGAACCTTACCGATATCGCCGACTTCCTGAAGAAGTCGCGGGAGAGCTGGACGAAAGCGGATATCAAGCGCTTCATCAAGGCGAAGGAGATAAAGCACGTCAATTTCATGTACGCCGGCGGGGATGGTCGGCTCAAGACCCTGAACTTCGTGGTCACCGACGCGGCGTATCTCGACGAGATTCTCACGTGCGGGGAGCGGGTTGACGGCTCTTCGCTCTTTTCCTACATCGAGGCGTCAAGTTCCGATCTATACGTGATACCGCGTTATTCCACGGCGTTCGTGGATCCATTCGCGGTATTGCCGACATTGTGCATGCTCTGCTCGTTCTTCAACAAGGATGGCGAGCCATTGGAGAGCGCGCCGGAGTGGACGCTCAAGAAGGCGTGCGATGCCTTCACGAAGAAGACGGGGATGGAGTTTCAGGCGATGGGCGAGCTTGAGTATTACGTGATTGCGCCAGACCCCAAGAGCTTTCCGGCGAAGGATCAGAAGGGCTATCACGAGAGCGCGCCATTCGCGAAGTTCGGGGAGTTTCGTCAGCAATGCATGTTGGCGATCGCGCAGGCGGGCGGCAAGATCAAGTATGGCCACAGCGAAGTAGGCAATTTCACGCAAGCGGGCATGATCTACGAGCAGAACGAGATCGAGTTTCTGCCGTGCGCGGCGCAAGACGCGGCGAACCAGCTGACGATCGCGAAGTGGATGATTCGCAACCTGGGAGCGAAATACGGGTATGACGTAACCTTCGCGCCGAAGATCACCGTGGGCAAGGCGGGTTCGGGGCTGCATATCCACATGAGGATAATGAAGAACGGCGCGAATCAGATGCTCAAGGGCGGGGCGATCAGCGATACGGCGAAGCGGGCGATCGCGGGGATGATGAAACTCGCGCCTTCGATTACCGCCTTCGGGAACATGAACCCTACGAGTTACCTGCGGTTGGTTCCGCATCAGGAGGCGCCGACCAACGTATGTTGGGGAGACCGCAATCGTTCGGTTCTGGTGCGCGTTCCGTTGGGGTGGTCGGGCAAGGTGGATATGTGCAAGAAGGCCAATCCAAAGGAGACAGCCTCGTTATACGATACGCATCAAAAGCAGACGGTGGAGATGCGTTCGCCAGACGCTTCGGCGAATGTGTATTTATTGATGGCGGCTCTGGCGGTGGCGTGCAGATATGGCTTCACGCTCAGCGATGGCGTGAAGATCGCGAATGCGACTTACGTGAACGTGAACATCCACAAGGCGGAGAACGCGAAGTTGTTGAAATCGCTCGCCACATTGCCGGATAGCTGCGCGGCCTCAGCCGATGTGCTCGCCAAGCAGAGGGCGATTTACGAGGCGGAAGGCGTATTCTCGCCGACGATGATCGACGGGATAATCCGCGAGCTGAAGGCGTTCGACGATCGCACATTACGGGCGAAGGTAACGAAGAACGCGAAGGCGATGGCGGAGTTGGTGAATACGTATTTCCATTGCGGCTGATGGCGAAGCGGACGGATCATTCGGGCATGCGGAGGGGAGCGCAGGCATTAGCCGAAAGTTTGGAGCGGGCTGGCGCGGAAGTAGTGTTCGGCTATCCTGGCGGCAATGTGCTGGATATCTTCGACGCGGTTAGGAGCGCAAAATTTCGCTTCGTGTTGGCGCGTCACGAGCAAGGCGCGGTACACATGGCCGATGGGTATGCGCGCACGTTGGGGCGGCCGGGAACGGTATTGGTAACGAGCGGCCCCGGATTGACGAACACGATTACGGGGCTTGGGGCCGCGAATATGGATGGCGTACCCATAGTGCTGATTTGCGGCCAGGTACCGCTATCGCAGATTGGCACCGACGCATTTCAAGAGGCGGATACGACGGGTCTGACGAGGGCGGTATCGAAGCACAACTTCTTGGTGAAGAGCGCGGACGAAATACCCGAGACGATCGCGCAGGCGTATTACATCGCCACGCACGGCAAGCCGGGCGTGGTGGTGATCGACATCCCACGAGATTGTCAGCAGGCCTTAACCAAAGCGAGATATCCGGAAAGGATTTCGCTGCGCGCGTATCATCCGGAACACTCGGCATCGTCGCGAGAGGTGAATCGTCTCGCCAAGTTGCTGAACGTGGCGAAGCGGCCGGTAATATACGCTGGAGGCGGAGTAATCGCGGCGGAGGCGTCGAGGGACGTGACGGCACTCGCCCACAAGGCGCAGATACCCGTAGTGACTTCGATGATGGGAATCGGTTCGATAGACGAGCACGACGAATTAGCGCTTAGGATGGCGGGGCTATATGGGAACGCGGCGGCGAACGCGGCGATCAAGGAGGCGGATGTAATACTCGCCTTGGGGGTTCGCTTCAACGATCGCACTACGGATGAGAAGGGCAAGTTCGGGGGCAAGGCGAAGATCGTGCAGGTTGATTGCGACCCATCTTCCATCAACAAGAACGTGACCGTCGATCTCGGAATCGTGGCGGACATCAAGGACTTGCTGACGACGGTCAATTCGCGGATACATCCAAATCAACATTCGGAATGGGTCAAGCATCTTACGGGGCTTGATCACGAGGCGAAGAAGAGCACGAGCGGAGCGATATCGCCGCGAGCGGTAGTGGAGGCGGTATACAAGGCGAAGAATGGAGATATAATATTGGCGACGGATGTAGGCGAACATCAGCTTTACGCGGCGCGATATTTTCGGCACGTCTATCCGCGACACTTTCTTTCGTCCGGCGGGATGGGCGCGATGGGCTTCGGCATACCGGCAGCGATAGGCGCGGCGATTGCGCGGCCGAATCACAAGGTAGTTGCGCTGATTGGCGATGGCGGGGCGCAGATGACCGCGGAGGAGCTGATGGTAGCGGCGGAATTGAAGCTACCAGTCGCCTTCATCGTGTTCAACAATGGCGAGCTCGGGTTGGTGAAGCGCATGCAGGAAGAGTTCGTTGGCGGCAGGTATTTCGCCACCGAACTCAGAAACCCGAATTTCGTAAAGCTTGCGCAGGCGTATGGAATTCGCGGGATGCGCATAAGCGCGGCGAAGAACTTGGAGAGCGAGATTGCGAAGGCGATACGCTATAATGGACCAGTATTGGTGGATGTGAGAATCGGGGAGGGCGGATGATGCGCGAGGAGACATATCGACTAAATTGCTTCGTGGAGAACAAGCCGGGCGTATTGGCGCGGATTGTGGGACTAATCTCCGGGCGTGGCTACAACATTCAGATGTTGAACGTAGGGCCGACGGAAGACGGCACCGTTTCGCGGATGAAGATTGACGTTCTGGGCAACGAGAAAGTCGTGAAGCAGATCATCCTGCAGTTGCGGAACTGCGTGAACGTAATCGAGGTAACATCAAGGCGGATGTAAGCGATGCGCCTCGATAAGCACATCCTCGAATCGCACCCCGACTTCTCGCGCTCGCGAATCGAGGGGCTAATCAAGGCCGGCTTCGTAACGGTGAATGGAGCGACGGCGGAGAAGGCGGGAATGAAGGTAGGGGAAGATGACGAAATAATCGTGGAGATTCCGCCGCCAGTTCCGGCGATTCCAGAACCAGAGGAGATAGCGATTGACATCGTTTACGAAGATGAGGATATAATCGTAATCAACAAGCGAGCGGGCATGGTGGTTCATCCGGCGCCGGGTCATTTTACAGGTACGCTCGTGAATGCGCTTTTACATCATCTGCCGAACCTATCGGGGATTGGCGGAGTAGCGCGGCCTGGCATCGTGCATCGTCTCGATCAAGATACGAGCGGGCTAATCGTAGTAGCGAAATCGCAAATGGCGATGGATGGTCTTGTGAAGGCGTTTTCCACGCACAAGGGGATAACGAAGACGTATCTCGCGATCTGTCACGGCAAGATGAGGGAGCTATCGGGGAGGATCGAGAATCTGATAGGGCGGCACGCGGTTGATCGCAAGCGCATGGCGATAGTCGAGAAGAATGGAAAGTTGGCGATCACGAATTGGAAAGTGCTGGCGAAGAAGCAAGATAAGGCGATTGGACTTTCGTTAGTGGAATGTCAGATCGAAACAGGGCGAACGCATCAAATACGCGTACATCTTTCGAGCATAGGCGCACCGATCATCGGTGATAAGACCTATGGGAAGAGCGCGCTTGACAAGAAACTCACGCCGCTGCCGGAGCGACAGATGCTACACGCGTGGAAACTCAGTCTTCGCCATCCGGTGCGCGGGGAGGAGATGGAGTTCACGGCGCCAATTCCAGATGATATGAAGAGCTATAATTTGATATAATAAAGATGAACATGAACGAAAACGAATCGATAGTATCGTTGCTGCAAGCGGCGCAGGAGAAGCATGGCTACCTGCCGAAAGACGTAATCTACGCGATTGCGGAGCGGAGCGGAGTATCGCCCGCCAAGGTAATGGGGGTAGCTACATTCTATTCGCAATTTCGTCTACAGCCGGTAGGCAAATACGTAATCATGCTTTGCAAGGGAACGGCATGTCACGTAAACGGGGCGGATATGATCGCGAAGGCGATTCGCGAAGAGTTGGGCATCGGCGATGGCGAGACGACGAAGGATGGGCTTTTCACCTTGAAGTTCGTGGCGTGCTTGGGTTGTTGCTCGCTTTCGCCCGTGATGATGGTGAACGAGACGGCGTTCGGTTCGCTGACGGAGGAGAAGGCGAAGGAAATATTGCGCAAGATCAAGGCGGAGGGGATGCAATGAGAATCGTCGTAGGCGAGGGGAGTTGCGGAATTGCGGCTGGTGCGCTCAAGGTGCACAAGGCGTTGGAAAAGCGCGGAGCGAAAGTGGAGATCGTAGGGTGCATAGGGATGTGCTACTTAGAGCCAATCGTCGATCTATACGAAGGCGACGAATTGAAGGCGCGACTCGTAAAGGTAAAGGAGGAAGATGCCGAGAGGATTCTCGAAGCGATAAAGGCGGGTGAACTCGGGCGGCTTGAAGATTTGATGATCGCGCCAGAAGACGAAAGCTTCCTCGACAAGCAAACGCGCATCGCTTTGCGGAATTGCGGAGTGATTGATCCAGAAGCGATTGAAAGCTATCGCCGACGCGGTGGGTATCAGGCGATTGCGAAAGTGCGCTCGACGATGACGCCAGAGCAGGTAATCGAAGAGATAAAGCTTTCCGGGCTGGCCGGGCGAGGCGGAGCGGGCTTCCCGACATGGTTCAAGTGGAATGCGGCGCGCAAGGCGAAAGGCGAGAGGAAGTTCCTAATTTGCAATGCGGACGAGGGGGACCCAGGCGCATTCATGGATCGCGCGGTAATCGAGTCGGATCCGCATTCGCTCATCGAGGGAATGCTAATCGCCGCGTACGCGATAGGCGCGAAGGAAGCGTTCGTGTATGTGCGAGCGGAATATCCACTCGCGATCAAGCGGCTCAGCAAGGCGATTGACGATGCGGTTAAGGCGGGGATTATGGGCGAGACGAAGCTTTCCATCAAGGCCGGTGCGGGCGCGTTCGTATGCGGCGAAGAGACGGCGTTGATCGAATCGCTGGAAGGCAACCGAGGAATGCCGCGCTTGAAGCCACCCTTCCCCGCGGAGAAGGGCTATCTCAACGCGCCTTCCAACATCAACAACGTGGAGACCTTCGCGAACGTAGCGTGGATCATCAACAATGGCGGAGCGGCCTTCGCGGCGATGGGGACGGAAAACTCGAAAGGGACGAAAGTGTTTGCGCTGACGGGGAAGGTACGTCGAGGAGGGCTTGTAGAGGTTCCGATGGGGCTAACGCTAAGAGACGTAATCTTCGATATCGGCGGGGGAATACGCGCGGGCAAGAGATTTAAGGCGGTGCAGATGGGCGGGCCATCGGGAGGGTGCATACCAGAGCGATTGTTGGATACGCCCATCGACTACAAGGAATTGGCGGCGACTGGGGCGATTATGGGATCTGGCGGAATGGTAGTTATGGACGAATCGACCTGCATGGTAAATATGGCGCGTTTCTTTCTCGACTTCACCGCGAAGGAGAGTTGCGGCAAGTGCGTGCATTGCAGAATCGGTACGAAGCGGCTAAACGAGATATTAACGCGCATCACCGCGGGTAAGGGCAAGGAAGGCGACGTAGAGCTACTGGAAGAATTGTGCTTGGGAATCAAGGATGGCGCGCTTTGCGGCTTAGGCCAGACGGCGCCCAATCCAGTATTGACCACAATACGATATTTTCGCGAAGAATACGATCAGCACATCAAAGAGAGGCGATGCGCGGCGGGGGAATGTAAGGCCTTGAGAGTATTCACGATTGACACGAAGAAATGCGTGCGGTGCGGAGCATGCAAGGGAGCTTGCAAATTTGGAGCGATCAATGGTTAAGCTTACGATAGATGGCGTAGAGGTAAGCGCGAAAGAAGGCGCGACGATTCTCGAGGCGGCGAGCGCGGCGGGAATCGAAATACCGAATCTCTGCTTCATGAAGGCGCTTTCGCCTTATGGGGCGTGCGGGGTATGCGTAGTTGAGGTAGAGAAAGTTCCGAAACTACTGAGAGCGTGCGCTACGAAAGTAGCCGAAGGGATGGTAGTAGCCACGAAAAGCGAACGGGCGTTCAAGGCGCGGAAGTTGGCACTCGAATTATTGATGGGCGATCATGATGGAGATTGTCAGGGGCCGTGCAAGTTGAATTGTCCAGCACATACGGATTGTCAGAAATACGTAAAAGAGATTGCGGAAGGACGCTTCGCGGATGCGGTAAAAACCGTGAAAGAAGTTTTTCCATTGCCGGCTTCGATTGGCAGGGTGTGTCCGCATCCATGTGAGCGGCATTGTCGCCGAGCATTAGTGGAAGAGCCGCTTTCGATTGCGGCATTGAAGGCATTTGCGGCGGATTGGGTTCGCGAACATGGGGAAGAGGCGGCGAGCGAGAAAGCGGCGGAGACGGGGAAGCGCGTAAGCATCATCGGCGGGGGCCCGGCGGGGCTGACCGCGGCGATGCGGCTCGCGAAGGACGGGCATGCGGTAACGATTTACGAGCAGATGTCGGAGATGGGCGGTATGCTACGTTACGGCATTCCCGCGTATCGTCTACCCAAGGATGTGCTCAAATACGAAACCGATTTGATTGCGGCTATGGGGGTAAAGTTCGTAAATGATTTCAAGATTGGCCGCGAAGCGACATTAGAGGAGCTACGCAAGAATTGCGACGCGATGATCATAGCGAATGGCGCATGGAGATCGACACCGATGAAAGTAAAGGGCGCGCAATTAGAAGGCGTAATCGGCGGGATTGATTTTCTGCGAGCGGTGGCGATGGGGAAAAGCGTGAAACTCGGCAAGAGGGTAGCAATCGTTGGCGGCGGAAACACGGCGATGGATGCGTGCAGGACGGCGAAGAGATTAGGCGCGGAGGAAGTTTCGATACTATATCGGCGCACGCGCGAGGAGATGCCAGCCGAGGAATTCGAGATTGAGAGCGCGGAAAAAGAAGGCGTGATATTTCGTTATCTGCGCAACCCCGAAGAGATCATCGGCAAAGACGGCGCGGTAAGCGGGGTGAAATTGCAAGTAATGGAACTCGGCGAGCGAGATGAACGCGGGAGGAGACGTCCGATTCCAATAGCAGGCAAATACGAGACATTACCGATGGATACGGTAATCATCGCAGTTGGTCAGCAGAACGACGCAGAGGGCTTCGAGATGCTGCCGACTACCGAGCGGGGAACGATAGTTGCGGACGAGCAAGATTATTCAACGCCGATAGCGGGAGTATTCGCCTGTGGAGACAACGTCAATCGCGGAGCGGATATCGCAATCAATGCGATAGCCAAGGCGAACATCGCAGCGATGGGAGTGGATGCATATTTGCGCGGCGAGAAATATTCCGCACCGAAGATAGTGGTTTCGGAGCGGGAAGTAACGGCGCGGGACTATCGCGAACACAAGCGGCAACCACGAATAGCGACATTGACCACGCCGGCGGAGGCGCAGGCGGAAGCGAGGCGATGCCTCGAATGCGGGTGCAATGATTTTAGCGAATGCAAGTTAATACGCTACGCGAATCAGTATAAGAGCGACGTGAAGCGGCTTAAGGGAGAGTATCATCCTGGGTTCGTCGAGCGCGAGTTAAGGGTAATCGAGCGGAATCAGCGCAAGTGCATTGGGTGCAATCAATGCGTGAGGGCATGCGAAGAATTGGCGAAAAAGGGCATCCTAGGATTGGTTGGCCGCGGATTCAAGACGGTAATCAAGCCAGAATTTCGTGATGCAAAGGTAATTCAGGAGTGCGGGGCTTGTCATCTTTGCGTAGATAATTGTCCAACAGGGGCATTATATATAGTATAATACCCATTGAACAACGCTTGTAAACACGGTGTAACTCGGGCGAGTGGCAAAATTTTATTTTCGTTGTAATTACAACGGACAAGGGAAGGCGAAAAGAGCATAATATGCGCCGTCCGGAGGAACTGCGGATTCGACCATGGTGGTCGAGCCGAGGAATGTTTCGAACGACAAGACAAAAAAGAAGAGAGGTAAACAATGAACAAGGTAATAATGAAGTCGGCCAAGTTGGCACTCATGAGCGGAGCACTCGTGGCGGCGCTTACCGGTTGCTGCATGTTCGGTTCGAAGAACTGCTGCGACAAGAAGGCGTGCTGCGGGAAGGAAGCGTGCGCATGTTGCTGCAAGGAGCAGTGCGGCGACAAGAAGACGAGCGGCGTAAATACTTCGATGACGCTCGGGGTTGGCACTGACGGACTGCACATGGGCGGCGATGCCAATATCGGCAACCATGGGGTGAGCGCTGGCGCTGGAGGAGGAATCCGCTAAACAATTATGTCTCCCCAATGCACACTGAACTGCCTTAACGTGCATTGGGGAGCAATTAGTTGAAGGTTGGATGGTGATGGATGGAATTGGTAGCATACCTGAACCATCTTCTGGACTTATGTTATTGTTTGGCTTGTCGATGTTGGGCTTGAAGAGAAAATAGGGTAAAATTGATTTGGCCAATTGCATATTCGATGAAGATTTGGTACACTTGTACCAAAAGGCAGTTAGGAGCAGACAATATGAAGAAGGTTTTATTTTCAGTTGGTATTGTGCTTTGTGCTTTTA
Organism: uncultured Verrucomicrobiota bacterium; assembly: GCA_937901395.1. Taxonomy (GTDB): domain Bacteria; phylum Verrucomicrobiota; class Kiritimatiellia; order RFP12; family UBA1067; genus UBA1067. The sequence goes on from CALCDB010000187.1 coordinate 10,031, forward strand.
TGGGCAGAGGCGACATAGCTGAGCTTTTTGTGGCAGCGGAGCGTGGTGATATTGACGCGCAGTATAATCTTGGTCTGATGTATGAAAATGGCAATGGGGTCGCAAAGGATGAGGCAAAGGCGATTAAATGGTATCGTAAGGCAGCAGAGCAAGGGCTTGTAATAGTGAAGCAAAACTCGAGTCAGATGGATGTAATATGTGAAAAGAAAAAACGTGTAGCTAAAGAAGCAGTTGAACTTTTTCGCAACGCGGTAACGAGTTACATGATTGGACAAAGAAAAATGACACCACCGAACGACCTCAAAGTTCTAATTGACGGTAGCGCTTCTAAAGGTCCTTATATTGAAGGCGGCGAGAAAGCGCTTATTGATCCGTGGAATAATGAATATCGTATTGAAGTTCAGGGCAAACGTTTTGCAATTATTTCTAATGGACCAGATGGACAACCAGGAACGAGTGACGATATTCGCAAATGATTGTTCTGATATTTGAGGATTTAAGCTAAGGGGAGCGTTTCCCCAGCAAAATAGGAAACATAAACAAGAAAGGTAAAATTAAGAATGAAGACACTCATCATGGCCGCGCTTGCGGTTGCAGCAGTTGGTGTGAATGTTGCGTTTGCAGAAGAGGATGACGGAATCGTCTCGGCGGCTCCAGTTATCGCAAACCCTACCAATCCTCAGCCAGGGTTATTAGCGAATGCGTATAATATTATGTATAGAGGAAACATGAATACTTATAAGGCGATGACGACATTGCCCGCGCTTGCGAAAACGCCATCAGTTAAAAGTTATGAGGACAAGGCGGATGCATTTACGCGCGATGGAGTTCCAGGAAAGACGGATGTGAATGTGATTAAATGGGAGGGGTTCATCAAGTGTAAGCGAGCGACAAGTTATACATTCTCATTTGATAGCAGGGATTCCTATTCATTTTATGTCAATGGCAGGCAGTATATCGATACGTGTGATCGGCAGGAGTCAAGAGATGTGGAATTGAAAATGGGATGGAATAAGATTGTAATAGTTGCGTATTTGGATCGCGTTGGTAACAAACTTACGGTTGTGTATCGTCCAAAAGGATCGATGTCGGAGCCTCGTCCACTCTCGCCGGGTATGTTGTTTTATGATAAGCCCATTGAGGAGGAATGGTAAGTTGATTCTTTTATCTTAAGGTTACAGAGCCTAATGATAGCAGTTGTGCGGATACTCGCGCAACTGCTCATTGTTTTTGGGGAGGTTGTGGTTTGAGCAATCAGCGCAAATGGGGATACACCGCAGAAGGTAATTAGCGATGGAAAAAACGACGCAGTTATGATACAATGTGCGTTATGAAAGCGATGACCTAAATGAATATGATATGCTTTTTTATAAAGGTGAGATAGGTTGTTAAATAATGACAATTATTTATCTAACGATTTCGGCGATATTAATAATAGTGGGTATAATTGGGTGTATTTTGCCGATAATACCGGGTCAGGTGATAGCATATTTGGGCTTATTATGTTTGATACCATCATCACATTCGCCATCGTGGATGACATTGTTGTTTTTTGGTGTTCTGACAGTAGTTGTTACTGTGCTTGATTTTGTTGTTCCAGCTATTGGTGCAAAGCGATTTAACTGTTCAAGTTTTGGGACATGGGGGTGTTTTATAGGGACATTGGTTGGTTTGTTTTTTGCGCCACTTGGCATTTTGCTTGGTCCGTTTATTGGGGCGTTCATTGGAGAGTTGATTGCAGGTAAGCCAGCATCGGCAGCTGCGATTGGTGGTTTTGGGGCATTTCTTGGCTTTCTTATGGGAACCTTTATCAAGGTAATCGCTTGCATCTTCATGTTGATTTGTTACATACGATGTTTGTGAGTAAAAGTAATGGTGCAAAAATGTTAAAGATAGATACATCACGTCACAAAAATTTGATATAATATTAATGCTCTAACTTATCCAATTAAACAAAGTAATTAGAAAGGAAAAATATGTTTTGTCGTTCATGCGGAAAAGAAATCGCTGAAAATGCGGTTGCATGCATGTCATGTGGTTGTGACCCTAAAATAGGGAACAAGTTTTGCCAAAATTGTGGCGCAGAAACTAATGCAAATCAAATTGTTTGCATTAAATGCGGAGTTGCGCTCAAGAGCGCTGCTAATAAGCCTGGCGCAAAGAATCGTACGACTGCAGGTATTTTAGCGATTCTTTTTGGCGGCTTTGGTGTTCATGAATTTTATTTAGGTAATACTCTATCGGCAGTTATTCGCCTTTGTGTAACTCTTCTTACTTGTGGGTGGGGCGGATTAATTGTTGGGATAATTAGTTTTATTGAGGGGATTATCTATCTAACTCAGTCCGATGAAGAATTTCAGCGTGTGTACGTTGATGGTAAAAAAGCATGGTTCTAAATTAAAGAAAGGAAAAATTATGTTTTGTGCCAAATGTGGAAATCAAATTGATGATGCGGCTGTAATATGCCCTAAGTGCGGAGTTCCTGTAACAGGGAAAAAGTCATCAGACGCAAATGTTTCCAATCACATGGTCTTAGCAGTCCTCACGACAATTTTTTGTTGCTTGATAGGCGGCATTATTGCGATTATTTATGCTTCTCAAGTCAATACGAAATTGGCGATGGGAGATATTGAAGGTGCGAAGGCAGCATCAAAGACTGCAAAGATTTGGATTATTGTTAATATTTGCACGGGATTATTAGGCTGTCTCTTTTACATTCTTGCTGGTATTGGTGCAGTGCTTTAATAGTTAGGGAGTGACCATTATGTTTTGTAAACATTGCGGTGCGCAGATTTGTGATGAGGCCGTGATTTGTGTTAATTGCGGGTGCAAAGTAATTAGTCCCAAATCTGCCGCTGCAATAGATCGAAACGATGCGGCACTTAGAATGGTAGTTCCAATTGGCTGTTCAGGATGGGCTATTGTTGCTGGATATTTAGGATTATTATCTTTGCTTCCAGTTTTTGGTGTAGCAGCGTGTGTCTTTGGCTTATTGGCGTTAAACGATATTAAGAAGCATCCTGATAAGCATGGCAAGGGCAGGGCGTGGTTCGGTATAATTATGGGTGGTATTACTACGCCTCTGTATCTATTTATATTCATCATTGTAGGTTTTGCATAATAAGTTACTATCTAAACCACAACTCATAATACTAATGGTATTACTTATTGGTATTGTGAGTTGTGGTTTTTTATTTTTCTTTAATCCATCTGATATCAATTGGTTTCCAAAGTGTCCTTTTTATGCGTTAACTGGGTATAAATGTCCAGGGTGTGGGACGCTTCGCGGGATTCATCATTTGTTGCATTTTAGATTTGTAGATGCGTGGAAGATGAATCCATTTATGATTGTTTCCATTCCATTCTTACTTTCGTTTCTTCTATTCCCTAAAATCTGTAAAAACAAGATCGTTGGGAAATGCGTATTATGGGCGACATTATTGTATTGGTTGTTAAGAAATATCGTGTGATATGGGGATATGAAATTTGGTATAATATACGCCTAATTATAGTTGAGGATAAAGAGATAATATGGTGAAAGATTATGGAGACGCCAGCATTAAGACGCTGGATCCGGTGACGCATATTCGTACGCGTCCGGGGATGTATGTGGGCGAGCCGGGAACCGGCGCGATGTATCATGACTGCATTTACATTCTGATGAAGGAAGTAATCGACAATTCGGTCGATGAATTCGTTATGGGGGCGGGCAAGCGCATTGACGTTACCGTCAATTATGATACGGGCGAGACGAGCGTTCGGGATTATGGGCGCGGCATTCCGCTGGGCAAGGTAGTGGATTGCGTATCGCAGATGAACACGGGCGGCAAGTTCGATTCCGATGCCTTCCAGTTCTCGGCGGGTATGAATGGAGTTGGCACCAAGGCGGTAAATGCGCTTTCGGAATTCTTCGAGGTTAGGAGTTTTAGGGATGGGCAATTTTCCGAGGCGTATTTCGAGGAGGGGCGGCTGAAATCGAAGAAGAGCGGAAAGCAGACAACTGCGGAACGTTCGGGAACGTACATCCGCTATAAGCCAGATGTCAAAGTATTGAAGCATTTTAAGGTTCGCGAGGAGCATGTAGCCAGGCGCATGAAGATGTATTGCTACGTCAATGCGGGGCTAACAATCGTCCTTAATGGTCAGGAGATATGTTCGGAGCATGGGCTGGCGGACTTGATTGCGGACGAGGCGCAGTTCGAGAAGCTCTATCAGCCATTTCACATAAAGACGAAGAGCCTTGAGATAATTTGGACGCACACGAATCGCTTTGGCGAAGAGTATCATTCGTTCGTGAATGGGCAATACACGACGGACGGTGGAACGCATCTGACGGCATTCAAGGAAGCGCTCACCAAGGCGCTCAATGAATACGATTCGCGCAAGCGGTTCGATGGCGACGATATTCGCGATGGACTGATTGGAGCGGTGAGCCTGAGGATAATGAATCCAGTGTTCGAAGGACAGACCAAGATCAAGTTCGTGATGAACGACATCAAGGCGGAGTTGGTAAGCGCGATGAAGAAGGAGATTCTCTCGGCGCTTCATCGCTCTTCGGCGGAGACCGAAAAGCTAATCGCCAAGATAGAAGAGACGGGCAAGATACGCAGTCAGCTCAATACCATCAAGAAGCAGGCGCGTGAACGCTCGCAGGCGACGCAAGTAAGGGTTCCGCAACTCAAGGATTGCAAGAACCATCTGACGTTGGATAAGATCAACAAGAAGACGGGGAAGTGCGAGGGCGAGGAGACGATGATCTTTCTGACGGAAGGACAATCGGCGGGCGGTACGCTCGGTGGGGCGCGCGACGCGATGACGCAGGCCGTGTTCTTCTTGCGAGGGAAGTGCCTCAACACATACGGGCTGAATAAGGACGTATTGTACAAGAACGAAGAGTTCTTCAATTTGATAAAGACATTGGATATCGAGGAGACATTGGATCATCTAAGATACGGAAAGATAATCTTCGCGACGGATGCGGATGTGGACGGGCTGCACATCAGGATGTTACTTACAACTTTCTTCATGCGCTTTTATCGTCAACTCATTTTGGATGGACGTGTATTCATATTGGAGACGCCGCTATTCAGAGTAAGGAACAAGAAGGAGCATTATTTCTGCTATAGCGACGAAGAGCGGGAAGCGGCGATTAAGAAGTGCGGCAAAGGTTGCGAGATCACGCGCTTCAAGGGTTTGGGGGAAATTGACAAGGAAGATTTCAAGGGCTTCATCGGCGAGGATATGCGGCTTACGCCAGTAACTTGCGTGGATGATGTCGACGTGGAAAGAACCATCAAGTTCTACATGGGGGCGAACACGCCAGAGCGGCGTGATTACATCATGGATTCATTAGTATGCGATTCTTCGGAGTATTAAGCGATGGGCAAGCAAGATAATCAACCACCGAGTCTATTCGACAACTTGGAGATGTTCGGCTCGAAGACAGTGGAGAACAAGGGTCTCACGGGAACGGGGCCAATGCGCGATCTATACGATTTCAACTTTCGTCAGTATTCGGCGTATGTAATTTGTTCGCGCGCGATTCCAGCGGTAGAGGATGGGCTGAAGCCAGTGCAGCGCAGAATAATGCACGCGCTCTTCGAGCAGGACGACGGGCGATATACGAAGGTTGCGAATATCGTCGGGCAGACGATGCAGTATCATCCGCATGGAGACGCTTCCATTGGCGATGCGATTGTCGTGTTGGCGAACAAGCTATGGGGAAAGGGCAAGGGCTATCTCATCGACGGACAGGGAAACTACGGTTCGTTGCTCACTGGTATGCCGCATGCGGCGGTTAGGTATATAGAATGCAGATTGACGGAACTGGCGAAGAACGAAGTCTTCAACAAGAAAACGACGGATTACGTTCCAAACTACGATGGGCGAAAGGAAGAGCCAGTTTATTTGCCAGCGAAGATTCCGCTATTGTTAATGCTGGGAGCGGATGGTATCGCAGTTGGACTTTCCACATCGATTTTGCCGCATAATTTCATTGAGCTGTTGGAAGCGGAGATATGTCTCATTCAGAAGAAGCCCTTTGAACTCTACCCCGATTTCCAATTGGGCGGAGTGATGGACGTAAGCGAATATCAGGATGGGCTTGGTAAGATCAAGGTGCGGGCGCGAATCGAGAAGGAAGATAAGAACAAGTTGGTGATAACCGAACTGCCGTGGGGCGAGACGACGGACTCGCTTGCGGAGTCGATTGAGGAAGCAATCAAGAAGAAAAAAGTTCCAGTTCGAAAGCTCCACGATCTTACCAGCGATACGGTGAAGATCGAGTTGGAATTGCAGACGGGTGAGAGCCAAGAGAAGGCGATCGTAGCGCTTTACGCATTCACGAACTGCGAGAAGGCGATATCATCGCGGCCAATCGTATTGGATAACGGGCGGCCGCGTCAGATGAGCGTGCGGGAGATACTTAAGAAGAATGTGGAGCGCTTGACAGCGCTCACCAAGCGCGAACAGGAAATCAGATTGGGTGAATTGGACGATCTCTTTCACGCGAGAACATTGGATCGCATCTTCATAGAAGAGCGCATCTACAAGCGCATCGAACACGAGAAGACGATGGAAGGCATTCAATCAACGGTAAAGGAAGGGTTCAAGCCATTCCGCAAGGAGTTGCGGCGTGATGTAACCAATGAGGACATCGAGCGGCTATTGAAACTGCAAATCCGCCGCATCTCGCAATTTGATATCGACAAGAACCGGAAAGAGATAGAGGATATCAAGGCGGAAGAGAAAACGGTAAAGGACAATCTCGTTCACCTAAGGGCGTTCGTGGTAGCGTATCTTAAGGACCTCATCAAGAAATACAAGAAGAGCTATCCGCGACACACCGAAATAATGAAGGGGGCGTTCAAGCAAGTCGACGTAAAGGCGATTACGGCGAGCGAACTCACCATCAAGTGGGACAAGGAAAACAATTTCGTCGGCTCTGGTCTTCGCGGGGGAGATGAACTCTTCAAATGCTCATCGTTGGATGAGCTTATCTTCATCTGGAAAGACGGGCGTTTCAAGAAGATGCAGCCTGAAGACAAAGTGTTCGTTGACAAAGACCTATATATGGTGCTACGATACGATCAAGAGAAAGAGCGGGATAGCAGAGATTTCACGCTGGTGTACGAGGAATGCAAATACAACTTCAGTTATATCAAGCGCTTCACATTCGGCGGGCTAATACGCAACAAGGAATATCATCTATCGCCGCCGAAGACGAAGATACTGTATTTCACGGAAGGTTGTGCAGATACGATATATGTGAAGTATAAGCCAGCGAAAGGGCAGAAGATACATCAGCAATATTTTTTGCCAAAGGAGCAGGTCGTTCGCACGAATATGTCCACAGGCAAACCTGAGAAGCAAGATGTGGTTTTGATTCGCACGGCGGGAACCAAGGGGAAGCAACTTTCCACGAAGCCGATTGCGAGAATCTCATCGACGAAAGGCGCGTGGTGGGATGAGAAGGAAACTCCATCAAAAGGCGTATTGGACTAATCACAACGAAAGGAAATAATGATGAAGACTAAATTGGCGATGGTATTGGCGATGATGACATCGTCATTGGCGATGGCGGAACGCGCATCGTTTGATTTCGGATGGAAGTTCAAATATTTCGGCAAGGGCGAGGCGAGTAGCATCGAACCTGCGCAAATTGGATACGATGAAAAGGGCTTCAAGGCGGTGCAATTACCTCATGATTGGGCGATTGAAAGTGAATTTCTTTCGGAGGAGCCGAACGAGACGGGCAAGTTACCTTGGGATGGCTACGGGTGGTATCGCAAGACCTTCACGATACCAACGAACTTCAATGCGAACAACGATCGTTACTATCTTGATTTCGATGGAGTGATGGCGCAGCCGAAGATTTACGTAAACGGGAAGTTTGCGGGAGAATGGGCGTATGGGTATGCATCATTCCAAATCGACATCACCCCGTTCATAAAGAGCGGAGAGAACTTGGTAGCGGTAGTAGCGAGCAACAAGCCTCGCTCCACGAGATGGTACCCCGGGGCGGGCATTTATCGGCACGTATGGTTGGAGTCTACGGGCACGACGCACATTGGCAAGTGGGGAATACAGGTAACGACGCCGAAGATAACGGGGACGGCTGCGACGGTGAAGATCGTTACGAGCATCGACAACACGGGGAACCGCGATTGCGAAGTAACGGTCGAGCAAGAGGTAGGCAATATCAGCGCCAAACCGGAGAAGGTAAAGATAGCGGCTGGCAGTTCGGCATCGGTAGAGCAGACGCTGACATTGCCATCACCAAAGCTTTGGAATGTAGAAAAGCCGGAGCTTTACAAATTGCTGACGGTAGTAAAGGCGGGCTCGACGGTAATAGATCGTGATAAGACGATGTTCGGTGTTCGGAAGATTGAGTGGAAGGAAGATGGGTTTTACTTGAACGACAAGCGCATTCCCCTAAATGGCGTTTGCGAGCATCATGACTTGGGGCCGTTGGGTTCGGCGTTTTACGTGCGTGGCTATGAGCGTAAGATTCGCAAGCTCAAGGCGATGGGGTGCAATGCTATTCGCATGACCCACAATCCACCAGCGCCGGAAGTGCTTGACCTTTGCGATCGCATGGGCATGTTGGTATTGGATGAACTCTTCGACATCTGGAAGCACCAAAAGTACGATAAGGTAAATGGCTATCACCGCTATTGGCCGGAGTGGTGGCAAAAGGATGTAAAAAATTTCGTGATGCGCGATCGCAATCACCCATGCATAATCGCGTGGAGCGGAGGCAATGAGATTAGTGAAATCACGACGAGCGATGGAGTGGAGATCTCCAATAACCTGCGAGCAGAATTTAAGAAGTATGATAACACGCGTCCATATACGGTCGGCACGAACGCGATGGGCGGAATGAGCAATGGGTTCCAGAAGACGGAAGACGTGTTCGGCTTCAACTACAAGCCGCATAGTTACGGCAAGTTTCATGAAATCAATCCGGGGCAGCCATTGTACGCTTCGGAAACGGCTTCATGCGTTGCGACCAGAGATACGTACTTCTTCCCGATGGGCTGGGGGAGCGGCAGTGGGCAGCAGAATTTCCAAGTCAGTTGCTGGGGAACTTCTGCGGTGCCGTGGGGAAATGTGGCGGATATCGAATTCGCGGCGCAGAAGCGAGATGGCAAGGTAGCCGGCGAGTTCGTGTGGACGGGGTTTGATTATTTGGGCGAGCCGACGCCATATAATCAAGATCGTTCCAATGCCGGCAATTTCAAGGATCTTTCTGAGGCCGAGCAGAAGAAGATGATGGCGATGTTGGAAAAGACAGGCAACAAGGCGCCCAGCAGAAGTTCATATTTTGGAATAATCGATCTCGCGGGATTTCCGAAGGATCATTATTATCTTTATCAAAGCGTGTGGGCGCCAGATGTCAAGCAGGCGCATATCCTACCGCATTGGAATTGGCAGGGACGTGAAGGCCAGGTAACGCCAGTAGTAGTATACACAAGCGGAGACGAAGCGGAGTTGTTTCTCAATGGCGATAGTCAAGGCGTGAGACGGCGCGGAGATGGGGGGACGTTCTCGCAAAATGGAATAACGGTTGGTAAGAACGAATTTCGCTTTGTGTGGGAAGATGTAAAGTATCAGCCGGGGAAGTTGTCGGTAAAGGTGAAGAAACAGGGCAAGGCGTGGGCGGAGGCGACGCGGGTAACCACGGGAGAGGCCAAAGCGGTCATCGCCACGGATATTGATCGCAAGACATTAAAGGGCAATGGGCGCGATCTGGCGTTCATAGAACTCGCGATTGTGGATGTAAATGGGAATGTGGTGCCAACTGATTGCAGGGCGGTGGAGTTTTCCGTTACTGGTCCAGCAAAGCTGATTGGCTTTTGCAATGGCAATCCCGTAGATTGGACGTGCATGCAAAACCCAAGTCAGCATTTTTTCAATGGTAGAATTTTGGCGGTATTACGGGGCGAGTATAAGGAATCTGGCAAGGCGGAGGTCGTGGTTAAAGCGAAGGGCTTACCACCGCTAAAATTACCATTCGAGGTAATCAAGAAACATTAATCGCCCAAGCGGGCAATGGGGTTCTGATTTCGCAATCCACGCCACTGGTTGGATGCTTAAAGGCGACCGATAGGGCGTGCAGGCAGTGTCCGCATTGATTCTCGATGGCGAAGGCGCCATATAGGCGGTCGTTGATGATGTGCATGCCCCCAAGCGCGAGTTGTGCGCGAATTTGATGGGTTACGCCAGTATAGATGGTAACCTCCAGAAGCGTACGCTCTTCGTTTTCGTTCATAGTATGACCGATGGGACGAAATTGGGTGACTGCATGCAATGCCCTTAGTTTAGCCACTTCCGCGTGAGTGAGGCGATTATGATGAGCGTCGACCATCTTGCAGAGGGACAGTGTTGGATCGTGAATGAGATCGTTTTCGAGCGTACCGCCTACAGTGACTGCGCCTTCCACGAGCGCCAGATAGGTCTTCTTCACGGTTTGAGCGGAAAACTGCGCTCGCAAGGAGGTGAATGCATTTTGGTTACGTGCAACCAAGACGAGTCCGGAAGTATCGGCATCAATACGATGAAGGGCGCCGGCCATCAGGGGTTGATCGCCGAGCATACGACACTCTTCATAGCGCGTAATAACGGCATTCATCAGCGTGCCAGTTTCATGACAGTTCAACGGCTGCACTGGCATTCCAGCGGGCTTGTCGAATGCCAAGAGAGAATCATCCTCAAATATCGGCGGCGGACATCTACCATCGGGCAGAACCAGATTGTCCTTCGCTTCCAATAGCGATAGTATCTTAAGTCTCTCTCCGCCTTTGAGTTTAAGGCCTTTGGCCGCTCGCCTGCCATTAACCAAGATATTGCCGGCATTTATGGCTTCGCGAATAAATGCTCTTGTTGAAGTAGTGAAGATGGCAAGAAGGGCGGCATCCAAACGGACGCCGCCCTCGTTCACCGTTATCTCACGGTTATCAATCATATTGGTTCATGACTGATGGAGCGATAGGAGCGATACCTTCCCAATTCTTATTAGAAGCCCAAGGAAGATCGCTATCCTCGGCGGTGTCGGCGATACAGCCCGCCAACACCGTAAGCACGAAGGCCATCAACAGAGCCTTAATCAGCGAAGATGACATCGTTTGCATTGAGTTTATCCTGTTCCCACGCGCTGAGAATATCGCAAATTACGTAATTCTTACCCTTGACTTCCTGACGGAGTTTGATGCGACCGACGAATTCGCCGGTATCGCCCTTGTTGAAGCCAGGACGACGCACGCCGAGCTCAATTGCTGGCAATGGACGGGTAAGCTCCTCACCCTTGAGTTCCTTCATGGCCTCATCGGTGAACTTGACAATCGCGAACATATTCTCGTTATCAGCCGAGATGATTACTCCCTTATCGCCGATAGGAAGCGACTCAACGGCAATACCATTGCCTTCGCCACGCTGACCCGCGGTCGGTACCATTTCCTTCATCATCTTCTTGAGCTGCTCGACGAGCTTAATCTGCTTTGCGATTTCTTCCTTAGCAGCTTCGATATCCGCATCCTTATTCGCGATCTCATCCTTCAAGGAAGCGTTTTCGCCGTTGAGCTCGTCGATTTGCGAATTCTTACGGGTAACTTGATCTTCAAGATCTGCCTTAATACCCTCAAGTTCAGAAATCTTCTTATCGCGTTCGACGATGGTTACCTTATCTTGACGAGCTTCGCCTTTGAGCTTATTCAGTTCGCCGACGACATTTTCGAGTTTCCCGTGAATGTCGGTCAATGCCTTACGGGTATTATTGAGACGAGCCTGCTGCTTTTTGGCGCTATCAAAGAGCTGATTCAACTTCTTATCAGCGTTACTGCCGGCGATTACGAAATCATCGCCCTCGCGGATTGGATTGCCCTCTGGATCGAGCTGATAGATTTGGCGCAGCGATTCGATGAGCCCCATATCAGAATCTTTCCATGAATAGGTTTCAAGATTCTGCTTTTCGAGTTCCGCTGGATAATCATCGAGCAGATTTTCCATATCTGGGGAGTCAACGATTTCGGCCTCGACCGCAGAAACATCCTTATTTATAGTAGCAACGTCTTTTTGAGGATCGGCCTTTTCGATGGTATTGGCCACCTGGAAAATGCAATCACGCAATCGCTTATTACGATCGGTAAGCTCAGTGCGCTTGGCATTGAGTTGGTACTCAAAAAACAGAGCGACCCCGGCGAGAACCAGGAACACGTAAACAAGAACGTGCAACACTTTATTCATAAGATTCTTCTATCCTTTCAACTTACTGGGGAGAATAATACACAATTTTTTCGATTTGTGCAAGAGGGAATCGTCTTTTTTTGATAAAATATGCGTCGTGAGTTTTAAAGTAATAAAAGAAGATAGTGCAACGGAAGCCCGTCTTGGACGGGTTATGACCGCTCATGGAGCGATAGAAACGCCAGTCTTCATGGATGTTGGCACATTGGGCACGGTGAAGGCGTTGGAGCCGCGCGACTTAAAAGAACTGCGCACGCAAGTCGTGCTCGGCAATACGTATCATCTTATGCTACGACCTGGCGCGGAGGTAATCGCGGCGGCGGGGGGACTGCACAAGTTCATGGGTTGGGATGGTCCGATACTCACGGATTCGGGCGGGTTCCAAGTATTTTCGCTCGCGAAGATGCGCAAGCTAACGGAAGATGGTTGTCGCTTCAATTCGCACATTGACGGGCATGAGTTTTTCTTGGGACCGAAGGAATCAATGGCGATGCAACGAATAATCGGTTCCGATATCGCGATGGTGTTCGACGAATGCCTGCCGTATCCATGTGAACGGGAGCGAGCGGAGAAGTCGGTCGAGCAGACCTTGCGCTGGGCGGCGCGATCCAAAGACGAGCCTCACGCGGAGAATCAGCAGATATTTGGAATCGTGCAAGGTGGGGTCTATGACGAGCTTCGAAGGCATTGCGCGGAGGAATTGGTGCAGATCGGTTTTGATGGCTATGCGATTGGAGGAGTATCGGTTGGCGAACCGGAGGAGTGCATGTATCAAGCGGTGGAGGCGAGCGTACCTTATTTACCGAAGGACAAGCCACGATATGTAATGGGCCTCGGGGTAATGCATCAAATGGCGGAATGCGTAGCTCGCGGAGTGGATATGTTTGATTGTGTTATTCCGACGCGAATCGCCCGCCATGGAACGGCGATTACGCGACATGGTAACATCGCCATAAAGGCGGCGAAATGGATTTATGACAACGGGCCAGTGGAGGATGGGTGCGATTGCTATTGTTGCCGTAATTTTTCGCGCTCGTATGTTCGGCATCTAATCGCGTGTGGAGAGATTTTAGGTTTGCGACTATTGACCATACATAATGTATACGCATTGAATCGCTTCATGGTGGAAATGCGCGAGGCGATAGCGGATGGAAGTTTTAAGGTCTGGAAGGACAAAATAAGAAAGGAAACAACACAGAATGAATAATGCAATAATTCTTTGTGATGCGGCACCTGCCGCACCAGCGAGCGCGGGCGAGACACCAGCGGGTGCTCAGCCGCAAGGAGCGGGCGGCTTCGGAGGAATGATGATACCGATGCTCCTTATATTGGGCATCTTCTACTTCATGATGATTCGTCCGCAACAACGCAAGGAGAAGGAACGCCGTAAGATGATAGAGGAGTTGCGCGCGGGAGCCAAGGTGATTTTCGCAGGCGGGTTGATGGGAACCATCAGCGAGGCGACGGATAAGACGTTTAAGGTCGAAATTGCGCCTGGGACGATTATAGAGATTGCGCGTAGTTGCGTGACGGGCGTAGTGAGTTCCGAAGGAGAAGCGCAAGCGGTTAAGTAAGAAACATGTCATTAGCGCGCGGCAAGTATGGCATAGAATACAACCCACGCCAGATGGAAGGAGATTCCTCTGGCATAGGGTGGCTATTCCTGATTGTTTTCGTAATTGCAATAGCATCGTTCAGTTGGCAGCTAATTGGGCGATGGCGTTCCGCCTCTGCCGCGCGTAAAGAGGCGGAACAATTTGAACAGATTGTGCAGAAGGAAATGGAGACATCCGCCATTGCGTCTGATACGGCAAAGCCAGTAGAAGTAGAAGCAAAGGCGGTGGAACCAAAGGTCGAGGTTTCGGCGATGTCGAAGCGTCCGGCGAAAGTCAGGAATTTATTGATGCGGCTTGATGAAGCAGAAAAGGCGCGAGATGTAGACTTGGCTGCAACGACCATTGAGACATTGAGGGCACTGCCGGGTTCGCCGGTTGCGGATCTCGATGATCTACTCGCGCGTCGCTTGGGTCGACTCAACATCAAGCGCCTATTCGTTCAACACAATGCGCAATGGATAAAGACGATTGAGGTAAAGCGCGGGGATAGCGCTTCGCGCATCGCCTTTGAGCACGGATCAACATTGGCATCGTTCGCCAAGCTAAATGGCGGCAATATGGATCGAATCGTCGTGGGGGCGAAGATGTTGGTTATGAATCATCCACGTTTCAATTTGGTCATTCATCTGCGTTCTCGCACGGCGGATCTTGCGCTCAACGGCAAGTTTTTCAAGAGATATGATCTTAAGGATGAGCCGAAAGCGAAGACGGGGGCGTATGAGATACCCACGGATTCGCGCCGTCAATTTTGGCAGATGCTTGGTGTGGTTATGAGCGGCGACGATCAAACGGAGATAGATATGCTTATGCCGAATGGGGCAAGCGTATTGATTTCGGAGATGTGACGAATGAGAATCACGGGGGGCGAGTTTAGCGGTAGATTACTGGCGGTGCCGAAGTCGGACTTGATTCGTCCAACGCAGGATCGAGTTCGTTTAGCATTATTTAACATTCTTTCATCGGAGATCGCGGGAGCCGAGTTCTTGGATTTATTCGCGGGGTCGGGAGCGGTTGGGATAGAGGCGCTTTCACGTGGGGCTACAAGCGCGACATTCGTCGAAGGGAATCGTCGACATGCCGCCATAATAGAAAAGAACGCATCGGCATTAGCCATACGTAACGCCACGGTCGTAGTTGCAGATGCATATCGTTGGATTGAACATTATGTCGGGAATGGATATACAATCGCATTCGCCGATCCGCCCTATGCGCTTGGCGAGGAAAAGGGGTACGGAAAAGTGCTTGAGCGTTTAGCGATGCGAGGAGTGGTGAGGGTGAACGGGCTTTTCATAGCGGAGATGACGGCGGTGCAGCATACCGAGCAAACGCCTAATTGGGAACTCTTGCGTGATCGCACTTATGGCAAGACCCGCATTTGCATTTGGAGGAGGACAAAATGAAAAAAGGTTTGGAAAAACTCAAGATATTAGGCAAGACGGTAAATGTGCCTATGGAATACAACCCTGCAATTTTGGATGCATTTGACAATAAGCATACCGAGCATGACTATTGGGTTACATTCACGGCGCCAGAATTTACGACGCTATGTCCTAAAACCGGGCAACCTGATTTTGCCACAATTACTATTCGGTACATACCAGCGAAACGTCTTGTCGAGTCAAAGTCGCTCAAGTTATATCTCTTTGGTTTTCGCAATCATGGGGATTTTCACGAGGACGTAATCAATATCATATACAATGATTTGGTGAAGCTGTTAAAGCCAAAATATATGGAAGTATATGGTAAATTCGCTCCTCGCGGGGGAATATCAATCGATCCATTCGTCAACGGCGGAATTGGTGTGAAAATGCAGGCATTGGCGGCCAAGCGCTTCGCAGAATGGAAAGGCGTGCGGGACTGATGAGATTCTGGGGAATAACCGGCACGAACGGCAAGACCACGACAGCGTGGATATTGGCTGATTTCATCAACACCGAACGTAAATGCGGATATATCACTACGGTTGAAGTAAATACCACCGCGCGAAAATTCTATACTGGGTATACGACGCCTCCGCTTAAGCAATTAAAGGAGATATACGCGGAGATGGAGGCGAATGGTTGCACGGATTGCGTGATGGAAGTATCAAGCCATGCCATTCATCAACATCGTACGGGAGATACGCCTTTTTCAGGCGGTGCATTCACCAATCTTTCCGAAGATCATCTTGATTATCATAAGACGATGGAGGAGTATTTTCGCGTGAAGCTCTCATTTGCCGAACAGATCGCAAATACTCAAGGCGGCGCGCCTTACGCGGTATGTCTTGATGGTGGATATGGAAAGGAGATGTTAGACGCGGTCAGTAAATTGCCGCTTAAGGCATTGCCAGTATCATTTCGTTCGCCGACATTCGATTTAACCGAGCTCAAACTGGTTGGGGATTACAATAAGTCAAACGTTCTAACGGCGGCGATATTGGCGGAGGCGTCGGGTATCGCGCATGATAGTATACAAGCGCACATATCAAAGTTATTACCGCGTTGGGGACGATTGGAACGAGTGGAGAATCCAGAAGTGAAGGCGGCGACTTATGTGGATTTTGCGCATACGCCAGATGGGCTTGAAAAAGTGTTAACGGCGGCGAGGGGGTTCACGCGAGGACAACTCTGGGTAGTATTTGGCGCAGGGGGCGATCGTGATCCCATGAAACGTCCGCTGATGGGAGCGGTCTGTTCGCGGCTTGCGGATCGCATAGTCATCACCTCAGATAATCCACGTAGCGAAGATCCGATGAAGATTATGGATGCGATTTTAACTGGCATCAAGACGGGCAAGCCAGTAATTGAGGCAGATAGAAAGAAGGCAATTGAATATGCGCTTCGAGCAGCGAATGACGATGATGTGATAATAATTGCTGGAAAGGGACATGAAACAACGCAGGAAATAGCCGGTGTAAAATATCCATTTGATGATCGTGAGGTAGTATGTTCGTTCAAGATGTGATATAATATCGCCAACATGAAGAGGAAGGTCATAGCAGTAGTTCGCAAGCTCGGCGTTGAGGATGCACTCAAATTAGTTGAGGTGTATGTGAAGGCTGGTGTTCATGCAGTAGAATTCGCTTTTGATCAGCATAATCTTGATTCGTGGAAACAGACGGCAGATTCAATCAGTATGGCGAATGCGCATTTCGGCAAGGATATTGCAGTTGGCGCAGGTACGGTGTTGAACCTTGATCAACTTTCGGTTGCGGTGGATGCTGGCGCTAAATTCATAGTTTCCCCAAATGTCAATTCAATTATAATTGAACGGACGAAGGAGAATAAATTGATATCAATTCCCGGGGCGTTTACTCCGAGCGAGATTGAACAAGCATATGAAATTGGAGCGGATTATGTAAAGATATTCCCAGCTGATGCATTGGGGCCGAATTATTTTCGTGCGCTCATGGCCCCGTTTTCACATATCAAGTTGCTAGCATTCGGAGGCGTTACGCCCGATAACATAAATGATTATATCACAGCTGGCTGCGCTGGCGTAGGTGTAAGCGGACTTTTGGCAGATCGTTCGCGGATTGTTGCAGGTGATTTCGCGTCAATTGCTGAATACGCGTATAAATTAGTTGGAGATAAATGAGAATTGTCTTTATGGGATCTTCGACAGCTTCGGCTGAATGTCTACGCGCGATTCTGCGCGAAGAGAGTTTGGAAGTTGTCGGCATCGTGACCCAGCCTGATCGTCCGGCGGGGCGAGGCAAGGTGCTGACGCCGAGTCCATTGGCGAAATATGCCGAGAGTCGGGGAATAGCCGCGATCATCAAGCCGGAAAAGGTAAATGAAGACGCGCCTATAATGCAAATTAGGGCATGGGCGCCCGATGTAATTGCAGTCGTGGCATTCGGGCAGATTCTTAAGAAGCCGCTATTAGAATTACCGCAATATGGATGTGTGAACTGTCATTTCTCGTTATTGCCAAAGTATCGTGGCGCAGCGCCTGTGATTGCTGCATTAGAAGCTGGAGAGCGCATGACCGGTGTAACCGTAATGCATATGGATGAAGGTTTGGATGACGGGCCGATAATGTTGCAAAGTTTCGAGCCGATATATCCAGATACCACTGGGGGAAGTTTGATGGATGACTTATCTATCGCAGGGGGCGTGACGTTGGCGAAGGCATTGCGGCTATTGGCGGAACACAAATTACCGCCGGAAATTCCGCAGGACGGACAGTTCGCAACATTCGTGAGGAAACTCAAAAAGACGGATGGTCTAATTAATTGGAATTGGCCGGTAATTGAAATTGAGCGACGTATTCGCGCGTATAATCCGTGGCCAGGGTGTTACACTTTCTTGCCTATGCGTATGCGCAAGAATGGAACGATGGGAAGATTGGTAATTTTACGGTCAACAATCGTGAAGAATATGGAGGAGGGTTGGCAGGAGGCAGAACCTGGGATCGTATTGAAGCTGGAAAAAGATGGCCCCATTGTGAAATGTTACGATACGGCGCTAAAATTATTAGAGGTGAAGCCAGAAGGCGGATCGGCGATGGGAGGCGGTGCATTTTTACGTGGGCGACCGTTGGTTGTTGGCACGGATAGGCTTTTAAGTGAATAAGGGCTACACGATGGGAGAATTCGCCATGAAAAAAATAAGGTTTTTATCTATATTGGGCGCGATGTTAGCATCAACGCTAAATGGGTTTAGTGGAGAAATACAGCCTATTGAAGAAATACGGCCTATTGTGCTTTCAGATAAAAGCCAAACTGTAGAGGTTGTGAAGTCCGATAAACCAGTATTGTCAGACAAGCTTGTGTTGGCACCATATCCAAGCGCGTCCCCATCTTACTATAGGGGTATGTATCTGCCTAGTATTTATGTGCGAGTAGTAGCGCCAGAACTTGATGGATGTAAGTTTAATGGTTGGTGGACTCTACCTGAAGACAGGACGGATAGGTTCGCGAAGTCTGCAACACCAGACGACTGCACTATCTGCTTTCATTATGATTTATCGTTGCCGGTGGAAACGATTATCAATTATGCTAAGATTAGCAATGGTTCGGGCGATCTCGGCTTCAAGATAGTATATCCCAAGCATGAATATATTACATATCAAATTAGTTATGGGGGAACGTATTCAGACTTGATTGAGTATCCTGAGGAGGTCAAGCTGCCAGCGCCTACGGGGAGTCCAAAAATCGGATATAGCTATAATGGTATTTGGCAAATGGAAGATAGCGGCAGGACATTTAAAGTTGGGGATATAGTTACGGGCGAGGATTTTGGGCTTAATGATGTGCATGAGGATGGGACGGTTATTGAGTTAACGCCCGCTATTACGGCGAACGTGTATAAGGTCACGTATAATGCGAATGGGGGCAAGTTTGATAATCTTGAAACTACGGTTACGATTCCAACTACTTATGATAGCAACTATAAAATACCTGAGAATCCGACTTATGCGGATCATGTTTTCGTCAATTGGAACACGAAGCAAGATGGGAGCGGCGATGTAATAGGCGGCACGACCAAGATGAGCCTTGCCTACGATTCTGAAGTTTTTGCCGTATGGAGTGAGCATATAGTAAGAACCGTTACATTGGATGCATGCGGGGGAACGGTTTCGCCTGCTACGATAAAAGTTGTTTGCGGCGAGAAATACGGCAGTTTGCCAGTGCCGACGAGAGTGGGTTATATCTTCTTGGGTTGGTTCAGCGAAAGTGTTGGGGGAAGTGAAATTACCGCCGATACCATCGTGGTTGCGCGAGAGGATTTTTCCATCTACGCACATTGGCGGCCAATAAAGTATCGTGTGGAATTTGAGTTGAATGGAGCGAGAGGGTTTCCCCCCGACCCAATTGAGAATATTGAGTATGATCATTCATTCACCTTGCCCGATAAAGGCAATATGGCATTAGATATGAGTTTGTTTTTGGGATGGGGGAAGACGAATAAGACGAAGACATTTAACGCTAAGGAAGAAGTTTCCAATCTCACGACTGAAGATGGAAGCACTGTCATATTATACGCCATTTGGGGGCGCGAGGTTACGGAGGAGTCGATTGCGCTAAAGTGCGACAAGTTGAAATGCGTCGCCAAGCGAGACGGACCGTTCGACTGGCAGATTATGACGAACAAATATGAATCAGCTTCCAATGATGTATGTATGGCGGTTTATACTTCTGATAGCGCCCTCACGATAACCGATTATGATGGAGCGAAACTTAATGGCAAGTTGACTATTCGTTGGCGGGGAGAGGCATATGGCGATGTTTATGGGCGACCATCAAAGTTATTGATTAGCCATAATGGCGAAACTACAAGGTTAGACGTTCCATTTTATGATAGCGGCTGGATGATAAGCGAAGTTGCCATCAAAGACGCGATGGAAATTGTGATCTTAGGTAAGGATATTACGCCTCTTACCACTATCGATAATAGCGATTTTATTGCGATTGACTGGATTAAGTGGGCACCCAATAGGACGATCTTTTACTTGAAATGATGCGAATTGCCTTAACAGGGGGAATCGCCTGCGGGAAATCTTTAGTGGCGAAATTTCTCAATGAGTTTGGGGTTGACACAATTGACGCCGATGATATTGTGCACGACTTAATACCGGCAGACGAACGCAAGCGGATAGCTGAGATCGTATTTAAGAATGCTGAAGAGCGAAGGGCATTGGAGGCGAGGATTCATCCACTCGTAAGGGCGAGGATTGACGAAGCGATTACTATGCACGCCACTGGAATAATCATTGCGATAATTCCTTTACTTTTTGAGACCCATTGGGACGAAGAATATGATATAATATGTACCGTTTCATCGGAAAGGCAGACTCAAATCTCCCGGATGATGAATTCGCGTGGGTATTCACGTGAAATGGCAGAGGCACGATTGGCGGCGCAGTTGCCGGTCGCGGAGAAGGTTGCAAAATCCCAATATGTAATTAATAACGATGGCTCTCTTGAAGAGTTGAAACAAGAAACTGAAAGATTTGTAATATGGCTGAAGAATTTGACGTATTCGCAGACGCATTGAAGAGCAACAATCCACCAGCGGTAGAGAAGGCTTCGCAACCTGCTCCGGCCGCAGTTCGCAAGTTCCGCGGACGCAATAACAAGAGCTTTCAACACAACAAGGCGGTGAACAATTCTCCTTTGAGAGGTTCGAATGGTGAAGAATCTGTAAATCCGCTTCTCAACGCACCTCTCCCAACGGAGCAAAGGGCGGGCGAAGCGGAGGTGGCCGTCAATCCCAATCGCAATCCAAATTTGGCGGAATATAATCTTTCCGATATTCAGACTTGGCCCGCCCAGCAAATCGTCGATAAGATGATGCCAGGCGCGGATCCGGAAGAGTTGGGCAGTTATCGAAAGCATGAATTAATATTTGCCGCAATCCGTACCTATCTTGCCAATGGTGGGGCGGTAATCGCTTCCGGGTGTTTGGAAATTGTTCGCGAGGGGCATGGTTTTCTGCGTTCGGCGAAGAACAATTTCTTGGCATGTCCGGAAGATGTGTTTGTTACGCAGCAGCAGATTCGCCGTCATGCGCTCAGAACGGGGGATATCATTGAAGGTCCGATTCGCGATCCTCGCGACAGGGATAGGTTCTTCTGTCTTGGCAATGTGATGACCGTGAATGGCAAGGAGCCATCGGTTGCGGCTCGTGTAGTGCACTTCGAGAATCTGACGGCGACATTCCCGACTCGCAGGATCATCCTCGAAACCGACCCAAAGGAATTTTCAACGCGTATTATCGACCTCTTCACGCCGATTGGCTTCGGGCAGCGAGGTTTGATAATCGCTCCTCCAAGAGTAGGCAAGACGGTATTGTTGCAAAAGATGGCGAACGCGATTTCGAAGAACCATCCTGAAGCGATTCTTATTATCTTGTTGATCGATGAGCGTCCAGAAGAAGTTACCGATATGCAACGTAACACGAAGGCGATGGTGCTTTCGTCCACTTTTGACGAAGAGCCGCAACATCATGTCAATGTAACGGAGATGGTGTTGGAGATGTCTAAGCGGCAAGTTGAGAATGGCAAGGACGTAATCATTCTCATGGATTCCATTACTCGTATGGCGCGTGCATATAATACCGTTCAGCCACATTCGGGTAAGATTCTCACAGGTGGCGTTGACGCTCTCGCCATGCATCGGCCGAAGCGCTTCTTTGGAGCTGCGCGTAATATCGAGGGCGGCGGTTCGCTTACGATTGTCGCCACGGGTTTGGTGGATACCGGATCGCGAATGGATGAGGTAATCTTTGAAGAATTCAAGGGAACCGGAAATATGGAGATCGTGCTGGATCGTGGGCTTGCGGATAAGCGCATTTTCCCAGCAATTGATATTGATAAGTCTGGCACGCGCAAGGAAGATCTGCTGCTTGATCCTGTTGAATTGGAAAAGACATGGGGATTGCGGCGTATCTTGTCGGATGCGGGGGCGGAATCAGCGATGAAGTCGGTTCTCAATTCAATTAGGAAGACGCAATCCAATCCAGAATTTCTCTTGGCGCTTGATCTTAAGAATTTGTGAGCGATATAGTAATAAAAGGTGCGCGGGTGCATAACTTGCGGGGAATCGATGTTAGGATTCCCCGCAATTCACTTACTGTGATTACTGGGCTTTCTGGAAGCGGGAAATCTTCACTTGCCTTTGATACCCTCTATGCAGAAGGGCAACGCCGTTATGTTGAGAGCTTAAGCGCTTATGCTCGACAATTCCTTGATCGTCTTGCCAAGCCAGATGTCGAGCATATAGACGGGCTTTCGCCTGCTATCTCAATTGAACAGCGAACGACGAGCGGTAATCCGCGATCAATCGTTGCGACTATTACGGAGATTCATGATTATTTGCGCATACTCTATGGAGCGATTGCGACGCCGCATTGTCCTAAATGCGGCAAGGTCGTTACTCGCCAATCGGCAGAGCAGATTGTGGACGTAATTTCGAATGGGACTGGTAAGGTCGTTATTTCGGCTCCAGTGGTGAAGGGGAAGAAAGGCCGCCACGAAGACGTCTTTGCGATGCTCAAGCGAAATGGCTTCGTGAGGGTAAAAGTGGATGGGGAAATTTATTTATTGGAAGAAGTTCCCGAGTTGGATAAGAAGCGAGCACATACGATTGATGTAGTCGTTGATCGCCTTGTATTGCCTTGTAATCGTTCGCGGTTAACGGATAGCGTGGAGTTGGCGCTTAAGACTGGCAATGGTATTCTATACATAAACGATACCATTTATTCGGAATTGAACGCGTGCCCCGATTGTGGAATTTCCTTTGAGGAATTAAGGCCGCGCTCGTTTTCCTTTAATTCACCTTTCGGGGCGTGTCCAACTTGCGCAGGGTTGGGGTCGTTATATTATTTTGATGAGGATCTTGTAGTTCCGGATCGTTCCCTGCCATTGCGGGAGTGCATTCACCCGTGGCGGCGTGCAGGGCATAATGCCATCATGTATTATAATGCGCTTTTGGAACAAATCGCCAAGCAATATAAGGTTAAGCTTTCAACGCCATACGAAGAATTGCCGGCCAAGTTCAGGCATAATTTGATGCACGGCTTTAAGGATGATCTCATATTGCCATGGAGAAGCGTGGATCGTCCATTTGAAGGCGTCTTGGCTACATTGAAGCGCTATTTAGAAGAGGCCAAGGATGATGAGACGCGGGAGAAGTGGGAGGCGTATCAAAGCTTCAAAACTTGTCCTGATTGTCATGGGGCTCGGTTGCGGCCAGAATCGCGCGTGGCAACAATCGCCGGAAAGACCATCGTTGAGGTGATGGCGATGCCAGTTGGGGAGGCATTAACGTTTTTCAACTCGCTTGCCGAAGATAGCGAGCTTGCCAAGAAGATGTCGCCGATGAGAGATATTCTTCGGGAAGTCATCAGGCGGCTCAAATTCTTATTGGATGTGGGGCTCGATTATCTCACGCTTGATCGTGCGAGCGCTACGCTATCTGGTGGAGAGATGCAACGTATTCGCCTCGCCACTCAAATTGGTAGCGGGCTTACGGGAGTGCTATATGTGTTGGATGAGCCCACGATCGGGCTTCATCCACGCGATAACGAGCGATTGATCGCGACCTTAAAGGAGTTGCGGGATCGTGGGAATACCGTCGTAATTGTCGAGCACGACGAGGAGATGATGCGAGCGGCGGATTACATCATAGATCTTGGGCCGGGCGCCGGGCGTGAAGGCGGCGAGGTTATGTATCAGGGCGATTTTGCCGGGCTCGTAAATTCGCCTTCGCTCACGGGGCGATATCTTTCGGGCGCCATTCAACGAGTAGCGAATACAAAGCCACAGGAGAAAACCGAAAAGTATTTGGTGTTATCGGGTGCTTCGGAGCATAATCTCAAGAACATCAGCGTAAAGATACCGGTAGGTTCGTTCACGGTAGTTACGGGAGTATCTGGCTCGGGTAAGTCGACCCTGGTGGACGAAACCCTGAAATGTGCTTTGATGCGTCATTTTTACGGCTCGAAGGTTGCGGTAGGCAAGTATCGCAAATTGACGGGGATGGAGCACTTTGATAAGGTAATAGAGATTGACCAATCGCCAATTGGTCGTACGCCACGTTCCAACCCAGCTACGTATGTTGGCTTTTTCTCTGAAATTCGTGAGCTGTTTTCCAAGACGGAGGGCGCGAAGGCGCGAGGATATTCAGCTGGTCGCTTTTCCTTCAATGTGAAGGGCGGGCGCTGCGAGGTGTGCTCAGGCGATGGCGTGAGGAAGTTGGAAATGAGCTTCCTGCCGGATGCGTTCGTTACTTGCGAGCAATGCAACGGCAAGCGATTCAATGCGGAGACGCTTGAAGTAACTTATGGCGGCAAGAACATCGCCGAGGTTTTGGAGATGACGGTAACGGAGGCCTGCGCATTTTTCGCGAAGGTGCCTTCGCTCGCGCGCAAGCTAAAGACGTTGGTAGATGTCGGGCTTGGTTACGTGGCATTGGGACAATCGTCAACGACGCTATCGGGGGGAGAGGCGCAACGCATTAAACTCGCGACCGAACTTTCGCGTCGCGCGACGGGCAGAACGCTATATCTACTGGATGAGCCAACGACGGGATTGCACTTCGATGATGTGGCGAAATTAATGCAATTATTGCTGAAATTGCGCGATCAAGGCAATACTATCGTCGTTATCGAACATAATATCGACGTAATTAAATGCGCGGATTGGGTTATTGATTTAGGTCCAAATGGCGGCGATAGCGGCGGCAATCTTGTCTATCAAGGTCCGGTTGCAGGATTAAAGGGGTGTGCAAATTCTTTTACTGGCCTGTTCCTTTAGTCACAAATTTTTGATATAATCCACAGTATGAATCTTAAAAGACTTTTTGTAGGGGCGGCGTCGCTCCTCGCATCGTTCACGGTGTTCGCGGAAGCGACGACTTCCAGCGACGCAATGTTGGTGGCCAAGGGTTGGCTTGATCAAAACCCGAATGCATTCGGCGAGTTTGGTTTGGCTGAGTCGGTAACCGCCGAGAAAAATGCTGCAGGCGAAACCCTGTGGTATTTGGTAAAGTTCTCCAATGGCGCGATGGTCGTTTCGCCCGATACGGAGATTGAGCCGATAATCGCGGTAATGCCGATTTCGGATGGAGTGATTCCAGAGAAGCATCCTTTGCGGGCGATGTTGATGGGCGATCTTCCTCAGCGTATTGCAATCGCCAAGGCGAAGGCCAATCAGCCGCGCTTGATGAACACGATGTCGGTTACGGGCAATGGCGCGGTGCCGAGCCCATCGGCGAAGTGGGAACGGCTGAAGATGGCTGGCGAGGGGAAGATTATGCATAACTTCAGCCAGCGCAATCCTGATGTAGTAGTTAAGTTGCTTGATGGGTGGTCCTCGCCCAGCACGCAGGGCGATGTGCAGACCTTGCGATTCTGGAACCAAGATGTCAGCCGCTCGTATTTTACGAACGACAAGGTGTTCAATGTATATACGCCGAACAATTATTATTGCGGTTGCGTAGCCACGGCCGGAGCGGCGGTGTTGCACTATTTCAGGGTTCCGCGCGGGCGTTCCGGGTATGAGCAATCATGCATGGTGGATGATGAGACGGTAACGTTATCCACGCGTGGCGGCGAATACGATTGGTCGTTAATTGACGATCAGCGGCTGACGCATCGCGTTCCCATTGCGCTTAACGATAAGCAAGTCGATTTGCTCGGCAGGGTGGCGTACGATGTTGGCGTGAGCTGCAACATGATGTATGGCGAGGATGGTTCTGGCGCGTATCCTTCCAATTTGGCGCGCGGCCTCTACGAGGCCTTTGACGTTGAGAGCGTGCAATGCGTAAACCCAGATGGCATGGAGTATTATAACATCGATTCCGCGCACTATCCAAAGCTCATCTATAATCAGATTCGCGGTGGCGCGCCGGTAATTCTTGGCATCAACGATGCGAATTTGAATAGCGGTCACGAAGTAGTGGCGGCGGGATATGCGTATGATGTGGATAAGACGGAATACACCTATGTGTTTCTTGGTTGGGGCGGGCAGAACGATGCGTGGTATTCGCTTCCGAGAATCGATACCAAGGCGACGGCGGAAGGCGGTTGGTTCGAGGCGTGCTTCATAACCTCGCTCATTACCGAAATCGCTCCCGATGGGTGCCATATTCCAATCGTCGGGCGCGTCGTTGACGAGGATGGTTACGGTATCGAGGAGGCGGAGGTTACGCTTCCTAACAACGAGGTCGTAATTTCCGATGCGAATGGTTATTGGGGCGGCAGAATCTCCGCGGATGACTGCACGGGGGAAATCGTCGATCCATTGGGCGAAGGGCATAGATTCGCCGTGGGTGATTTGGCGAGAAACCCAGATGGTCGTAATGCGGTCGGAGCTTCGCGCTTAGCCGGCGCCTTGCCTGGCGATTTCAACTTCGTAATTGATTCCAAGTCGGGGTTCTTGCGCATATATTCTGATTTCCGCATCGCCCAACGTAAGGCCATCAAAGATGGCAAGCTCCTCTACGTGATTGGCGGAACCGATACCAATCTCGTGCAAGATCTGAAGCGTGAAATGCGCAGTGAAGCCGATAAGTATTCGGATTTCGTCGTCTTGAGTGTAGATGCCAAGCTTTATACTACGCTCATCACCGAATCGGTGCAACATGGCTGCTTTGATCCACGCGTATTCACGCCGAAAGGCAAGTGGGATGCGGAGAATGGACTTTGGGAAGAGGAGCCCGAAACTTGGGGCGGAGGAGAGAAGCGCGGCGTGATTTCGTTTAAGCTTACCGGCCCCAACGCGGTATCGGCTTCAGTTGGTTATAATTGGTATACTTATTCGGTGGAAGTTGAGTATAAGGATGGTATCACAAGAAAGTTCCCGTCGGAGTTGTTGGTGTGGTCGTTGGACGATGATACCAAGGCGAAGATACTTAGCGGAGAGTTGAACCCCACGAAGGGCGCCGATGGAACCGTTACCCTGAAAGTTGAGACGGGCGACTTGTATGATCCGGAAATCGTGAATGGATTGTTCAGCCAGGCATACACCGATCAGATCATCGTCGAGTTCTATCCAGAGCCGATAAAGTTCTCGCAACCGACGCCGGAAAATGGATACAACTTGATTGTGGATGGCGGGGATATGCCGCTCAATCAGTATCTTACCTATGTTGCGTTCAAGGGGTCGGTAAGCCCAAGCGGAACCAATCCCGCAATTCGCATAGCCGGCGAAAAATATACGGCGAAGGCGAATGCGACGGTTACGATCAGCAACAACTATATCTTCAAGTGCATTGGCTACGAGCTTTGGAAGGACGGCGCATTGGTGGAGTCCGGCGACTTTGACGAGAGCTCCAAGGATTATGGCGCATCGGGAACGAAGATCAAGCAGTATGGCGTGGAGTTCATCGTCGACTCCGATGATATCGTAGTCAAGTGGAGATGGGTTACGGATAAGTGCTGGATTCAAACAAGCTCGAAGAATTGCACGATTGACCAGAATCCACAATACGTGAACTACAATGAGGCGTTGACGATTACGGCGACGCCGCCAAGCGGGTACACGATGGAAGGGACCGTTGCCGGTTGGCAGGGTTGCGAAGAGGACGAAATTCTCTCGCCTTTGCAAGCGTCGGTGAAGGCCGATAAGGTCCGTTCGGTGAAGGCGATTGCCTTCTCGAAGTACAATCCGGAAACCATAGAGGAGAATCCCGAGGAACTATTGCTGTCGCGTGGATACAAGTTCACGCTTGCGAATAGCGTGGGGGCGAAAGCGAAGAAGACCACGGTTCGCATTACCTATGATACGGAAGCGCTTATGCCCCAGCCGTGCGCGCTGACCATCGGACCCGAGGGGGGAACGATCATAGTCGAGAATGGCGCGGCGGGCTTTGAATATGTGATTGAAGGCAAGGCAGGTCTTCTGGGCGAGTGGGCGCCGATTTGCTCGCAGAAGGCGACCGTCAATGGTCCGTTGACGTTGGTCGTGCCCGCGAGCGATGCCGAGCAGGCCTTCTATAGAATAACGGTGAAGCTGGAAGAGTAATATAGCATCAACAATTTAAATGAGGAACTAAGCAAATGGCGAGCAAGGTAAAGGAGAAATCGGAAACAGGCAACACCACATTGGATGGCGTAATGGCGTTGATCCGCAGGGAATTTGGCGAGATGGCGATTATGCGGCTTGGGTCGGATTGCGTCAAGGATGTTCCGGTTATTTCCACTGGGGCGTTGAGTCTTGATTTGGCGTTAGGCGTAGGCGGTTTGCCACGTGGAAGAATCGTCGAATGTTATGGCCATGAATCATCGGGCAAGACTACCTTGGCGCTTCATGCGGTTGCGAATGCGCAGAAGGCGGGCGGAATCGCGGCGTTCATTGATGCGGAGCATGCGCTTGATCCGGCTTACGCGAAACGCATTGGCGTCGACTTGGATAATCTCATTATTTCTCAGCCCAATTGTGGCGAAGAGGCGCTTACCATTTGCGAGCAATTGGTGAAATCCGGTGCGCTTGATGTTGTGGTGGTGGATTCCGTTGCCGCGCTTACCCCGCAGGCGGAAATTGATGGCGAGATGGGCGATTCGCACATGGGCCTGCAGGCGCGCCTAATGTCGCAAGCGATGCGCAAGCTTACCGCCTCGATCGCCAAGACGAAGACGCTACTCATCTTCACCAATCAAATTCGCGATAAGATCGGCATTGTATTCGGCAACCCCGAAACCACTCCTGGCGGTAAGGCATTGAAGTTTTATAGCTCTTGCCGTCTGCAAGTATCCCGCATCAATGTCGTAAAGGATGCGTCCAATGCGGTAATCGGTAGCCGTACGCGCGTAAAGGTCGTGAAGAATAAGGTGGCGCCGCCCTTTACCGAAGCGGAATTTGATATTCTTTATTCCTGCGGTATTTCGTACGAGGGTTCGGTGTTGGATGCCGCGTTGGTGCGCAACGTCGTCGAGCGCCGCGGTAGTTGGCTTTCGTTTAATGGCAGTCAACTCGGTCAAGGCCAGATGGCGGCGATGGAATACCTTAAGGCGCATCCGGAAGTTACTGCGCAAATCGTCGAGAAGGTAAAGGCGGCTCCCGCTCCTGAGGCCACATCGACTAAGGCATGAAGGCGGTAGTCGTCCTTTCGGGCGGACAGGACTCCGCCCTATGCCTCGCCTTGGCGGTAAAGAGATATGGGGCGAGCGAAGTGGCGGCCATTTCATTTGAGTATGGCCAACTTCATAAGCTTGAGATTAAGTATGCCCGTAAGATGGCCAAGCATTTCAAGGTAGCGGAATTCAAGCTCGTCAAGCTCGACTTTTACAACACGATTACCGATAATGCGCTTATGAACGGGCGCTTGCCGATTCGCAAGGGCAAGGTATGCCCCAATACCGTAGTCGAGGGACGCAACGCGCTCTTCTTGATGTTGGCGGCGATTTGGGCGAAGTCGTTGGGCGCGAAGGATATCTACACCGGCGTATCGGAGGCGGACTATTCCGGCTACCCTGATTGTCGCGAGGTGTTCATCCGTTCTCAGCAACGCACGATATGTTTGGCGCTTGATTATCCGATTAATATCGTCACGCCGTTTATGCACAAGACCAAGGTGTATGAGTGGGCGTTGAGCGCGAAGCTCGGCATCTTCGACCTTATAAAGAACGAAACCGTAACTTGCTATAATGGTATTCCCGGTAGTGGCTGCGGAAAGTGTCCTTCTTGCAAACTTCGCAATCGCGCCTTGAAGGAATATGAAGCTTCTATTCGAGGATGACGATATAATCGTAGTGGCGAAGCCAGCCGGACAAATCGTGCATCCCGCGCCTGGCCATGAGACGGGCTCGTTGACCGAAGAGATAGTTCGTCATTTTCCCGGCATCGCCGATGTGGGCTCGAAGGAGCGGCCGGGCATGGTGCATCGCTTGGATATGGATACGAGCGGAGTTATGGTGTTCGCCAAGAATCAATCGGCATATCTTAATTTGCGTCGACAATTCGAGCGCCATCAAGACGTGAAGAAGGTATATCTCGCGGTCGTTCATGGCTCGCCGAAAACTCGCACGGGAACGATTGATTCGCCAGTCGGGAGCGATCATCTATCGGCCGTCTCGCATTGGCGGATATTGGGCCGCCATGATGGCATCGCCTTGTTGGAGTTTCGCATCGATACCGGGCGAATGCATCAAATTCGCATCCACGCCAAAGAATTGGGCTGTCCATTGCTCGGCGATCCGCTTTATGGCGATAGGGCGGCGGATCGGCGCTTGCGTAGGCGGCCTACGCGCACGCTACTGCATGCTGTTGAACTCTCGTTCTTGCACCCGCGAGACGGACGCCGCGTGACATTCGCCGCCGAACCGCCAGATGATATTATCTATGCGGGCTAAATACCCCCTTGCATTGTAAAATAAAAAAGAGTATAATACCCCCCGTTTTCTGTGTTTGGGGCTGTAGCTCAATTGGATAGAGCATCAGACTACGAATCTGAGGGTTGTGGGTTCAACTCCCGCCAGCCCCGCCAGTTCCGAAAGCACCAGATTGCGGGGTGGAGCAGCCTGGTAGCTCGTCAGGCTCATA
>CALCDB010000188.1 GCA_937901395.1 uncultured Verrucomicrobiota bacterium
CAGATGCGGTCATAGTTGTCTATGGCATCCTCGAAGTCAGCCGGTGCATAGTCAAAACTATCCTTGTCTGCATAATTACGTTCCTTCAGCTCTACGATGCGCTGCATCATAGGATGCGTGAACTGGAACTTTATCTCAGGATGTTCGGTATAGAAATTAGCCATTATCTACTTATTGTTCTGCTTGTAATACTTAATGAGTTTTGGTACGACGTCCTCCACCGTTCCGTTTATCACGTAGTCTGCTATCGTGTTGATAGGTGCATTCGGGTCACTGTTTATTGAGATTATTATGCCAGAGTCCAGCATACCGGCGATGTGCTGAATCTGACCGGATATGCCACAGGCGATATACACCTTCGGACGTACTGTTACACCTGTCTGACCTATCTGCCTGTCGTGGTCAACCCAGCCTGCATCCACTGCCGCACGACTTGCTCCCACTTCGGCGTGGAGTTCCTTGGCAAGTTGGAAGAGCATGTCGAAATTCTCCTTCGACCCTACCCCTGCGCCACCAGTCAGTATAACTCGCGCCCCCTTGAGGTTCACCGTCGAGACCTTACGGACGATTTCAATTACTTCAATCGGTATATCTACATCATCCAACTTCGCGGAGTGTCGAACGATCTCTCCGCTAGCTCCCTTGCGTGGAACAAGCGGTTTCATCACGCCCTCGCGAACTGTCGCCATCTGCGGCCAATGACGCGCATTCACGATAGTGGCGATGATATTGCCCCCGAATGCTGGCCGTATCTGGTGAAGAACATTATGGAACTCTTCATTCGTCTTCTTGTCGACGAATTCGCCGATTTGCAAATCCGTGCAATCTGCCGTAAGACCACAACGCAACGCAGAAGCCACCGCAGGCGCGAGGTCTCTGCCCATGTGCGTAGCCCCAAATATCACAATTTGCGGCGCGCATTCCTTAATCAATTCCACCATCGCGTGTCGATACGCCTTGTTGCGGAATACCTTTAGCTTCTCATCATCAATGAGATGCACGATATCCGCGCCTCCCTCGAATAGTCGCGCGGATAATGCCTCTACGCCCTTGCCCATCAATACGGCGCCGACCTTCACCCCTAACTTGTCGCCAAGCTCGCGCGCCTTGCCCAATAATTCAAATGGAACTTCGCCTATCTTTCCGTCTTCCTGCTCGGCAAATACCCAAACTTCGCCTTTGCTCCTATCCATGCTCATTGTCTGCACCTTTCCCTTATCCGATAGTATGATCTTTTATCAACTCGCTTACAAGTCCGCCAATGCCTTCGTCGGTATTGGCGACTTCCTTGAACTCACCTCCCGTCAACACTACTGACATTATCTTATTGACGCTCGTCGGACTACCCGCGAAACCGCACCGCTCATCCTCGCATCCAATATCCGCACAGCTCAGCATTTCCGGCTCCGCATTCTTATACTTCATTACTCTGCGCATCTGGAATGGACGCAACTCACCGAATTTCTCGGTTACCGTGAATAGCGCCGGCAACTTGACCCTGCACTTCTCAATTCCAGTGCCGATATCGCGCGTCGCAATCGCATACTCGCCATCCATCTCCAGCTTCTCCAAATAGGTGGCGACCGCGCAATCGAGCTTCTCGCCGATTTGTGGGCCGACTTGCGCCGTATCCCCATCAATCGCTTGACGTCCGCAGAATACCAAGTCTGGCTTGAACTTCTTTACCGCCTGGCTCAATATGTAACTCGTGGCCAAGGTATCCGATCCCGCCGCTTTGCGATCGGTAACGAGAACTGCCTTATCCGCTCCACACATCAACGCCTCACGCAAAATCGCGCTCGCAGCCGGCAACCCCATCGTAATCACCGTTACCGTACCGCCGTATTCTTCCTTTACTCTCAAAGCCGCCTCCAAGGCGTTGCGATCTTCTGGATTGAATATCGCTGGCAATGCCGCGCGGTTGATCGTCCCATCCGCCTTCATCGCCTCGCCAGTTACCTTCTTCGTATCTGGAACCTGCTTTATACACACTACTGAATTGTATGCTCTCATATTACCTCGCATTTCGGCAAGTCGCCCACGATTGGACGCACGTAATCGATGAATAAAGGCGTTACATCATGCCCATTCTTGTGAATGTACTCTTTCGGAACCGAACGCGTATATTTCGCCGCATTGGCGATTGGCATCGGCTTGAAGTCAATTGTGTACTTGCGCGTCGGCTTGCGGATAATCGCAATCGTTCCCTGTTTGAGCTCGCCCGCTAACGCCGCCTTGACCGCAACTTGGCCAACCGCGAACGCCTCACGCTGATCCACCTTCGACGCAATCCCCGGAAAACTCCGCTGTAAATAACCGAAGGTATCTGCTCTCACTCGCTTTATCTTCGCCTCCGTCTTGAGCAACTTGGCCAATTGGTCCCCAAGCGCACCAGTCCCAGACATTTGAACATTTCCGTGACTATCCGTCTCGCCAGAACCAAGCTTCGCGCCAATCGGTATGCCATCCTTGCCGCGTATGCCTTCGGAAATCGCGCATACGCAACGACCATACTTTTTCATTGCCGCCTTTACGTCTCTGATGAACTTTACTTCGCTAAATGGAACTTCCGGCAGATAAATCAAATGCGGCCCATCATCCTCGCGCTCCCTCGCAAGCGCAGATGCTGCCGTCAAGAAACCAGCGTCCCTGCCCATGATTATGTCATAGGACTTGTCATCGAAGCGGGTGTACTGCAAGACGAGCGTTCTGTTCGCGTTGGTCGTACAGGTGTACGTCCTCTCGCGGCTACGCCACGGAGAGGAGAGGTTGTATCTCTCCCCGGCCCCGGTCGTCACGTAGAGCTCCACGTTGGTTGTGTTGCCGGAGAACTGGACGTACTGCCACGCCGCAACATCAGCATAGGTGTTGGTCGCGCACGTAAGGCCGTTGCTCCGCTTTCCGTCCCAAGCAAGGTACAGGCCCTTGAGATTTTCGTCGGTTGCGCTTTTGACGTACTCACCGACATTCGTGCAGGACGCCATATTGATGTCGCGTAGCGATTGGAAGTAGAGGTTGAGCGCAATCTGACTGTTCTTCGACTTGATGCTTGCGGCGTTCGTCTCTGCGTTGAACCGGGCGTAAATCAGCTCGGTCACATCGGAGCGGAGCTTGGAGAGCTTCGTCTCGATGTTCGTGTTGACCTCGGTGATGCGCTTCTCAAGCAACGCCTTGGAAGCCATCGGCTGGTACTCGGCCTTCGCCGCGAACGCCGCGCGCCTGGGCT
>CALCDB010000189.1 GCA_937901395.1 uncultured Verrucomicrobiota bacterium
CTATTGGAGAACGAGCTTAAGTGGATTCAGACCAATCCTTCGGGACGTCATGCGAAGGCGAAGGCGCGTGTCGAGCGCTACGAGGAGTTGCAAAAGCAGGCGGTTAATACGCGAGAGGACGATTTGGTGATTCGCATTCCGCCGGGTCCGCGCTTGGGCGATTTGGTAGTGAAGGCGGAGCATGTGAAGATGGGCTTTGGCGATCGCATACTCTACGATGATCTCAATTTCGATCTTCCGCGAGGGGGAATCGTCGGCGTGATTGGGGCGAATGGTGCGGGCAAGACCACGCTATTCAAGCTCATTACGGGCGAGCTAAAACCGCTATCCGGCGAATTCAGAATCGGCGAGACGGTCAAGCTTAGCTACGTGGATCAGTCCCGAAGCGAATTAAAGAGCGAAGATTCCGTCTATGAGGCGATTACGGGCGGCGGAGAATTCGTCAGACTCGCGGGTACGACGATGATGAATGGACGCGCCTATTGCAGTCGCTTCAACTTTCGGGGTCCGGAACAGCAGAAGAAGGTAGGGGTGCTTTCCGGGGGTGAGCGCAATCGCGTGCATTTAGCGAAGTTGTTGACGAGCGGCGGCAATCTGTTGTTGTTGGATGAACCTACCAACGATCTCGACGTCGCCACCTTGCGATCGCTGGAAGAGGGGCTTCAGGAGTTTGGTGGTTGCGTGATGGTGGTATCGCACGATCGCTGGTTCCTCGATCGCATCGCTACGCATATCTTGGCGTTCGAGGGCAATGGCAAGACCACGTGGTTTGAGGGGAGCTATTCGGAATACCATGAAAATTCTCGTAGCCGATGACGAGCGCATTTTGCGCGAAGGTCTGAAGGGTTTGTTGAGTATCGAGGGTTATGAGGTAATAACCGCCCGCAATGGCGAAGAGGCGCTCAGTAGATTCGCCGAGACCAAGCCGCAGTTGGTGCTGTTGGACGTGATGATGCCGAAGATGAATGGCTTTATCACCTGCGAGAAGCTGCGCGCGATAAATCGCGAAGTGCCGATAATCTTCTTGACCGCGAAAGATTCGGAAGTCGATCAAGTTCGAGGTCTTGGATTGGGCGCGGATGACTACATTTCGAAAACTGCGTGCGAGGCGGTGTTGCTGGCGCGAATAGACCGCGCATTAAAACGGGTCGAGAATATCGTTTCCAAAGAGCGGGTAATCAACATTGGAAAAGTGAAGGTAGATTTGGAGAAGCTTGAAGTAATCGACGAAGACAAACGCATCGAGCTTACCAGCATGGAGGCCGACATACTCAACCTTCTCAATCAACGACGCGGGGAAGCGTTGACTTCCGAGGAATTGTTCGCGGCGATTTATCGAGAGGGCTATGTGGGCGCCAAAGCGACCATTCGGGTGCATATCACAAACTTGCGGAACAAACTGGGCAGGGCGGGCGATTGCATCGTTTCGCGCTACCGTGCCGGCTATTATCTCGCCAAGTGAAAGTTCCCTATTGCAGGGGGAAGGAAAATTTGATACAATACCCACCACGCTTAAAAAATACTGCGATGTGGTGGGATGGCCGAGCGGTTAGGTCGCGGACTGCAAATCCGCTTACAGCGGTTCA
>CALCDB010000190.1 GCA_937901395.1 uncultured Verrucomicrobiota bacterium
TCGCCGCGCTCTACAAGGTGAAGGATTCTTACAATGTGGACGCCATCGCGCAGGCGGTAGCGCTCGCCGCTGTCAAAGATCAGGCCTGGATGCGCAAGAATGCAAAGAAGATAATCGCCACGCGAAAGCGTCTCACCAAGGAACTCACCAAGCGCGGTTGGCAGGTAATGGATAGCGAGGCGAATTTCATATTCGCCATGCCCGCCAAAACCACGGCCAAGAAGCTCTTCTTGAAATTACGCGAAAGAAACATATTCGTCAGATTCTTCGACAAGCCGAAGACCAAGGATTACATCCGCATCACAATCGGCACTGACGAACAGATTAACAAACTATTGGAATGCATTGATGAATTCAATTTCTAAAAACGATTATCTGCCCATACCCGAATTGCGCGCCTTGCAACTCAAGAAGTTGCAGACCTTGGTGCAGTATGAATACGAGCGGGTAAAGCTATTCCGTACTCGTTGCGACGAAAAAGGCGTCAAGCCCCGCGATATCGTATCGCTCGCGGATATCGCCAAACTACCCTTCATGAAAAAGACGGATTTGCGCGATGAGTACCCAACCGGCCTCACCGCCGCACCGCTTAAGGAAATCGTCCGCTTCCATTGTTCCTCCGGAACTACCGGCAAGCCGATTTGCATTCCCAATACTCGCGGCGATATCGAAGTATGGGCAGACGCCACCGCGCGCGCACTCGCGATGTATGGGCTTACCGATGAGGATGTTCTGCAAGTAAGTTATGGTTACGGACTCTTCACTGGCGGGCTCGGGCTTCATTATGGCGGCGAGCATCTCGGCTGCGCGATTGTGCCGACTTCCGCCGGCAATACCGAAAAGCAACTCATGCTGATGCGCGACCTCGGAACTACCGCCATCGCCTGCACGCCAAGCTACTTCTTGCACATAATCGAAGTAGCCAAAAAGCTCGGCATCGACTTCCGGCGCGACACCAAGTTGAAACATGGCATCTTCGGCGCCGAACCCTGGACCGATGCAATGCGCAAGAAGATCGAGAACGAAGCTGGCATCACCGCCCACGATATCTACGGGCTTACGGAAATTTCGGGACCGGGCGTAGCCGGCTCCTGCGGGCACTGCGAGGGAATGCACATCTTCGAGGATCACTACTATCCAGAAATCATCGACCCCGATACGCTGGAAGTACTGCCCGACGGCGAAGAGGGTGAACTCGTATTGACTACCCTCGATCGCTTCGGAACCCCGATGGTGCGCTATCGAACCCGCGATATAACGCGGCTCAATTCCACGCCCTGCGAATGCGGCAGGACGATTCGCTACTTCAGCCGCATCAAAGCGCGTAGCGATGATATGCTCATCGTGCATGGCGTGAACCTCTTTCCAAGTCAGGTCGAAACCGCGCTACTATCCATCCCCGAAGTCGAACCGCATTACCAAATCATCATCACGCCCACGGAGACGCTCGACTTGCTGGAGATCAAGGTGGAAATTCGCGCGGAATTGTTCTCGGATAATATCCGCTCGCTCGAACTACTGCGCAAGCGCGTGTTCGATGCGGTCAAGCAGATTATCGGCCTCTCACCAAAAATCACCCTCGTCGCGCCTGGCTCGCTGCCACGCTCCGAGGGTAAGATCAAACGCGTAATCGACAATCGAAAGTATTGATGCACGATGAAGAACTTCTTCAAGGGCGTAAGACGACATATCAATAAGCTGGACGCGGAACACCTGCGCGAGCAATACAAACTCGTAGCCGATGAATACGCCCATACCGATATGCTCCTACACGCGCTTAAGGAAGGCATCATCCGACTGGACGAAAATGGCGAGGTAACGCAGTCGAATCCTGCGGCATCGCGTCTGCTGGGCTCGGAATGCGAAGTGGCGATACGCGAATTGGAAATACCATTGGGTAAGTCCTCACGGCGCGAAGTGTCCATAACCTATCCCGAAGCGCGCTCGCTGGAGATTCAAACCATCCCGCTTGGCAATGAGACGATCGTGTACATACGCGACATCTCGGCGGAGAAGCAGCGCACTGAAGAAGAGCTCCGCGCCGGCGCCACCAAGGCGGTGTGCGATCTCGCCGCGGGAGTTGCGCATGAAATCGGCAATCCTCTGAACGCCATCGCCCTCAATATCCAAATGCTGGAGCGCAACCCCGAGGACAAGGAAGCGATTGAAATTTGCAAGAGCCAAATCGCGCGACTCGATGGCATCATCAGGGGCTTCCTGACCGCGCTCAAACCGACGCGCGTCAATCTCGCGCCCGGCTCGCCAGCCGATCCGCTCAAATCGTGCCTGACCGCGCTTAAGCGACAATTGGAGGATCGGCGAATCAGCGTCAACCTGAATACCCCGGCCGCCTTGCCTACCGTCGCCATCGACCGCGACAAGATGGAGCAGGTCTACTTCAACTTGATCAAGAATTCGATGGAGGCGATGAAGGACGGCGACTCCATCGATATCCAAATCGCCTATGACGATAACGATGTAACCATCGCCTTCAAGGATACTGGCGCGGGAATGAGCGACGAACAACTATCCCACTTGTTCGAGCCATATCGCACCACCAAGGAAAAGGGAACGGGTTTGGGACTGATGATTTCCGCGAGAATCGTCCGCGATCATGGCGGGACGATTGCGGCGGAATCGAAACTCGGCGATGGAACCTTGTTCACGATTCGCCTGCCACGCATTGAAAAGAGGATTCGCGCGCTAAAATGAAAACCAAGATATTGATCGTTGACGATGAAAAGATGTTGCGCGATACTCTCGCGCGCTGGTTCGCCCCTACCTACGAGTGCCTTACCGCTCCCGATGCGGATAGCGCAATCGCGCTGATCAAGGCG
>CALCDB010000191.1 GCA_937901395.1 uncultured Verrucomicrobiota bacterium
CGTCTTCTTCGCCTCGAACTTCGCCAATATCTCCCCAATGCTGTTCCCGTACTTGCGCTTCAACTTGTTCACGGTCGTGAGTCGCTCATCCAACGCCTCCATGCTCTCCTCGCCCGCCTCCGACCTGCTCGCCTCCTCCGCTACCTTGCGCGATAACTCCTGCATGCGAATCGTCAGCTCCTCCGCCTCGCTCGCCCACTCCTTCGCCACCGGAAAATGCCTCGCCATTTGGGAGAACTTCGGTTGCAGACGAATCATCATCTCCGCCGCTCCCCTGTCGCCGCCCAATATCTCCGTGATCTCGTTCGCCGCCTCCACCATCTCCATCGCATGCGCCGCTCTGGCGTGACGCTCCACGATCGTCTCGTCCTCCTCCGTAAGCCCCGCCGCCTCAATCTCGTTCACCTGATATCGCAATAACTCCAGTTCGTCCTCTCCCCCCGCCTGCAACAACTCCTCCTGCGCCTTCTTGAGCGCTACCGTCTCCTCCCATGCCTTCGCATATATCTCCGTCGAAATGCCGCCGAACTTGTCCAGCGTCAGCCGCTGAAAGCCCTCCTCCGCCAATTGTTGATTCGCGGTCGGCCCATGCATATCGACAAGGCTCGTCCCCAACTTCCTCAACTCCCCAATCGTCACGCTCTCCTCGTTCACCCACGCTCTCGATCTTCCCTGCGCCGATAAAGTCCGCCGAATTACCACCTCGCCGAAATCCGCCTCGACCTCCGCCTCCTTCGCGCCGTCACGGACGACGGATGCGTCCGCCCGACCGCCCAAAACGAGACCAAGCGCACCCATTAGGACGGATTTTCCCGCGCCAGTCTCGCCCGTGAGGACATTCAGCCCCGGCGCGAACTCCGCTTCCGCCTTCTCGACTACCGCAAGATTCGAAACTGTAAGCTTCTTTAGCATCTCCCGCACTAGGCACTAAGCACTAGGCACTCTGCACTAAATTGGAGCGGGCGATGGGAATCGAACCCACGTAAGAAGCTTGGGAAGCTCCTATTCTGCCATTGAATTACGCCCGCAGAATAAACGTTTGGCGGAGAGAGAGGGATTCGAACCCCCGATACCCTTGCGGGTATGCATGATTTCGAGTCATGTGCATTCAACCAGGCTCTGCCATCTCTCCAGCAATTGTGCGTAGTATATCATATCCATCTCCCTCCCGTCAATCCCCAACCAACTGGGCGAGAAACGTCTATCACTTTAATTGGGTAGGCAAAATGTCTAAGTCGGCAAGGACATTCAGTAGTTCATCAAAATGCCTTATCCTCGCCGTATAACGAGAATCGTTGAGTTTACCGAACCCATACTCGCAGAACACGCCCTTGACCCCTGCGTTGCTCGCGCACTGCATATCAGTCCAGCTATCGCCAACCATCCAATCATCGCCCGAGAGCTCGTGACCGTTAAGACGCATGGCGCATTCATATAGGGAATTTGCGCTTGGTTTTAGTTCAACCCCATCACCACCCGCGACAATCGCCGCTCCGAACAAATCGGATAGGCCGAACTTCTCAAGAATCAACTTGACTGCAAAATTCGGTTTGTTGGTGTTGATGCCAAGCAGCCATCCCCGCGCCTTCAATTCATTCAAAGTTCCTATTACCCCTGGGTACGGCACAATCTGCTCACAGCAATGTTCGGCATAATGAGTTTTAAATATCTGCCATAACTTTTCGAATGGAAGTCGTGCTTCCGGAATCGTATGTGAAAGCAGATGACGCGCCCCTTGTCCGACATATCCAACGACTATATCTTCATCCAATTCCTTGAACCCCAAATCCCGCCGCGTATGATTCACAGTTTGCGCAAGATCCTTACGTGTATCAAATAGCGTACCATCGACATCAAAAAATATTGCGTTCATTTCCATCGCAAGTAAGGAATGGTGGCGAGAAAGGGGATCGAACCCTTGACCTTAGGCTTATGAGTCCTGCGCTCTACCAACTGAGCTATCTCGCCAATTTGGTTAACGAATGCGTATTATATCAAATTCATCCGTTGAAAGTCAATGCTACCGGCGAATTTATTATGGCAGATTCGCACCTACCAATTTGGATACCAGCTTTCCGTCCGCCTGCCCCTTGACGCGAGCCATTACTTCTTTCATAACTCTGCCCATATCCTTCTTCGAGGTAGCCCCGAGATCGGCGATTGCCGCTTTTACGATATTGGCCACATCTTCTTCGGAAAGTTGCGCTGGCAGATATGTCTTTAAAATCGCCATCTCCGCCTTCTCGCCTTCGGAGAGTTCCGCCCTGCCGGCCGCCTCGAATTGAGCTATCGATTCCTCGCGCTGCTTAACCCCCTTCGCG
This sequence comes from uncultured Verrucomicrobiota bacterium, assembly GCA_937901395.1. Lineage (GTDB taxonomy): Bacteria > Verrucomicrobiota > Kiritimatiellia > RFP12 > UBA1067 > UBA1067. Next base: position 2,322 of record CALCDB010000191.1, read on the forward strand.
ATTACGCCGATTACCGTATCGTCCGTCATCTCTTTGCCGGCGTTGACGGTGAGGTCTTTCACCTTGGCGATTATTCCGCGCAGGGTATTGACCTTCGCCATTTCATGGGCCTTCATCGCCCCTTTCATATCATCCATCAATTTGTCGAACATCTCGCATGCCATATCTATATCTCCTTATTGGATATCGGTATTATACCACTTTTTAACCCATTTTGGCGAGAAGCATCTCGCCAAATGTTCTTAAGTCTTCATATCGCGCAAAGGCGTATTCGTCAAGCGAAGTAGGTTGCGCATTGACGATTATCACCTCACCTCCCGCCTGTAGGGTGAGGCGCGGTAGCCCCGCCGCCGGAAAGACCGTAAGCGAAGTTCCCAACACCAACATTACATCAGCGCGAATCGCCAACGATTGGGCGGATGAAAAAGCCGCCTCCGGCAGCGACTCGCCGAAGAATGTGACATCCGGCTTGTACACGCCTCCGCACTTGCAACGAGGCACGTCATGTGCGCTCATGTTACTCGGCTTGTTCTTGAGCATTTCAAGTATATCGGAATAGGCCTTCGCATCTCCGCAAACTCGACAATGATGCAACATCGGCGAGCCGTGCACTTCATATACGTTGCTTGATCCCGCCCTTTGATGTAGCATATCTATATTCTGCGTCGCGATGCCACGCAAGATGCCCTTATCCTCAAGCGCCTTTAATGCCTGATGAACGACATTGGGCTGATACTTGTTCAATCCGTAAATGAGTTCTCTGCAACCATTGTAATAAATCGAAGGATCTCGCTCGAACCAATCGATGTCGAATATGCGTTCCGCATCGCGCTGACGATACAATCCCTCTGGACCGCGAAAGTCGGGAATCCCCGAAAGCGTCGAAATGCCCGCCCCCGTCAAGACGCCAAGTCGCTTTGCGCTTAAAACCTTGTCAACGATTTCATCCAACTTCATAGCTTTACTCCATGTATACCGAATGGGTTCAGATCCCTCGGCCTTGAGACCCTTCCGCCAAGGGAATCGTATGAGAAGCGAAACGCCTCCCGTTCGGATGGAAAACGAAAGCGAAACCAAGTTGAAGGCAGCAACCGCAAGAGCGTGGTGTAATAGAAATCTTCGCCAAGATGCCGATGATCCTCTGGCATGAATTTAGAAAAGAACGAATACCACTTTCGCGAAGCGTGCTCGCAAAGACGACGCGTGCGAAGGGAAAAGCCGCCATTGTACGAGCCCAAACCCAATTTGTATGCTATCTTGCGCTTCCAACCATCCGAAATTATTGGCGCGCCGATGAAATCATACTTGCCAACGAACTCGTCAAGACCAGCGCGAATCGGATATCCGTCATCTTGAATTATCAAAACGTTCTCGGTGCTGAAACGCATGTACAATTTGCGGATGCAATCAAGCGACATCGTTTTTATGTTACCCGGTATGAGTTCCGGCTCTATCTGCACTTCCACTTCCGAATTCGCCTCTGCGAACGATCGAAGCTCGTCGAAATAATGCGAGGCTACGATTACCGTCTTGAGTCGCCCAACGAACTTCCAGGTGCGTTCAATCGAAGCGCGTATTCTCGCGAATGCCGATGCCTCGTCGCCCGCTTTCGGAAATGTATATGTGAGTATGGTGACGTCCATATCATCACCCATTGCGGAATCAGCTCGGCGGCAAGGTGTTCAAGATCGCCAAAACCTCATCGCCCTTTTCGAGCGAACGATCAAGCTGGAAAGTAAGTTTCGGCGTGAACTTAAGCCGCACTTCGCGGTTTATCGCGGCTTGGAAACGTCGCGCATGGTGCTTAAGATGCTGCATCGCCAATTCCTTCAGATGATCATCTCCGAATACCGATACCTTGACCGTCGCATCGCGCAAATCCTTGCCGCAATCCACCTCGGTAACCGTAATCAAGCCAGGTTGCACGGAATCGCCCTGCATAACCGAGAACATATTCTCGGCTATTACCCGCCTTAGGAGTGAATTAACCCGCTCTAATCTATCCACGCCCATTACAGACTTCTCGGCAATTCTTCCAGCAAATAACACTCGATGGTATCTCCAACCTCGAATGCCTCGTATCCTGCGAAGCATACGCCGCACTCCTGCTGGCCGGTCACTTCCTTTACCTCGTCCTTGAAGTGGCGCAAGGTGTTTACCTTGCCTTCCCAAATCTTATCCTTCTTACGAAAGATGCGGAACTTCTCCTTTGCTATCAAGGCGCCATCCAACATCTGCGAACCCGCGATCTTGCCAAGCTTGCCGATATCGTAAATCGCCTTGATCTCCGCATGACCCTTGATTACTTCCTTGTATTCCGGCGGTAATAGATCAAGCATGCAGTTCTTGACATGATCGATGAGCTCGTAAATGATCCTAAATGAATTTACGCGCACTCCATCATGACGCGCCTGTTGCTGCACGCCGGAATCATTGCCGATATCGAAGCCGACGATCGTCGCCCGCCCGGCCGCAGCCGTCTTTACATCGGTAAGCGAAACGTTGCCGGTTCCGGTGCCGATGATGTTGAGCCCGACTTTCTCCGACTTGATCTCCTGCAATGCCTGAACGATTGCCTCAAGCGAGCCCTGCGTATCGCTCTTTACGATTACATTCAATTCACGCTTGCCCTCTGCGGCCATGCGGCTCATGAGCGCATCCAAGGTCGATGCCTTCGAAGTCGAAAGCTCCTGCTCCTTCTTCTCCTGCGCCGTCCGTTCCGCCAATTCACGCGCACGCTTTTCATCCAGCATTACCCTAAATTCACTGCCCGCCTCTGGAACGCCAGAAAGACCCGTGCACTTTATCGGCGTTGCGGGCCCCGCCTCCTTGATGCGTCGCCCGTGATCGTCGATAAGCGCCCTCACCTTGCCGAAATGCTCGCCGATGAGAATCGCATCGCCCACCTTGAGCGTACCGCCCGTCACGAGCAGCGTCGCCGACGGACCGAATCCCTGTTCGAGCTCGGCTTCGATCACGATACCGTTCGCACGGCGCTTCGGATTGGCCGTGAGTTCCAACACATCGGCCTGCAGCA
>CALCDB010000192.1 GCA_937901395.1 uncultured Verrucomicrobiota bacterium
GCGGTCCTCCTCCGGCACGCCCGCCAAGAGCGCCTTCTCGCCCGCCGCCGCATACCGCGTCCGCACGTCCTTCAGCCGCCGCACCTTGTTCTGCATGTATGAGTCAAATGGATTCACTGAAAATGTCTTAGCATATCACGGCATCGACACATGGACCTTGAAAAACCTATAGTCGCTTTCGCATCCTTCATTGACGACATCCCAAACCGCTTCCTTCCCAAGTGCATTTGCACCATAAACAGTATAGGTTCTCACCCCCTCCTTCACACGATCCCCGTTCAAAGCCGGGGACCATCCAATCGACGGAACACCGTTTGCAAACGAAATAAAAGCCTTGAACACCGCATTTTCATCTGTCCAATCAAGCCCCGCGACATAGCAATCCCAATAAGAGTTTTTTCCATTCGCCGATACGGCATCTGGCAATTGCGTAACGGTCACTACTTGGTCGTAGATATCATAGCCAGAAAGTCCAACCGTTAAGTGCCCCACGCGAACTGCATCCGTGGTATTCGCGAGCACTTTTTTCGCACGAGTTCCAACGATGTTAGTCTTAATCCAATCGCAATCAACGCTTTTGACAAACGGGGTCGTTACCGATGATGACAATGCACCGCTGGAAATATCATGCTCATACCGCGTCAAAGTTCCATCAATGGTCAGCCAATTGACTTCTGGCGAAAAGGTAAAAGCCGTAGAGTCAAGCGCCATCACGTAGGATTGCACACAAGTTCGTTCCATGGTATCTTCCCATGCGCAATGATTATCCCATGTTACCATATACGAATAGGTTCGTCCAGCCTCAATGTCGTAATCCGTGTATCCTCCTCGATCTACGACTTCGGCGATCAGAATATTGTCTCGATAAATCTGAAAAGTTCCTTCATTCTTAATCACGCTTGCTGGCAATAAACTACCACCGTCTTCTGCGGTTCGAACGGGTTTCCAGTGTGCGTTCCATTCAAGCGAAATTCCCATTCCCCGCTGCGGCTGCACAGGCGAAGTATTAGCGAATTTGTAATAAGGTTGCAACTCGTAAGCCCAAGTTGGCCCAACAAACACAATCATCATCAGATAAAAAAACCATTTCATAATGCTTTAATTATACCAAACATTCCCCGATGTTTCAACCGCATTTCACCGGTCTTCTTGTGTGTGGATTGCAATAGTAAACGCAACTTTTATTGTTGTTTACTTTTGCAAAAGAAAGACTCGCTTAACTTTTTGGATTGGCACTCGAAAAACGATGATTATTATGCTATAATACTTGGTATGAAAACTAATGCAACTAACGCAAATGCCATCCGCAAGGAACTCACGCCTTTAATGGCCGCTATTCAGCAAGAAGTCGCGCAAAACGCCCGCGAAAACTACGCCAAGAGCGAAGTTAAGGCGAGTTTCAACAATCGCTTCAATGTCGTATTCCCAGCAATTAAGGCGTGCTTCGATTCGCTTAAACTGAATAAGGCAAAATCCTTTACCTTCCCGGAATACCCCGAAGAGCATATCTACATAACCCTTCCAAAATTGCTTTCCGCTTTTGTGATCCTTATGTATCCTTCGTGGGAATTTTCCGACCTCCTCTCGGAAGCGGAAATTGTCAAGGCATACAAAAAACTCAAGTCCCGCAATCGCGAAGCGCTTCGTCCCTTCGCCAACGACAAAATTTTCCTGCGCGAAGCCACCGAAGAATTTGTGGCGCAAACCGCCCTCTTCAATCTGCTCGACGAGCTTTGCCTTTTCGCCGCCAAGCTCCTTAAGCGCATCAAGGCGCACGATGCCGCGCTGATGTGGCTCGAACTAAAGACGATGCTTGAAACTCGAACCGCTACTTATCGACAATGCCTGCGCGAAAAAGTCGCGACCGATTTCGCCCAAAAACTACAATCGGCTTGCAAACGCCTTCAATTGGAACTCAAATATATCGAGCTGTAAGCCATGTATGATCTCGTTTATGCCGTCAATCAGCAATATCCCGAAAAAGGGAGCCCGGGCGGACTACTAATTTTGACGAAATTCGCCGAATTGGTAGCTGATTCCAATAACCCTCGCTTGCGCATTAGTAATAAACGGATTCAAGCAATGACGCGAATGTCCGAACGTACCGTCGATAAGCATTTAAAAGAATTGAAAGCCGCTAATTTTCTCGTCCCACTTGAGGATAAAAATGCCAAGCACACGGGCAATTTGCCGACGCTCTACGAATTGCGGCTACCAGAGGGGTTCAATCGTGAAGAGGTCATGAAACGCCATCTCATGAAGTATTATGGCGGTAAATACTTTGCCCAATCTCATATCGACGCTACCTATCTTGAACTCGGTGATAAAGAAGGCAATGGTAAGATGCTGCCTCCTGTATCAGCAGAAGTTGTAGCATATACAGAAGCGTCAGAAATTGACAAACCTATGTCAGAAATTGACAAGAAGGCGTCAAAATTTGACAAGGAAGTGTCAAAAATTGACCCCTATAATAATATAAAGAATATAAAAAACAACAACAAACCCAATGTGTCTGCTGATGCTGTTGGTGATGATTTTTTAAAAAAATATTGTGAAAATACTAATCTTTCCCCAGATTTCTTTAAAAAGCATAAGATAACTAAAGAAAACGTCAAATTACTTGACGCTTGTATTACTTTCTGGAAGGATGCAATTGCAAACAGCAAAAAAGAGATAATAAAACCAATTGGATTTCTCGCCACAATCATCGACGACACCGTTACTAAAGGCAAGTTTGACGACAAACGTTGGATAAGTAAGCACGAAC
>CALCDB010000193.1 GCA_937901395.1 uncultured Verrucomicrobiota bacterium
CGAACCTTCTCCTCTCCCTGATGATCGGAGGCGTGGTCGGAAGCCGCATCGCCTACGTAATCGAGCACTGGCAGAGCGAGTTCGCGTCCAACCCCGCGGCAATCATCCGCGTCGATCAGGGCGGGCTCATGTTCTACGGTGGGTTCATCCTGTCGTTCATCGTGTTCTTCGCCTGGTGCTTCGTAAAGAAGGAGAATCCGCTGAAGCTCGCGGATCTCCTGGCGGCGGTCGTTCCGCTCGGACACGCCTTCGGACGCATCGGCTGCTTCTTCTACGGCTGCTGCTACGGACGCGATTCCGACGCCTGGTGCGCCGTCACGTTTCCGGCGGGGAGCCCCAGCTGGTTTGAGCATGGCGGCCGAATGGTCAAGGTATTGCCTACGCAACTTTTCGAAGCGGGGGCGCTCTTTTTGCTTTTCGCGCTCTTGTTGTCCATTTGGCATAAGCGCAAGTATCTTCACGAAGGTCTTATTACGGGAACATATCTGATAGGATACGCGGTAATTCGATTCGGCATCGAATTCCTGAGAGGCGATCCACGAGCCGCGATTGGTCCGTTTAGCATCAGTCAAACGATTTCCATGGCGATGATAATTCTCGGCATCGTCTTTATCGGCATATCTCGAAGGCGGGAGAAGGCGTCTTGAGCTTGCATGTGATAATCGGGAGCGATGATTTTTTGGTGGAGAGCGCCGCCAAGAAGATTATTGGGGATCGATCGGGACTTGAGGTAATTGATTCAAACATTTCCACCAATGCCGAACTGCAGCTAAGGGACATTCAGGCGGCGGATGCGAGTTTTTCCACTCCGCCGTTTCTTGATCCAAGAAAAGTGACGTGGTGGAGAAACGTCAATTTTCTGCCAGGCGGCAAGAAGGAGACAAGCGAAGAGGTAAAAGCGGCATTGGCCAAGTTCGCGGAAAAGTTGGGTAGCGTCGAGTTGCCGGAGGAGCAGCACTTCATAATTTCGGGTCCGCATTTGCTAAAGACATCCATTTTCGCGAAGCGGGTTTCCAAGTTGGCGGAAGTGTGCGTATTCCCCGAGAGCAACGCGAAGGGGGATATTCGCAGCACGGTAGTGAGGACGATTGATATCGCGAAAGATATGGGGCTAAGCTTTTCGTCGGGCGCGGCGGAGGGGTTCATCGCGCTTGTGGGCACGGATACGCGCTTAATAATGAGCGAGCTCGGCAAGCTTCGCGATTATTTGGGGAATGAGCGCAACGTAATCACCTCCGATGATATCGCCGAAATCAGTTGTCCGGGAATTGGGATTGAAGTGATGTTATGGGATGTGACAGATGCGATTGGGCGAAGAGATTTGGCGGGTGCGCTCAATGCGATTCACAAATTCGAGGCGCAGAACGGCTTTGAGGTTTTCATGACCATGATGATCGAGAAGTTCTTTCGTCAGATGATTGATGTGGCGATGAAGCGAACGAATGGAATTAATCCATACGCGATAAGCAAGCTCAGCGCCTTCGCACGAAACTGGAGCTTGGGCGAATTGAAGATTGCGCGTCAACGATTCTTCAATCTGAGGGAGAAGGTAGTTTCCGGTTTTTCCGGGGGCAAGGAGATAATCATAACGGATTTGATAAGGATAATGCGGAGGCGAGCGCGATGAGCAGAGAGGTTCTCAATCTAAGGCAAGCCGCCGAGCATGTGCATATCGACGAGAACGAGCTGAAGCATTTCGCGCAGCGCGGAGAGGTAGCGGCGCAGAAGCGCGGGGATGAGTGGTATTTCGAGCATCGCGCATTGGATGAGTGGGCGCAGCGCAATTTGCTCTCATCGGGCGAGAGCGAACTTAAGAAGCAGCACCGCATAATGATGACGGAGCAACAGCGTTTCGCGAATAAGGATTGGGGCATTACCGAATTATTCAGCATGGAGGCGATTTCGCTCAACATCCAAGCCAAGGCGAAGCCTGGGATTTTGCGGGATATGACGGAGTTGGCGGATTTAAGCGGCAAAGTATATGACAAGGATGGATTGTTCAAGGAGTTGTTGGCGAGGGAAGAGGCGGCCTCGACGGCGATTGGCGAGAGCGTGGCGTTGTTGCATCCAAGATTTCACGATCCTTACATGTTTGAGCAGAGTTTCATCGCGTATGGGCGTAGCGAGCGTGATATATTCTTTGGCGCGCCGAACGGGGAGGGGACGCGACACTTCTTTCTCATTTGTTCGACGGATCACGAGATACATCTTCACATCTTGGCGAGATTGGCTATCTTGGCGCATGGCTCGAATATGATCGAGCGGCTCGATTCGGCAAGCGGGCCAGAGGAAGTAGTGGCGATAATCGGGGAGTGCGAGGCGGAGTTTCGCAAATGAAAAATTTTCTTTTCTTTGATTTGGACGGAACCTTGGCGGATACCGATCGTGATATCCGCGAGGCATGGAAGGCGGCGATTGCGGATGCGGGAATGAGATGCGCCGATTTCGACGAGAAGTTCGTTGCGGGTCCGCCATTCGACGAGATGGCGAAAATGCTTTTTCCGAATGAATATACGCCAGAGTTGGGCGAACGATTCAAGCGGAGCTTTGCCCATCATTACGATGGCGATGGTTTTCCGAATACTTTCGAGTATCCAGGCATCGCGGAGGAATTGAAGGCGTTGAAGCGCATGGGCAAGCGCATGTATATCGTGACCAACAAGCGGTATATCGGAGCGATGGCGATGGCAAGGCATTTCGGGTGGGATAAGATCTTCGATGGGCTTTACGCGGGTGACATGTATCCAGAAGGCAAACTTCGCAAGCCAGCGCTGCTTAGGCGCGTAATTGGCGAGCTCAAGGCGGAGCCGTCGGAGAGCGTGCTTATCGGCGATACCTTGCTTGATTTCGAGGCGGCGCGGGAAAATGGCATCGAGTCAATAGGCGTTACTTGGGGCTATGGAAAGCGGGAGGAATTGGAGCATGCGGATAAATTATGTTCACACTTGCCATTTCCACTATAAAATGATACAATCTCGGTTGTGAAAAAATCTTTACGTAGTTTGAAGTATAAGCGCATCCTGTTGAAGTTGTCCGGCGAGGTGTTGGGCAATCGTGAGACAGGCGAGTGCATCGACCCGAAAAACTTGGCTTTTATGGCCGAGCGCGTGAAGAAGATTCATTCGATGGGTTGCGAGGTTGGCATCGTGTTGGGCGGGGGAAACATCTTTCGCGGCTTGACGGGTGCGGGCAAGGGCGTAAATCGCGTGACTGGCGATTCGATGGGCATGTTGGCGACTATCATCAATGCGTTGGCGATGATGAATGCGCTTGAATCGATTGGCGTTCCCACGCGGGTGATGACCGCGATTGAGATGCCGAAACTCGCGGAACCCTTTATTCAACGTCGCGCGTTGCGTCATTTGGAGAAGGGGCGCGTAGTGATCTTTGGCGGCGGGACGGGCAATCCATATTTTTCAACGGATTCGGCGGCGGCGCTCAAGGCGAGCGAGATTGGCGCGGCGGCATTGCTCAAGGCGACGAAGGTAGATGGAATATACACCGCCGATCCGAAGAAGGATCCCAATGCGAAGAAGTACGCTTCGCTTAAATATGAGACAGCGCTCGAGAAGCGCCTTAAGGTAATGGATAGCGCGGCCTTTGCGCTTTGCATGGATAACGGCATTCCAATCATCGTATTTGATTTCTTTGATAAAAATGCCTTGGAACGCGTCGTCAAGGGCGACGCGGTAGGCACGATAGTGAGGTAATGAAATGGAAACTGTATCAGAAGTACTTAATGACACGAACCAGAAGATAAGCAAGAGCTTCGACCAGCTGAAGGCGCAGTTCGCGGGCCTCAGGACGGGCAAGGCCTCGCCGGCGATGGTTGATCAGATCAAGGTCGATTATTATGGTGCACCCACGCCAATCAAGAATCTGGGAACCATTTCAACCCCGGAGCCGCGCCAAATCAAGATCACGCCATTTGATCCGACGGTAATCGAGGCGATGAACAAGGCAATTCTGGCCGCGAACATCGGGGTGACTCCGCAGACGGATGGCAAGGTATTGCGCATTACGGTTCCAGAGCTCAACGAGGAGCGTCGCAAAGAGATCGTCAAGGTAGCGAAGACCCAAGCGGAGGCACAGAAAGTAGCGATGCGCAACGTGAGGCGCGATGCCAACGAGACCGTGAAGAAACTGGAAAAGGATAAGAAGATTTCGGAAGATGATCTTAAGCAGGCCTTGGATCGCATTCAGAAGGCGACAGATGATGGCATTGCCAAGATCGATGCGGAGCTTAAGGCGAAAGAAGCCGAAGTGATGGCGGTTTAATAACATTTCAAGGTCAAGGAGTTAAAATTATGGCAGATGTGGAAATGACACCAGTTGAAATGACCCCGATAGCCCCGGAGCCACCTAAGGCGAATCCATTGGGCTCGCCGACGGCGGTTCGCAAACCGGTAATTGGCGCAGGAATCAAGTTGCCGCCCAAGCCGACGGTCGCTACCGCAGGTTTGAAGTTGCCGCCCAAGCCAGTGATTCGCAAGCCAGGCGCTTCACCGATGGCGAAGCCGTTGCCCAAGCCGCTGCCGAAGCCAATCGCTCCCGCCGTGGCGAAGCCGGCGCCGGCCGTTGTCAAGGATGCCGCTGCCACGCCAAGTACAGCTACGCCAATGGAGCAGCTTAAGGAAGTAACGCAAAAGTTGAAGGGCGTTACACAGGAGATTCCGCAGCAGGCGATTTTGCACAAGACGGGTATCATCGCGGATGGCGCCATTGAGGATGTGCAGAAGGAGGCGGCGAAACATAAGACGGCTCGTATTTCGCTCGCTGATGCGATTGGCGTAGCGCCAGTAAAAGAGTCCAGCCCGATGAAGACGATTCGCATTCAACGGCCGGCGAGCTTGGCGGCGAATGCCGAGGCCAAGGCGGCTGGCGGTGGTGATGCGGCGCCGAGTATCACGCAGAGGAAGACATTGAAGATTGCGCGCCCGGGAGCGGCGATTAGGCCCACTGGTAAGTTTGGCGCCACAGCGCAAAAGCCCGCGGAGGCACAGGCGGCCGCACCGGCTTCGGATGGATCGGAAGTGGCGGATATTGCGGATATTCCGGATATGCCAGCTCCGAGAGTGCCGGTTAAGAATGTAGATACGACTCCACAATGGGTTGTGGCGTTGTCGACTGCGGTTGGGGTAGCGGCATGTATCGCGATTGGTGCGCTTGCGTTCTTCCTCTACCAGAATTCTCAAACCATATATTTCTAAGAGAAGATGCGGCGCTGGTTTTCCATCGCCAAAGCGACGGCGCTTGAGATGCTATCCGAGCCGCTGTCGCTTCTTCTTTTGTTGTCGGCATTGGCGCTTACGGTGTTCGCGCCTGCGTTTCATTATCATCAATTCGGTGAAGCTTCGCGAATGTCGAGGGATGCTGGTTTTTCGGCGATTTTCTTGGCGGGTAGTGCATTTTCGATCTTTGTTACCATCCGTGCGTTTCGTCGTGAGATTGAATCTGGTACGCTTGCGATGGCATTGTCGCATCCGATCGCCAGAGGCGGATTCTTCTTGGCCAAATTATTAGGCGCGTGCTTTGCCTATTTGTTGTTTGTGATTATCGTTTTATGCGCATGTATGGTGATGATTATCGGCGCGGAAATCGGCGGCATCATCGCGGATCGTTCGGGGGATATCGCGCGTATATACGGGCCTTTCTTTGCCATCGGAGTCGGGCTAATAATCTTGCCGTTGATTATCGCGGCATTTTTCAATAGTTTCTTTCGTTTTCGCTTCATTCTTTCGGCGATCATCACGATGTTGATCTTGGCGATTTTGTCCTCCATAATCGCTATTTACATGGCGCCGATGATGATTCTGGCGCTTTTGCCGGTTGCAGTATTGTTGATGATTCCCGCCATTATCCTAATGGGAGCGTCCGGGGCTTTTGCGATGCGTTTTCGTGCGAACGGGGCGGCGACAATCGCGGGGATTTCCTTTGTATTGATGTTGCCGATGATCGGGTGTTATTATTTGCCTGATGCATTGACGAATGGGGGCGAGGTCGCCTGGAGTTATGTTGGTCTCGCCACGTTGGTTGCGATACCGGCATTCATAGCGGTTGCATTAATTGGAATCAATTTTATCAGTGAGCGAGATGTGCCATGAACGAGATTATAGAGCTTTCGGCGGTAAGGAAGGTTTTTCGAGATTTTTGGTTGCGGCCAACCGTTAATGCCGTGGATGGCCTTTCGATGTCGGTCAAGCGCGGTGAGGTCTTCGGCTTGTTGGGGCCTAATGGTTCGGGCAAATCGACGACTATTAAGATGATACTCGGGCTACTTACTCCCAGCGCGGGAGAGGTTCGTCTTTTCGGCGTTTCGCCTAAATCGGTGGAAGCGCGTCGACGTATTGGCTACTTGCCTGAACTCAGTTATTTGCATCCATTCCTGACTGCAAGCGAAACGCTTAGGTACTATGCGGGACTATGCTCGCTTTCGCGACATGAAGCGAATGATCGCACGCATCAACTTTTGCAGATGGTAGGGCTAAGCGATGTCGCGAAACGTCCGGTAGGTAGCTTCTCGAAGGGGATGTCGCGTAGAATCGCGCTGGCGGCGAGTTTGATTGGCAAGCCGGAGCTATTGATACTTGACGAGCCGACGAGTGGACTTGATCCAGTTTCCACGAAAGAGGTAAAGACCTTGATCAAGGCGCTGGCTAAAGGCGGAATGACGATTCTCACGACCTCGCATCTTTTATCCGATACCGAGGATATATGTGATAGAGTGATGATTCTCAATCATGGCAAGGCGGTTGCGGAAGGCAGGGTGGATGAATTAGGAACGAGCTTAGAGGAGTTCTTCTTGGCGAAAGTTGGAGATGCCGATGATTTCGTTTTGGCGGATTTTCTTGCTTGAGCTAATTTCGCTCATGCGCTCGCATACGATTGTTCTGCTCACGGCGGCGAGCGTGGCATGGATGTTCATTTTTCCGAATGTCATGCACGATGATTTTACCGATGCCGGGGCTCGGGAATTATACATACACTTTTCATTAGGCGGAGTGTTCTTCATCCTAATCATATCGCTTTTAGCTTCGGCAACGGCATCGATAGCAAAGGAACGGGACGAGAAGCGATTGCAGCTGACATTGGTAAGGCCAGTATCGCGTTGTGCAATCGCATTGGGAAAGATATACGCGCACGTATTCGTGGGCGCGGTCATTCTCGCCATAGCGAGCGGAATATCGCTATTCAACGTTTCGATCAGTCAGCCATGCAATCATGTGCTCTCGCCAATCTTGCCTTCGCCAAAAGAGGAGGCGAAGATAATGTACGAGCGCTTCATGGCCGATACGAATACGCCAGTCGAGGTAAGAAAGGCGAACAAGGCTTCGGTTTTGCGGCTATTGGAAAACAAGGCCTATGATCATTACGAGGCGATACCGACTAATCGCTTGGCGAAGTGGCGGTTCGCGATGCCAGAGCGACTTTCCGATGGAGAACGATTAGCGGTGCAATTGCGCCTTACCAATGCGATGGATTTGCGAATGAGCATATATGGGCATTTCTCGATTGGTGACTATTCCGGAGCGGTGAGCAATCTTACGCAAGCGGTATTGCGCATTCCGTTGGTTGGGGAAGGTAAGGTTCTTGGGAATGAATTAAGCTTCTTGAACAAGGGTTCAAGTTCGGTTATGTTGCGCCCGAGAAGGGATATCAAGTTGCTCGTTTCCGCAGATGGGTTTGGATGGAACTTGTTTCGCGCGTATTTTCAGTTATTATCGATTCTCACATTGGTAGTGGCGATTGGAGTTTTGCTCTCATCGGCGTTGAGTCGTCCAGTGGCGATGTTCGTGGCTATGGTGATGTTGCTGATAAGCGAGATATCGCCCAGCATAATCGAGCAGTATTCCGATGAGTTGGATGCACCAACGTTAGATCGAATAGGGCTTGAGATTACGCGAGTTTCCGCGATGGTCACGAGCCCGATCTCGTCGTTATCGCCGCTTGAAGCGCTTGCCAAAGATGAATGCGTGGAAAGTTCGCAAACTTTGCGCATAGTGGTTTTGGACTTTGCATTGATGCCGTTTTTGCTCGCCCTTTTATCTGCCTTCATCATGGCGAAAAAACAATGAGGAGAATGGGTGCGATGAGTAACGAGAATCGGCTTTTTTCACTTGATGCCTTGCGTGGCTTGGACATGTTGTTTTTATGCGTTGTTCAGCCTCTTATCGTCGATGCGGCGAGAATTTGGGGTTTTTACGATATCGAGCGGTATCCCGTAATGAGACAATTTTCCCATTATTGGGGCGGCTTTACCGCGTATGATCTTATCATGCCGCTTTTCATTTTTATGTGCGGAGCGGCGATTCCATTCGCGTTGTCAAAGCGCTTGGATAGCGAGGGACGAGCCACGGCTGGTTTTTGGAAGCACATAGGGTGGAGAGTTTTGCTATTGTGGATACTTGGGATGATTGCGCAAGGGCATTTGCTTACATTCAATTGGCATAATTTCATCTATTTTTCCAATACTCTTCAGGCGATTGCAGTTGGCTATCTCATCGCAGCATCGGTGTTCTTGATTCGCAACAAGTACATTCGACTATCGATACCATTTATTTTGGCGGTCATATATGGCTTGTCGCTTGCGCTTGGCGGAGATTATTCCGTTTCGGGAAATTTTGCGATGAAGATAGAAAAGGCGATTGTCAATGTTCTGGAGCCATTTGTGCGCAATCGAGATCGTTGCACATGGTATTGGTCGTCCTTAATGTTCGGGGTGATGGCGTTATGCGGAATGTTTTCGACTCAAATGTTGCTTTCAAAGCGCGGACAATGGACGAAGGTCGCGTGGTTAAGCGCATCGGGCGCGCTTTTATGGGCGAGTGGCTATTCGCTTGAGTTGCTTGGCGTGCCATGTATTAAACATATTTTCACCGTTACTTTTACCGCACAGGCGATGGGGATTAGCGTGCTGTTATTAGCGGCGCTGTATATCGTCAATGACATTTGGCATTTTCGTCGAGGATGGAGCATCGTTACGCTTTACGGGCAAACCGCATTGGCCGCATACATGATAGGTGAAATATTTAGAGCGATTCCTTTGGGAATATCGAGTAATCTTTTCTCTGGATTAAGCGCACAAATAGGCGGACGATGTGGAGCGTATGTCATATATGTTGGCGAGGCCGTGGTGTTGACGTTTTTACTTCACATTTGGCGTGGATATCGGATGAACGCAAAATCTAATGATAAGAATGATGGATTTATGGTATAATATCACCGTTACGAAAGGAATGAAAATATGAAGATTCTTGTTACTGGCGGAGCTGGCTATATCGGTAGCCATACTACGGTCGAGCTGCTTAATGCGGGTCATGAAGTCGTGATTGTGGATAATCTCTGCAATAGTTCAAAGAAGTCGCTTGCGAGAGTCAAGCGGATTACGGGCAAGAAGCCGGCATTCTACAAGGTCGATATTCGTGATGCGAAGAAGTTGAATGCGGTTCTTGATAAGGAAGGTCCATTTCAGGCGACGATTCATTTTGCCGCGTTAAAGGCGGTTGGCGAATCGACGAAGATACCGCTTAAATACTACAACAACAATTTAGGCGGAACATTCACATTGCTGAAGTGCCTCGCCGATCATAACTGCAAGAACATCGTGTTCTCTTCGTCGGCTACGGTATATGGCGAGCCGAAGTCGGTTCCGATTCGCGAGGACTTCCCGACGCCCGGTTGCACGAATGCGTATGGGTGGACGAAGTTGATGATGGAGCAGGTTTTCAAGGATGTTCAGAAGGCGGATCCGGAATGGAATGTGATCTTGCTTCGTTATTTCAATCCGATTGGCGCGCATAGTTCCGGGCTGATCGGCGAAGACCCGGCGGGCATTCCGAACAACCTGTTGCCATACGTAGCGCAGGTAGCGGTTGGGCGGCGTCCGGAGTTGAATGTGTTCGGCAATGATTATCCAACGCCGGATGGCACGGGCGTTCGCGATTATATTCATGTGGTGGATTTGGCGATTGGTCACTTGAAGGCGATCGAGAAGTTGGAGAAGGAGCCCAAGCTCGGGCTTAAGATCTACAATCTTGGAACAGGCAATGGCTATTCGGTGTTGCAGATCGTAAAGGCGTTCGAGAAGGCCTCGAAGCGTCCCGTTCCTTACAAGATATGTCCAAGAAGGCCTGGCGATATCGCGGAATGTTGGGCCGATCCTGCGCTGGCGCTCGCGGAGCTTGGCTGGAAGGCGGAGCGCGGCATCGAAGAAATGTGTAAGGATGCTTGGCGTTGGCAGCGCAAGAATCCATACGGATACAACAAGCCGAAAGCGTGAGTGCGCTTGATGAGGTATTAGCGGGAATCGAGGCCGAGCTCGAGGTGGAACGCGAGCTCGGCGTTCGTATCGTAGAATTGGATCGCGCATTATTGGCGGAGGCGGTGGTGGCGCGGAAGGTGGAGGCGCCAAAGCCGCAACCGCAGCCCCCGCCGCAAGTTTCGCAGCCCCCGCCGCAGGAAGTCAAGTTCGTATTTTTGCATCATCAGGCATTGTCGGCAGATGGAATAAAGATGATGGCGAAGCTAATGGAATGGATGCATTGTTCGCCGGAGACCTCGCCGATTATCGTAGCGCCGCCAATTCCGAAGGCCAGACTCTACGTCGCATTAGGCGGGCTCGCCTTGCGCAAGTATTTTCCGGGCAACAAGGGCGAGCCGGGAACGAATATCATAAGGCTTCCGGATGGCAGCGACTTGATGATTACATATTCGCCCGAGTACATCTTGCGCTTCAAGAAT
The DNA here is from genome assembly GCA_937901395.1 of uncultured Verrucomicrobiota bacterium. Taxonomy (GTDB): domain Bacteria; phylum Verrucomicrobiota; class Kiritimatiellia; order RFP12; family UBA1067; genus UBA1067. Next base: position 10,741 of record CALCDB010000193.1, read on the forward strand.
GTGCCGATGACAGTCATGCAATGCAAGAAAAGCATGATGCAGACGATGAAGGTAGTAATGCAGAAAATTGGAGAAGATAAGAAATGATAGATGAGAGCACGAAGATATTGGAGCACGTTGAAATCGGTTCCGGCTATCGATATTTGGTGGTAGAAGCCCCGAAATTGGCGGAGGAACTGCAACCTGGACAGTTTGTGCATGTCAAGGTTCCGGAGTTGGAGGCAAGCGCCTTGAGGCGTCCATTTTCCGTGTTTGACGCAGAAGCTGGAAAGGTAACGCTCTTATATAAGACGGTCGGTAGGGGAACCTTGGCGCTTAATGGCGCGAAGGTGGGCGATAGCGTGCGCATATTAGGTCCGTTAGGCCATGGCTTTCCGCTTAGGTGCGAAGGCAGGGCTTTGCTGGTTGGTGGCGGCTATGGGGTAGCGCCTTTGCATTTCTTGGCGAAGAGATTGAAGGCGAGTGATGGCATTTCTCTTTTCGTGGGTGGACGAACCAAGGATGATTTATTGGCATTGGATCGCTTCAAGAGCATAGGCGTAGAGATCAATCTCGCGACCAATGATGGCAGCGCGGGGACCAAGGGGATGGTGACGGAGCCGCTTGACTTCGCGTTATCGCGTTTACGAAGCGAAGGCAAGCTCTTCGAGTTATTTGCGTGTGGACCAGACCCGATGTTGAAGGCGATTGCGCTTCGGGCGATGAGCGTGGGCGCGAAAGGGTGGATATCGATGGATAGGCACATGATTTGCGGCGTCGGGGCGTGCTATGCGTGCATCCAAAAAACCAAAAGGGGAAATTCGCGTTGCTGCATCGAGGGACCAGTGTTTTCAGCGGAGGATTTGGTATGGTAAAGATGTCGGTAGATTTAGGCGGGCTTAAGTTGGAAAGCCCCATAGCCACGGCGAGCGGTACCTTCGGTTATGGAACTGAATACTTGGGCGCAGTTGATTATTCGAAGTTGGGCGCGATAACCGCGAAGGGCATCCGCATCGATTCGTGGCCGGGGAATCCGATGCCAAGACATGTCGAGGTTCCGGGCGGGATAGTAAACGCAATCGGCTTGCAAGGAACTGGCATTGAGCATTTTCTCAAAATCACGGTGCCTTATTATCGTTCGCAGGTCAAGGTTCCGCTGATCGCCAACGTCTGGGGCGGTAGCATTGAAGAGTACGCCGAGGTGGCCGAGAGAATGGGCGATCGCGTGGAGGCGATAGAAGTGAACGTGAGTTGCCCCAATGTAAAGGAAGGCGGCCATACATTTGGTCAAGATCCGGCGATATTAAAGCGCTTGGTAAGCGCGGTGAGGGCGGCCACGAAGTTGCCGTTGATCGTAAAGTTGGCGCCGAACGTTCCTTCGATCGAGCCGTATGTTCGCGCGTGCGAGGAAGGGGGCGCCAATGCATTGAGCATGATCAATACGATTCCGGCGATGGTGATCGATATTGAGCGCAGAGTCCCGGTGCTGGCGAATCGCACGGGCGGCTTATCGGGCAGGGGGATTCATCCAGTCGCGGTTAAGCTCGTTAACGATGCGCATAAGCTTACTCGCTTGCCGATATTGGCGATGGGGGGAGTATACGAAGCGAAGGACGCGATAGAATTCCTGTTGGCCGGCGCGACCGCCGTGGCGATTGGTACGGCTAACTTCACGAGTCCAGATACGATAGGCGCGGTTTATGATGGAATCGTCGAATATTGCGAGCGTCATGATTTTCACGATGTCAATGAACTAATCGGCAATCTTTTGGTATAATATTCGCCAATGAAGATACTTACAAGATATGTTTTAAGAGAGTTCTTGTTGCCACTCGTCTATTGCCTGATTGGCTTTATCTCCATTTACGTGCTGTTTGATCTGCTCGGCTCGTTCTCGCGCATGGCCGCCGCCAAGATTTCGGTATCGACGGCGATCGTGTATTTTTGCGGCTACTTGGCGCCGTATTTCCATTATATCATGCCAGCCGCCCTGATGCTCGCCACATTGTACACGATGTGGAGCTTCTGCCGACATTCCGAGATTATCGCGATGCGGGCGAGCGGTATCAGTTTCTTGGCGATCGTAAAGCCGCTTTTGGCGGTATCGATTCTGATGGCGTTGGCGGTTGCGTACGTGAACGAGGTGTTCGTTCCCGCGAAAGCGAATTGGGCGGCGCAGATGAAGACGGTGCAGTTCGAGCAAGGCGCGATTGAATCAGTGGATAACATCGTATTTCGCAACTCCCGCGATAACAGCACTTGGAATATCTCCACCGTGCTCGACGATAAAGGCGCGCATCTTAAGGATGTAAGAGTAACCTTGGATAATCCCGAAACGGGAGCGAGGCGGCTCAATGTGGCAGCCGAGCAGGCGGACTATCTTGATGGCGAATGGTGGTTTACCAACCCGAAGGTGCAGCACTACGATGCCGAGGGACAGGAGATTCCAACGCCGACGCCGGAATTGGACAAGCTGAAATTCAGGTGCTTCCCGATGCTCCTTGAGCGCCCCACCGATCTTACGATGCAGAATCGTCCATGGAAGTTCAACTCGGTGCGAGATCGCTTTCGTTACATCAACAAGCATCCGGAGCTCGAGAAGCAGGATCGTGATGATTGCCTATACGATACGTGGGCGCAAATCATGGCGCCATTCGCCTGCATCATCATTACCCTATTTGCGATCCCCGCCGGAATCGCGTCTGGTCGTCAATCGGTAGCGAAGGGGATAATGGGGGCGCTGGGCATGTATTTCGCCTTTTATACGCTTACCATCATGGCCTTGATCGTATCGAAGAATGGTTTGATCAACCCCATCCTCGCGGCGATACTGCCTTATGTGATATTTTTGACGCTGGGCTTTCGCTCGTTCTTGAAACAACGCTGAAAATGTGGTACAATTCAAAATGAGACGAGGACAGGCGATGCTTGAATACGTGTTGGCGACAGCGGGGCTGCTGATTGTGGTTGCCACGCTTTACGGGGTAATCAGCGCCACGCGTAAGTATGCCGTACGAACCGATAATTTGGTTAGCAGTGATTATCCATAAAAGGGGGTAACGTTATGAAGATAATGAAGGCAATGCGAAAAGGTCAGACGATGGTTGAATACATCATCATCGTATGTTTGATTGCGGTGGCGCTGATCGCGGTGTTCACCTATTTCAGCCGCGCGGTTGGAAAGAAGACGGCGGGAGCGGCCAGCGCCCTTTCTCAGGAAGAGGGAAATAAGGCGAAGCAGAAGCTGAACGAAATTGGCGAAGATTCGATTCGCCGTCTCGGCGAAGGCAATTAAGTGCGGCGACGCGGACAGGCGATGATTGAGACGGTTCTCGCCGTCTTGGTTATCACGGGTTTGTTTCTTTGCCTGTTCAAGCTCTCGCAACTGTTGACGGGCAAGATTCTCGTAGAGCACGCGGCCATGAGAGTGGCGCGTGCTCGCGCGGTGGGCTTCAACGATTTCATGTGCCAGAAGTCGGCGAGAGTCGCGGTTATACCGATTGCGGGCAAACGTCTCTGGCCGGAAGGCGATGAATTCGACTATCCCATGGAGCTGGCGAGAACTGCCGTATATATGCAAACCGGCAATAGCGCCATCGCCGCCGGAGTGTTGGACTACGAGCGTTGGCATGAACTCAGGGTCGAGCCCGGCGATGGAACCGATGCGCGGGTAAAGCTTGACTTCGAGGGCAATGCCGGAATCGAAAGCAATTATCCAATGTATATGCTGAATGGGGGAAGATGAGCGCGAGAAGAGGACAGGTCGCTTTATATCTGGTGCTCGTATTGGTGGCGATTTGTCTACTGACGATGATGAACGTGGAGACGTTCCTCGCGGTTAGCGCCAAGAATCGGACGATGAATTGCGGGGATGCGGCGGCCTTGGCGGTTGCGAAGCATCAAGGTGAGTTGCTGAATAGAATCGGCACGTTGAACATCGAGCATCTCGAAGCCGCCATCAAAAACGACGAAGAGCGATGCCGGCAAATCTTTGAAGAGCAACAACGCCTATGCTTTCTTTCGCCGCTGGAGGGCATACGAATCGGCAATGATGTGGCGCGCAGCAATGGCGCAGAACCAAACGATGACATGCGCGACATCCTAAAGCGTCATGTAATGGAGATTAGGACGATCTACGAGCCAAACCCGGAATCGTATCCCGAGCCATGGGAAGGCGCTTGGGAGGAATATGCGATTAAGCTTGAGCTCATGATCGGCGGCGGCATCTGGGCGGGGCCTGATAATATCGATTTCATCGATGCGGCGAATGGACATTACCTATTGTTGCCGATGTTTTATCATGCGATTGCCGGGCGCAATTGGTGTTGGTTCTATTTTCATGCGCAAGGGCTGTTGGATTCGTACGCCGGCTTTAAGGATTGGGGACCATTGCCCGGCGCCGATTTGGAATCGCGGCTACGCAAAGCCGTCAACAGCGAGGTATATTCGCTCAATCTGCAAGCGCGAACCGGTAGCGCGCTAATCTTGTTGGGCAAGGAGAAGATAATGGAGCTTACGGAGGCGAGCGAGGAAGACCTCGATAATTCGCTCTTGCTTCGCGATCCTCTGCAAAGTTGGTTTTTCTACGATGCCAATATCTGGCGAAAGTGGTGGGAGATCGACCCCGATGGACCTTGGCGCTTTCCGGTAGTCGGCGCGGTAAAGCCGGAATACGATATTCGCGGATGTGCGGCGATTTGCAGGGTAATGCAGAAGATTCCCGATCTCGTGGATGGCAACGACGCCACCGAACGCATGGCGAAGTGGTCGGGCGCGGCCAAGCCCTTCGGAATCGTGGGCTCGGCGGATTTCGTGATTCCGGTGTTTTCAGAAGCTCGCTTGGTGCCGCTTGATTCGGTAGGCGGCGCCGATTTGTCGACCGCCGATCCCGATTGGATGCGCCATGTAAGAGAGCATCTTTCGCGCTATCTTGAGCAGGGAGCCGGCTATCCGGCGTCCTGTTATTATTGCGCGCAACTTCAGCTTTGGGAACACCCGTCATTGCGTTCGCAAGCGCGTAATTGGCTTAAGTATAATTCGAATAGTTGTCAGCGCGGGGATGGTCCGGGCGGCGGAATAGGAGGCACTCCTCATGGCCATTAAACGAGCGCAGGCGCTGATAGAATTGGCGATTGGTATGTTCGCCATCTCCTTGGTGGTCGGGGCGCTATGCGTGTTCGCGGTGTATATCGCGCGTTCCCTCAAGGTGCAGAATCAGTTGCGCACTGGCGGCAAGCATACCGATTCGGTAGAGGTGGATGAATGGACCTCGGCCAACGTTTTTGGAGTAAAGACCCTAAAGATAAACGAAAAACTGGAGATGCCTTCAACGGCAATACTAAAATGAGAATTGCGGAATTAAACAAGATCGCCAAGAAGCGGAAGTTAGATGAGGTATTAGTAATCAATCAGGCCAATGTTCGCGCATTGACGGGCGTGAACTGCGATAATGCGGTATTGACGTTAGATACATTCTATACCGATTTTCGCTATGTCCCGATGGTGCATAGAGTTGCGCCGGAACTGAAGTGTCGCGACTTGAAACACCTCGAATACAAGCGCGCGAAGCGCATCGGCTTCGAGGGCTCGATCTCGCATGCGCGCTTTCTGGCGCTCAAGAAGCACGCTCCCCGCGCGCAGTTCGTGGATATCTCGAAGGATCTATCGTCCCTGCGCGCGGTGAAGACCGCGGAGGAGATCGAGAAGTTACGCGCTTCCGAACGGCTTACCTGCGATATATGGAATGAGGCATCGGCGAAATTCAAGCCGGGCATGACGGAATTGCAAATGGCCAGAATCATCAAGATGATGATGATTGAACGCGGTGAAGGCGAGGCGTTCGATACGATCGTCTGCGTGGGATCGGATGTTGATTTGAAAGATATCGTCAAAACGACCGACGACATCTACGAGTTGCGCTGGTACGAGAAAGATGGCAAACCGGACGGCACGGGATCCACCGAGCCATTCACGGTGAAGACCGACAAGCCGGCAGAGTTGAAGTACTATGTGACACAACGCAGCACCAAGTCGCCATATCCGGAGAGTAAGATGAAGGAGGTGAAGGTGACGGTTGTCGGCGTTGACGTTCCAGACACGACAGGCAACGTATACCACTACTGCGCGGGCGACGAGCCAGTCGATTTGAAGGCGAAGCTCAGGAAGGACCAAGACAAGTACCTCTACGCCGACCAGCTCCACTGGACATTGGACGGAGGCGATGAGACGGACGACTTCACCGCTGTGAATACGAAGGTCGAGAAGACAACACCTTACGAGTACAGCGTATACCAAAGCTACACGATCAACAACAAGAACCAGGATGTATGTAAGGGCGATGTGTTGACGTGGAATGTCGAGGTGACCTACGTTCCTGAGTTGGAGACGAGCCAGGTT
>CALCDB010000194.1 GCA_937901395.1 uncultured Verrucomicrobiota bacterium
CCGCTTCGAGCATGACCGCGACCGTCTTGTCGTTGATCGCCGCCTTGACGCTCTCGAGATCGTTGTAGTCCGCATACGCGAAGCCGACCGGAAGCGGATCGTAGCCCTCCTGGCACCACGCCTGCGCCGTCGCCGCGACGGTCGCGAGCGTGCGGCCGTGGAAGCCCTGGCGGAACGTGACGACCTCGTAGCGGCCGCCGTTCGCCGCGCCCCACTTGCGCGCGAGCTTGATCGCCGCCTCGTTCGCCTCCGCGCCGGAATTGCAGAAGAACACCTTGCCGCCCAATCCCGAGATGTCCACCAGCTTCTTCGCCAACTTCGTGGCCGGCTCGTTCGCATAAAGGTTCGAGCAGTGCGTAAGACTCGCCGCCTGCGCCTGTATCGCCTTTACTACCTTGTCGTTGGAATACCCGATGTTATGAACGCCGATGCCGCTCGTAAAATCGTAATAGCTGCGCCGATCGACGTCTCTTACCGTCACGCCCTTTCCTGACGCGATCACCACCGATGGCGTATACGTCGGCATTACGCTCGCTTTGTAAAGCTCCAATATTTCACTTGTCTTGCTCATTCCGTTATCTCCGTTCCCACGCCTTCTCGCGTGAATATTTCCAGTAACAATGAGTGCGCCATGCGCCCGTCAACCAAGTGCACTTTCCGCACCCCATTGCGAATCGCATTGCAACAACTCTCGATTTTCGGGAGCATCCCTCCCGTGATTGTGCCATCTTCCTTCAACCTCTCGACATCCTCAAGATGCAAAGTCGATAGCAATGTCGTCGGATCATCCTGGTCTTTCATGAGCCCAGGAACATCCGAAACTAAAACAAATTTTCTTACCTTGAGCGCCTTCGCCAACGCCGCCGCCGCATAATCCGCATTGATGTTGTATAGATGCTTGTCAAGTTCGCCGGTGCCCAATGGCGTCACTACCGGTATTATCCTCGCATCCAACATCTCCTCCACCGCCCGCGTCGTTACTTTCGATACCTCCCCAACGTATCCCAAATCTGGCGTCTCGATCCTCCGCGCCTCGAATAGCCAGTTGCCGTGCAATGGCTTCGCGTTCGCCCCGCGATTGCATAACCTCTGCACTATATCCGGGTTGACTACGTTGTTGAGCGTCTTCCTCACGATCTCCATCGTCTCCTCGTCCGTTACCCTGAGCCCGCCTACGAACTTCGGCTCGTGCCCGCTCATCTTAATCGCCTTCGAAATCGCCTTGCCTCCACCATGCACGATTATCACCTTAAGCCCAACCGCATTGAAAAACGCGATATCGTCCATTATGGAATCTAAATTCTCCTCTACCTCCATTACCGAGCCGCCCAATTTAATCAGAACCGTAGTGCCCTTGAACGCTTGAATGTACGGTAGCGCCTCGGTAAGAACCTCTGCCTTCGCCTGTGCTGTATCTATTCTGCTGCTCATGATAGCGATAGTGCTCCTTAGTTTATTTCTCTCCCGTGAATAGCGCGTTCGTCGCGTAATATGGATCCGACGTATATCTGCACCCCAATCGACGCAACCCCGCCTGATCGCCTGGCGTTACCATGTGCGTCATGTGAACCTCGCACGTGCGAAGCTCGTTCAACTTCTCCATCGCCAGTAACGCCGCCGGATTCGTCGTCGCCGAAATTGCAAGCCCGATCAACGTCTCGTCCAAATTGAGCGATGTATACCCGACCTTGAGAATATCCTGTTTCATGTGCGCGATGGACTGAATGATGTTCGGACTAATCAGCGGAATTTGCGCTGGTATTCCCGAAAGCGTCTTCACCGCGTTCATGATCGCCGCCGCCGCCGCATGCATCTCATCGGAATTTCTCCCCGTTACGATGCGTCCATCCTTGAGTTGAATCGCCGCGCCCGACACGATCGTCCCGCCCGCTTTGCCCTTGCCTTGCAATTGCGCCGCTTCCGCCGCCCTGCGCGCCGCCTCCACTACCACGCGGTCTTCCGTCTTAAGCCCCAACGAATCCATCAATTCCTTCGCCCGCTCGACCGACGCGCGATCGGTGGAGCCCTCCGCAAACGCGCATTGATACCGCAAGAACCTGCGTATTACCTCCTGCTTCGAGGCGTTCCTTACTACCGCGTCGTCGATGATGCCGAAGCCTATGCGATTTACCCCCATGTCCGTCGGCGACTTGTATGGACACGCCCCCTTCGTCATCTTCTGCCAAA
>CALCDB010000195.1 GCA_937901395.1 uncultured Verrucomicrobiota bacterium
GCTTTTCCTTGTTGTAAATCTGGAGAACGTCTTCGAGGCTCACCGGTTCGAAGTAGAGCTTGTCGGAAGTATCGTAGTCGGTCGATACGGTCTCCGGGTTGCAGTTCACGATGATCGTCTCGTACCCGAGATTGCGCATCGCCATCGCCGCGTGGCAACAGCAGTAGTCGAACTCGATTCCCTGACCGATGCGATTTGGCCCTCCGCCCAAGATCATTACCTTCTTCGGATTGTCGCTCACCGGGTTCTCCCCCGCCTCGCCATTGTAGGAGGAATAATAATATGCTTCGTCCTCGACGCCGCTCACCGGAACCTTGTGCCACGTCTCCACGCACCCCAGCGCCTTGCGCTGTTCGCGAATCTCCTTCTCCGCGATCCCCAGGAGTTGCGAGAGATACTTATCCGAGAAGCCATCCTTCTTCGCCTGCACGAGAATGTCGTCCGGCAACTTGCCGCCCTTGTATTCGAGAATCTTCTCCTCTTCCTCGACCAATTCGCGCATCTGCCGTATGAAATATGGCTTCACTCCCGTGCGCTGGAAAATCTGCTCATCGCTCGCTCCCTTGCGCAACGCCTCGTACATCTGAAAATGCCTCTCGCTGTTGGCGATCGATAGCATCTTCAGAAGTTCCTCCAGACTCTTCTCGTGAAAATCCTTCACGAAGCCCAGCCCCGAGCGTCCCCGCTCCAACGCGCGAATCGCCTTCTGGAAGGTCTCCTTGTAGGTCTTGCCGATCGACATTACCTCGCCTACCGCCTTCATCTGCGTGCCGAGCTTATCCTCCACCGCCCTGAACTTCTCGAACGCCCAACGCGCGAACTTGAGCACGATATAGTCGCCGCTTGGCGTATACTTCTCCAACGTCCCATCCCGCCAATACGGCATCTCATCCAACGTCATGCCCGCCGCCAACTTGGCCGATACGAGCGCGATCGGAAAGCCCGTCGCCTTCGAGGCCAACGCCGATGAACGCGATGTTCGCGGATTGATCTCGATGATCACTACCCTATCCGTCTTCGGATCGTGCGCCCATTGAACGTTGCATCCGCCGATTACCCCAATCGCCTCCACGATCCTGAATGCATCGCGCTTGAGCCGCTCTTCCAGCTCCTTCGAGATCGTCAAAAATGGCGCCGCGCAGAAGCTATCGCCAGTATGCACCCCTACCGCGTCGATGTTCTCGATGAAGCACACC
>CALCDB010000196.1 GCA_937901395.1 uncultured Verrucomicrobiota bacterium
GAAGTTGGCAGAACGGACATCACCGGCAATCACAGCGGTGGTCGGTTGGTCTGCATTAAACATAGCGCAAATACCACGATAGAAGCGATAAGCTTCCAAGCGTTGGTAATCGCGGTTGAGGAAACGGTGTGTGTTAGGCAGGTAGGAGTGGAACGAAGCCTCGCAAATGAAACCGGGAACACCCAGGTTGCCATACGCCAACAGCGTGTATTCCGAAACTGCCGGGCAACGAGGTTGGTCGGGATAAGTTCCTTCGTGGTAGCAGTCCAATGGGTTATCAATGATGTAGTTCCACATCGTCTTGGCATACTTCAAGTCCTGCGGGTCACGCACGTGGCTCTCGTCCAAGTCCCATTTGCCGGTCGGATCGGCTAATTCGTTGCAGGGCATAAAGCAAACGACATAGTTAGCGGCTTGCCCTACATTGGCAGCGTTTGAGTGAATGGAAAGGAAGAAATCGGCTCCCCAAGTAGTAGCCTCTTGGGCGATTCCTGCCAAACTACGGTCACCCTCTAACGGGTCCAACACAACGGTTTTGGTTGCACCACCCATACCGCTCTTGTCATAGTTAATACGTAATCCATCCCAGTCTAATTCACCATCGTCACGGGTGCCGGATTGGTTGGTAAGACGCGACATCTTAACGGTAGCGCCTGCGGCTTCCAGCATCTCCTTGCAATACGCGACCTGCTCGTCTTCGCAAAGCGAATTACCGATCTTGATTCCCTGCGCCTTCTTGAAGGTATATGCCATACCGCCGCCGATGATGAGCGTATCCACCTTATTGAGGAGCGACTTCACCACCGCCAGCTTGTCCGATACCTTCGCGCCGCCGAGTATCGCCACGAATGGACGAATCGGCTTCTCCACCGCGTCGCCGAGGAACTGTATCTCCTTCTCCAACAGGAAGCCCGAAACCGCTGGTTGAATGTAGTCGGCGATCACCGCCGTCGAAGCGTGCGCACGATGCGCCGTTCCGAATGCATCATTGCAGTAGATATCGCCGTAGCTCGCCAGCTTCTTCGCCATCTCCTGACGATTCGCCTTGAGCTCCGCCTTCTTCGCCTGATACTCTTCTTCGGTAAGATGAATGCCCTTCTTCTCGTCATCCTTCTTTACCTTGCCGTCCTCCGCCTTGTAAAAGCGCGTGTTCTCCAGAAGCGCAACTTCGCCCGGCTTGAGCGCCTTCACTACCTCGTCCGCCGCCATGCAGTCGTCTACGAACTTCACTGGCTGACCCAACTTCTCGCTGAGCGCCTCCGCTACCGGCTTCAATGTGAACTCTATCTCGTAGCCCTTGCCTTTCGGACGTCCCAAGTGGCTCATCAATACCAACGAGCCGCCCTTCTCGAGCACGTACTTGATCGATGGCAACGCCGCTACGATTCGCGTATCGTCCGTAATCTTGCCCGACCCATCCTTTGCCATCGGGACATTAAAATCGACGCGCATTACCACGCGCTTGCCGCTAAGTTCAACATCGCGAAGTGTCATCTTATCCATTTTTGGACCTCCTGAGAAAAAACGCCTTACTTGGCCATCTTGTTCAGCTTGAGCTGCGCACGGCTTTTCTTGCGGTTCGCAGTGTTCTTGCTGATTATGCCCTTCTTCGCCGCCTTGTCAAGACCCGAGACGAATTCCTTGAACTTCTTCTCCGCATCTTCTTTCTTGTTAGCGTCCGCCGCCTTGAAGAGCTTCTTGTGAGCATCATGAAGCTTCGCCTTGCACGTAGCATTACGCACACGAGCCTTCTCATTCTGCCGATCACGTTTACGGGCAGCACGACCACCTTTTACATTTGCCATATTATTCTTATCTCCTAATTTTTGGAAATTGTTGCGTATTATACACTTTCTCCGCTCAGAAAATCAAGTGGTATTTTACTTTTTTCCAAAACTATTGGCTCAAGACATTTCCTCTCCGCCTCTGCGGAGGGACGATTTATGCCCGCTTTATCGTAAACTCCGGCCAGTAGTTCCGCGGCCGTCTCGTTCGAGAGCGCCATCGTAGGATCGATGTATCGCAATAATGTCGGCTCGTCTAATGAGAAATTCACCGCCTCCCCATTGTTTACGATTCGCCCTCGCTCTATCTCGCCCATCCACTCGTCCTCAATCCCGATCGCCGCGACTACCATCTCTTTGCGCGCGTAGATCAATGGACCCATCCCATACATCTTCATCGCGCCCTTTACCCCCGTGGCCGTAATTAGGTAATCGCAAGAAGCTACCGCCGCTCTTATCCCCTCTATGTCGTTGCAATCCAACGCCTTGATCCGCGGGAAGCGCGCGAATGGCAACCCCGCATCCTTGCGATCCACTACCGTCACGCGCGCACCCTCCTCGAGACATTGATACGCAACTCCCCTGCCTACCTTGCCGAACCCGAAGATCACCACGCTCCTGCCTTCCCACTCCCCATATCCAAACTTCTTCATCGCTCGCATGAACCCATCGCCAGTGCCCAATGTCGTCTCTATCTCCTTGACCCGCGAATCATCTACCAACACGACTGGCAACTCGCTCTTCGCATAATGATACATCCCCGACCTCGTAAGCTCGCAAACCCCAACCTTCGCTACGACCTCAGCCCGCGAACCATCGCAATCGAGAACGATGTCGAATCGCGCATCGCTCGATGCCGCTCCTCGCAATACCGCAATGCCAATCTCATCCAGAAATTGAACGACTTCCGGATCATGCGGTATCCTCTCGCTTATGCTTACCGTAAGTTCCGCCCCACCCGCGATGAGCGGCACGTACTTAAGAAGAGTATTCCAAAATACTGGCGTGCAATCAAGTATCTTCCGCCCCTCGAACGGACGCTGCGCGCGAAACCGCTCCTCCTGCGCCAATAGCGTAGGATACTCCCCTTCGTCATACCTACCCCCAACCCGCTCCTTGATTTTCTCTATTATTTTCATTTAACCCCCATCGCTTCGTATTATACCAAATCTTCCCCGCCTCCTTCAAACGAAAAGGGCGGTTATCCCCGCCCTTTCGTATTGGAAACTAATCCTGTCGCTTCAGGATAAGCCCATAAACTTCAACTCACTTTATGATCATCGATGGAGCGCGGTGAGGCGCATACGCCCAAATCTCGATTCGGCGAACGCTCATCGAAGTTGCATTGACCTTGGGGAAGCCCGTCATATACGTCCAGTCGCACGAACGAGTGGTGAAGGTCTGATCGAAGTTGCCAATTCCGAACTCCGTAGCCGCATTGCCCGTTTCGCCCCAATTGTTGTACGCAAAGACAACCTGTCCTTGACGACCACCTTGCAACGCTTGATCATCTGCCTTAAAGATTCGATGCAACTGCATACACGCACGCGGATCATTGTCTCCAGTTGACTCCATCGTATCGTTATAGCCGCACCGCGTCTCAAACCACTCCGTAGGTGCCCCAGAAACCGTGCTCTTGGTTCCTGAATACTTAAACGGCGTAAACTCAATAAAGCCCTGCTCGCCTTCGGTCGTAGCCGGAATCTTCTCGACTGCCGGATGGTTGGTGTCGATATGGAGATTGTTGACTACCTGCTGCACCGTCGCCTTATTGGGAAGTCCGCAACCATCAATCGTGCTAAACGCATCCATATCCGCCCAAACCCAGCGATGAACATTGGCGGTCGAGGTATCGCGCACAAATTCCACATAGTATGCAATCCGCGGCGTATAAGGGACAATACTCGAAATCGTCTTGTAAATCTCATCGCGCGTAGCCGTGGTCGAGAAATGCTGATTGGCGCCTGGTTCGATTACCCGAACAAGACGGAAGTCCTTAATATACTCCGGTGAAACGTTCGCCGCCGCACCCAAGTTCGCGTCCTCGCCTTCAGCCGTATAGGTCGCCTTCTCGTTTTCTGAATTAAACGGACCGTTTGGATTGGGGAACGCCGCCTTGATCTGCTGAAGCCACGTCTCCGCCATCTTATCGTGTCCGTTCCAGTTCGGGTGGCAATGGTCGCTGCCGCCGGAATTCAAGTGGGTTGGCTCCTGATTGGCATACCAACGCGGCATCACGTTCTCGTACAAATCGGCAAAGAAAAGCCGTCCCGCGAACTCGGGATCGTCCTTATGCGCCTCATAAAACTCTTTAACCTTTGTATGGATTGGCGTAACAAACGTCTTATTATAGTCGCTACCCGATGTTGTATCTTCCGTGGCCTTGTTTTGGTAACTATGGCCATACTCGTTGCACATGGGCGAACTCATAACGAACTTGATCTTCGGGAATGACGCTAACGCCTTGGTCGCCATATCGATAATCGCCTGCGCGGTCTGCGAGCCATCGGGATCGTTTGGCGTTCCGCCAATCATATCGTTAATGCCAATATGCATAAGTACGACATCCGGCTCGCCGCCAATATCAATCGAATTGAGGAACTGGTCATACATCGCCGCACCATTCGGACTGGACTTAAACGCCCGCATCGAACCCTTGCCGCAATGATAGACCCAATTCGGGTTATCGATCTGGCTGCCCGAAGGATCGTAAACCTTGCCGTCAATCGAGCCGTTATGCGCCCAATAACCGACGGAAGCGACGTTATAGCCCGCGAGCGAAAGCTTGTTGATGAGCGGCATTCGATAGTTGCGTCCGCTCGTACCCGTTCCATTGAGACCTTCCGTAATCGAGTCGCCCAAGGGAAGAATCGTGAGCGTCGGACGCGCCGCCTGCTCGTCGCTGATAATCTGGAGCCAAAGCTTGAATGCCTCAGGGACGAGCCGCACGCGGCTCATATCACCAGTATAGCCATCGAGAACGAGCTGCGGCTTGCCGTAACCAATTGACTCCCAGTCGCTCCACTCCTTCCAATCCATCAAAAGATAGTTGCCGGGCTGAAGATTCGACGCGTTGGCAATCTTAATCGTTCCTTGTGCATTGAAAGTAGGATTGATGGTCGCGCTGATGGACGCGGTGGTTGTCGAAAGGTTCGCGGCTTCGAACTGCAAGGTTCCGCCAGCAGCGACCTGCACATCGTACGCGCTTACTGGCGTAGCGGGAACATCATACGTTTGACCATTTGCAACGTTAATCGAGACCGTGTTTTCCATCCAAGGATCGTTCTCGACCAGATACTTGCTCAAAATCCCGTTAAAGACGGCGATGCGCGAGATCTTGAAGTTGTTGCCGCCTTCAGTGGCCTTGTAGAAGTTGCCAAGCAGGATGACTTCATTGTCGTTGCCCATCGTCGTACCGGCAAGTCCACTACAAGCGATTGCGCTTGTTCCATTCCAATAAACCTGCGTGCCGCTACTTCCGCACGTCGTTACCACCGTACTAGAACCAGTAAAGGTAACATCAGTCGCGGGAAAACGACCATCGTCCCAAATCGCATTTGTCCAAATACCGCGAATTTGATTGGCGGAAGTAAGGGCAATTCCCTGACCGTTGCCACCAGTATTCGCATTATACTCGTGGAACATCCAAATCGGCTTACCGGCGACAAAATCAGTCGCAGGTTCAATCTGCATCACGACAGTAAATCCGCCACGATCATGTCCGCCAATTTGGTGCTGATGATTTAAGATATTAATCGCCGGCGCCGCACCTATACCAGTGAAGAGCGCTTTACCATCTACGCTACCGCCATTCAGCGAAAGCGTCCAAACGCCATCTGTACCCGCCTCGACGCCACGCGTGGGTTTAAGCGGCGTATCGTCGGTGAGACCTGTGAAGTCCGACCATTCCGCGACGAGTTCTACCGCCTGCGCATTGGATAGCGCGAAAGCTGCAACCGCGACACCAACAAAATAACCAATCTTTTTCATATTACCTCCTTGTAAACTCTCCACGATATTCATATTATACCATAAAAATGAAATTCAACTCGCTTATCTTTAATTTTTTTGCATTGGAAAACAACCCTCTCCAATCCTGTTAATCCTGTCAATTCTTTCTAACTCCATCTCGCCTAACGAAAAGGACGAGGAGACCCGCCCTTTTCGTTAGAATCTTCAAGTTATGAAGATTACTCCTTGATTACTTCGATCTTGATCGTGTACTGCACCTCGCCGGATTCAGGCAACGGCAAGTCAATCTTCGGATTGTTGGAAATAACTTTCGTCTCCGTGCCTACTTCCGTTGCGATGTAGTTGACCGTATAGCCAGAAACTGGTTCCAACGGCGATTCTACACCAGACTTCATCTTCTTGATTTCGATAGTAAGAGTGTTCGGCTTACCATTGTCCGCCGGAGCAACGCCATACGGCTTGGCCGCTTCTGGGGTTGCCCCAGGATCAAGCTGCAACACATAGTTCTCGAAGCTCGTGAAGCCATTCGTCGGTTCCGTATCCGAGATTGTGAGCACGCCATTCTCATAAGTGATGATTCGTTTATCGGTATCAGACCAACGAACCTTGAAGCCACCATTGATGGTATACGTACCAGCATCAAGATCGCTCGTATCAATCGAGACATTGGTCTTGAGCGTTACCGCCGTGCCTGCCTTGAGAGCATCGACAATGCCTTTGACCGTGGTGATGTCCTCGTTGGCAATCGTGGTATCGATTGTATCATCGGTCTTCGCGCCGAACTTGGCGAGGGAGGACGAACCCTGGAAGCTGACGGACGAAATCGCCGACGAAGAGCTTGACAATGTTTCCGGCGGTGCTTGTTACAGCAGCGGCGTATGGGGACCGAACGGCTATCAGAAATATCTGATCGTTTCTGCCGCCAACTGCTGTGATAGATGCTGGCGTGAGGGCGCTTCCGGCCTATACGTATGCGGAAATTGTGAATACAGTTTCTCCGCCGGTTCAACTCTGTATTGCTCTGTACGCACAGAAGATAATGATCCCCTCAAATAACAGTATTCATCTGCAAGCTGAAATTCAGAAAACATGACGGATTTCATTCTTTCGGAAGTCTTGCACTGCATTTGTAACAATTCATACATAATGTAACGATCACCAAATAAAAAAACAATGGAGAAAAACAAAATGAAATTCACAAGCGAACAACTCACAAAAGCAAAACAGGCAAAGAGCGCGGACGAACTTCTCGCGCTTGCAAAGGAAAACGGCATGGAACTGACGGAGGAAGAAGCCGCGAAGTATTTTGCCGAACTGAACAAAGAGGGCGAAATCGCCGACGAGGAACTTGACAATGTTTCCGGCGGTTGTGGGAAAGAGGTAGAAAAGAAAAAAGTGTATTATTTCACTTGTCCTTTTTGCTATACAAAGGGTCAATATGACCTGACCTATTATAAACATTCCCCTTTTCTGCAAGACCCAAGGAATTGTGCGGGATGCGGAGCGGGTGTTGAGGTTTTCGACAGTACGATGAATGCCAAATTCACAAAAGACGGGGAATCGATATCCGTGCGATAGGAAATGGTTTTTTCTATGATGACTAAGAAACGGTTTCTATTTGAGAACTTGTATAAATAGTGCGATGTGAAGATTAATACAAGGAGGCAACAATATGAATTTCACACCGGAACAACTCACAAAAGCAAAACAGGCAAAGAGCGCGGACGAACTTCTCGCGCTTG
>CALCDB010000197.1 GCA_937901395.1 uncultured Verrucomicrobiota bacterium
GAAAGTTTATCCACGCAAGATTTACCTGTAAAGAAAATTTGCGCAGAGATGTGGACACTATACGCCAAATTTTTTGATATAATATCCACAATGAATTTTTGTAGGATCACAAGGAGCGAAGGAAGGAATGAAAAAGATAATGATGGTTTTGGCATGTGCGCTATGCGCGAATGCGTTTGCGCAGACGCAACCGATTGGCGATACGACGACTACGTGGGAGGTGAATGGAGGCGTGCTTACCATTGGTGGCACGGGAGATATGCCGAATTGGGTTTATGCGAATATTTCGAAGCGGCCTTGGAATGATATTAGGGATAGCATTACATCGGTGATTATTAACAAAGGCGTGACGCGCATTGGGGTAAATTCATTCGTCAATTGCTATTCACTTACGGATATAACGATATCGACAAGCGTAACGAGCATTGGGGAGTTGGCGTTCGGTGGTTGCTCTACACTCAGAAGCGTAATGATTCCCTCGAGCGTAACGAGCATTGATCCAAATGTGTTCACGAGTTGCATTGCTCTCAATAGCATCATAATGAACGGCAAGACGCCGCCAAAATTAGGGTCGGGCGCGTTTGGCGCTCGGTTCTATGGTACGATTTACGTGCCAGTAGGGAGCAAGGAGGCGTATGCGAACGCAAGCGGATGGAGCGACTACGAGGAGAATATTGTCGAGAACGTCGATGGTCCATGGAGCATTGGAGATGGAGTTTATGCGTGCATGAACGATACGACGCTGGTTATCGAGGGTAGCGGGGCGATGAACGACTTCGCGAGCGCGGAGGAGATTCCCTGGAAAGCGACGGAGATTAAGAAGGTGACGATTGCGGAGGGAGTAACGAAGGTTGGTGCAAGGTCGTGGGAAGGAATGTCCGATGCGGTAACAATCAATGGGGTGGCTCTTTCCGTCATTAAATTCGCTTCGACTGGGCTAAACTCCGCCGAGTCGGTCATTCCCGAAGGTATGATGTTGGTTGCGAAGGAGGCGATTACTGCGGCGAAGGCGACGACGATCTCCATCAAGGATAACGAGGTGAAGCTTGGGGTAAGCGTAAAGCGTAGCGACGATATTACCGCCGAACCGATGAAGTGGGAAGAGTTGGAGCCGGTTATCATCACGATCCCCGTCAAGTCCAAGCAGGGCTTTATGCTACTTAACTCCCGCGAAGGCTTATTTCCCAGTCCATGCTTGAACGTCAAGGAGTAGAAATGGTATAATACCTTCGCGTAAGTATGGAGGAAGCGAAATGAAAAAACTGATTTTAGGTCTGCTAATGGCCGTTTTCGTGAATGCGGCGAGGGCAGAAGTGATTTCAGATGTGCAGATCGGCGATTTGAAATACCGCCTCGATACAAGCGCCAAGACCGCCGCGATAACCGGCTATGACAAAAGCCGTTCTTTGACGAGGGTCGATGTCGGCGAGGTCGAATGGCAGCGGCGGAAATACTTTGTGACTTCAATTCAGTTTCAGGCGTTTTCTGGCTGTAGTTCGCTGACTTCGGTTTCGCTGCCGAACGTCACAGAGGTTCATCAGCAAGCATTTTCAGGATGTTCAACGTTGACTTCCGTCTTATTGCCTAATGCCAGTGAGATCGGGGCTTCTGCGTTTGATGGAGCTACCATTGAGAATATTGAATTAGGGATCGCGTCGCTTGATTATTCCGTTTCGAACCTTCTTCACCTTAATATGTCATACTTGAAGTCGCTTTCGCTGCCGAACGCCACGACGATTGACGCGGATATATTCTACAACTGCACTTCGCTGACTTCAGTCTCGTTGCCGAAGGTTACCGAGATTGATGAGAATATGTTTAAGCAATGCCCGATTGAGAATCTTAAGTTGGGGGTCAAGACGATTACGTCGAACTTCTTCGAGAAGGTTAGGACTACGCTGAAGTCGGTTTCGCTACCGAACGCCACGACGATTGGAGAGGGAGCGTTCGCAGATTTTTCCGAGCTGACATCGGTTTCGCTCCCGAGCGCAACGAAGATCGGGGCGGGTGCGTTTAAATTCTCACCAATCGCGAACCTTGAGTTAGGGAGTGCGTCGATTGGCTATGCCGAGTTAAATTCTATCGGCGTCAGTGCGTCATACTTGAGCGCTCTTTCGCTGCCGAATGCCACGACGATCGGGGATACGGCGTTTGCAAATTATTCCAAATTGATTTCAGTTTCGCTGCCGAACGCCACGACGATAGAACGAAATGCATTTCTGAATTGCACTTCGTTGACGACAGTCGTCTTGGGGTGGGATCTTCTGGAGAATCCCAATCGCAGCGATTGGGGGCTGCGAGACGAGGCGGAGCTCGTAGGGCCAATTACGAAAGAGCAGACCGAGGCGGTCAAGTATGGAGTCAAAACCGTCTGTCCGAAGCTCGATGGCGAAGAGATGGACGAGTCCATGTACCAAAAGGCGTGTAGGTACTATGGTGTCGAAGAGAAGGCGAAACCAAAGAACCCGCAGCTTGTTGGTAGAGACGAGAAGGTCGTACCCGAGGACGCGCAGATAGTTGGCGATGGAGAGATTGCCGTTACGAAGGAGGCGATTACTGCGGCGAAGGCGACGACGATCTCCATCAAGGATAACGA
>CALCDB010000198.1 GCA_937901395.1 uncultured Verrucomicrobiota bacterium
CTTCGACGAGTGCGGCTTCGTGAATGAGGCGCCGGGCTTCCGGGTGAACCCCTATTCCGACATGACGAACGTCGTCCTCGCGGCGTTTGCCAACACGCCGCACGAGTGGCGCGTCGCCTCGACGAACGACGCGATGCTGTCGATCGGGAACGTCCCCGAGGACGCGGTCTCCTTCAACAAGAAGTACGCCTGGAACGCCTATTCCGATGGCGATCGTTTGGAGTGGGATGAACTTACCGATGTTGCGGAAGCGCTCTCGTATAGCGTGCGTAGCGGTCATGACTTCGAGACGGCTTGGCGTCAACTCGGTTGGAGCACCAACCCGAATTATCTGCTCAATGGCGGAGTGCAGCTGCAAGAGCCGGTCTATACTGCGGATAAGAAGTTCCTTTATGGTTATTGGCACGATTGTTTCGCGGCGAAGCAGCAGTTGTTCTTGATTTTCGTGCGCGCCGAACCGATGATGATGGGCGGCGGCGATTCCACCAGCACTCCGCCGCAGCTCGGTGCTCGCGCGGTGGCGTTAGTTTGGCGCGATCCAGTGAATCGTAGCAACGATGATTACGCGCCGCACCGTACCCGTGTTTTGTTCTATCGTCAATTGGACTAAGAGAAGAATATGAAAAAAGCGTTTACCCTAATCGAACTTCTAATCGTAGTTGCCATCATCGGCGTTCTTTCCGCCATCATGCTGGGAGTGTTCTCCGGCGGCAACGAGGCGGCTCGCAACGCGAGATGCGTATCGAATATGCGCAATTTGGCGAGTGCCTGTCAGGGCTATGCGGCCAACTACGGGTGGTATCCAACCGCCGGATCGGTTGAGAAGTTTCGCCTTGATTCAAGTTCTGGCGTTCGCAATTTGAAGGAGATTTATTCCGAGCATCCCGGTTGGATCAGCTGGAATTCGGCCGGCGCCTACGATAATGCGCCAACGCGTTCTTGCGCGAGCAGCGGCTGGCAGATTTCGACTTACGATCAGAACGAGGATGCGCGTATGTATTCGCTTACCAATGGAGTTCTTTGGAAGTTCGTGAGCGGCAACCACGAAACCTACCTCTGTCCAGCGCACGTGAACAAGATGAAGAAGCAGCCGCCGAATTGGTCGTATGTAATGAACGCCTATTTCGGGTGGACGTCTCGTCCGGGAACCGAAAGCTATGATAACAACTACAAGGGCAATGTTGAATTCGGAACCTTGAAGCGGGCGGATAAGATACTGCTTTTCGCGGAGATTCCATTTGCTGGCATTGGGGTAACGGCGAATGATACAACTTCCTCCGGGCAGGCGTGCGATTGCACCTTGCAGTATCGCGGGCTCAGCAACGTATCGAGCCCGGAGACGATTGGCTTCAACCACAAGGTAGGTAAGCGCGAATATTGCGCCAACGTCGTGTTCGCCGATGGTCACATCGAACAATTGATCTATCCGCGTTCGGGGATGAGCGAGAGCGAGTTGCAGGAATTGACCGAGTGGCTTTGCAAGGGAATTGACGTGGGTCTTAATGGCGATAAGTACGAGAAGCTCATTGACGACGGAAAATAAGCCGTGCTTTTTCAGGTTGCGAGGATAGTGCTGGTAATCGTGCTTCTTACTTTGGCTGCGGCTATCGCCACTCCAAAAGGACGACTACCGCTCGCATTGCGAGGAATCAAGAGGATGCTGAATAAGGATAATGGCGCTACCATGCCTCTCACAAGCGCTCCCGAGCGCGTCACGATGGGCAAGCGGCTGATTGCGTTCGCGCTTATATTGATAACGATAGCGGTGGTGATGATATGAAACTCAATAAGCTCGTAGATTGGCTTAACCATACTCTTAAGGTAGATGAGTTCGATGATGTATCGAACAATGGTTTACAGGTAGCGCGCGATGGCGACGAGATAAGGCGGGTCGCCGTGGCGGTCGATGCCGATGTGGAATCGATAAAGGCGGCGATCAAGGCGAAGGCGGAGCTGTTGATCGTCCATCATGGAATTTCCTGGGGCGGAGGAATCAAGCGGATCATCGGAGGCGAGTACGAGGTAATCAAGGCGGCGTTATCCGGCAATTTGGCGATTTACGCTTGCCACTTGCCCTTGGATGCGCATGAGAAGTATGGCAACAACTTTTGCTTGGCGCGTTACCTCGGGCTTAAGCGCCTAACCAAGGCGTTTTCATATCATGGCAATGTAATCGGGCTTACTGGCTATAATAAGCATGGGGTGAAGATCGGGCTTTGCTCTGGCGGGGCGGGGTGCTTCGCGCCAGATGCGAAGGAACTTGGTTGCGAGCTATATGTTACCGGCGAAGCGGATTGGGGCGATAGGGTTGCCGCGAAGAATTGCGGAATGAAGATGATTTGTGCGGGACATTACGAGACCGAGACCTTCGGGGTAACGGCGCTCGCGAAGGCGATTAGCGCGAACTTGAAATTGAAGACCATCAATCTGACCTGACGATGCAACGCATTCGCTTCTATGTAAATACCGTCAAGACCGATGCTGCGAGCATTCGGCGGAGATTATCCGCTATGGCGAGCGCGCATGGGTTGATCGGCGTGGAAGATGGCACGGCGGAGGCGATCATCGCCTTAGGCGGAGATGGCACGATTCTTCGCGCGGTGCACCAATTCCCCGACTTGCCGATATTGGGCTTCAATCTTGGCGGGCTCGGTTATCTGGCGAGCGTGGAAGAGCGCGAGTTCGAGCATGCATTATCGTGCTTGTCCGCTGATGAATATTCTATCTCTTCGCGTCGCTTGGTGGAGGCGGAAGGGGGCTTCGCCGCGCTTAACGATATCGTGGTCATGCGCGAGGGTTCGGGACATTCCGTGCGGCTTGATTTGGAGGCGGATGGGAAGCTCGTTACGCGGTATATGGTTGATGGACTAATCTTCGCTACGCCCACTGGCTCGACCGCATATTCATTGGCGGCTGGCGGATCAGTATTGATGCCAGACTCAAATTGCTTCGTGGTTACCCCGATCAACCCGCATGCGCTTGGCGTGCGCCCATTGGTGGTGGATGATAGCGTCCGCTTCAACGTGACGGCGCGTGACCGCACTGAGGATGGCGTAGGGGTGTATGCCGATGGCGAGAAGGTAAAGTCTCTCGTGAATGGCGAAACCATCACCATCAAGAAGAGCACGAGAACCGCGAAACTAATTGCGCTCAATGGCTACGATCCCTACGAGGTATTGGCGCGTAAACTTGGCTGGTCG
>CALCDB010000199.1 GCA_937901395.1 uncultured Verrucomicrobiota bacterium
GATACGCGCGAAAAGCCGAACGGCGGTGACGAGAACTTGCAGGCGTATTGGAACGCGACCAAGACGGCGGAAGGGCGATACTCGACCGATGTCTTCATCGCGCGCACGAAGAAGTACATCGAGGAGCAGCTCGCCGATTCGGAGCGCAGGCGCAATCCGTTTTTCATGTATCTGGCGATCAACACGGTTCATGGTTCGGGGCGGAACGACTCGACGCTCCGGAACACCCATTCGCTTCATGTGCCGGGCGGAGCGTATGTTCGCTCCGATAATGTCGATGGTTCGGTAAAGTGGCCGCTCGACGAAGAGCCCTTGGAGAAGCGCAACACCTGGATTGATCCTCGTTATCAGGGCAAGGGGCTTTGCGAGAACGCCCAGCGTTACGCGACGGCGATTACGCGCATGGACGATGCGCTCGGGGATCTCGTGGACTTCTTGAAGCGCAAGGGGATCTACAAAAATACGATCATCATCTTCACGAGCGACAACGGTCCCGCTGCGGAATACGGCGCCGATCCTCGTTTCTTCGATTCGTATGGTCCATTCGACGGAATGAAGCGTGACATCTACGAAGGCGGGATGCGGATGCCGACATTCGTTTGCTGGCCTGGACACAAACACAAGCCGACGGAAAGCGCGCCTTCCATTTCCGCGGATTGGCTGGGTGCATTGGAGAAGTTGACGAAGGCGAGAAAGCAGGAATTGCCGATTCCGGTTTCAAAGCGCATTGAAGCGAACTATCGGCATGGCGGAGGGGGAAGCCAGTATGCAAACGAGTTTCATGCGCGCAAGGGCGCGGAGAATTGCGGCGGAGTTCAATGGATGATGCGCAAGGGCGACATCGTGAGTTTAGTCGCCGGCAACATTCCAAGGGAAAATCCTCGCAAATACAATGTGGTAAAAGACCCTCATCAGGATTATCCATTGAAAGAGCGAAAGTAAGTCAAGAGAAATGCCAATTGACAAATGGACATCTTTATGAGATACTTGCTCTTGGCTTGGTAGGTAACTTGCAGGCGAAAAGTGCGTTTGCAGAGATGTTTGCCATGCGGTAAAAGGAATTAGGAGGAATAGTCAATGAAAGCGATAAATAAGTTGTTTGGTATTGTCTTCGCCATGTTATCGATGGCATGGACAGCAAGGGGCGTAGAACCTGTTGCGGTATGGAATGGCGACCTTGGAGAAGAAAAGGAGGGATTCTCGTTCGCGCTGAACGGCAATACGCTGAACGCCGACGGAACGATTACGATGTCGGCGATTTCCAACGCGGCTAAATTGGGCGTTACCTTAAGATCGACAACTGCCGCATACTCGGCATCGACCATTATCTTCGAGGTGGAAGGAATGACTATTCCGAGCGCCGATGGAGCCGCGATTGTCTCTACATATAGTAACCAAAGCGGCTACGACGATTATTGTGGTATGCGTGTGACCAATAGTGGCGAAACCTATGGTATTTGGAACAACAACAAGTGGGGCAATACGAGCAATTGCCAGACCCATCGTGTGAATAGCGCCGCCGAACTTGGCGCGGCTACACGCGTTGCGCTTGTGTATGTCCAGAATAAGAGCAAGGGTACGCAGGGATACATGATGATCAACGGAACGTTGACTAAGATATTCGGCGCGACTGGGCTTGTTTCCACTACTACTGGAATGGGAGCCAATGGATGGAACATTCTTGGCGCGGGGTGTGATACGACGGCGAATAGACCTATTACGAAAATGGCTGGCGCCAAGCTCAAAAATGTTGCTATCTTCAATAGCGAGCTTTCTACCAGCGACATTGCCGATTACGAATTTCCAGATCCAGCGGTTGAGTACGAAACATTTACCTACGACAAGTTCTTGACGACGACATTCGTCGATACTGGTTGGAACTTTGATCTTAGTAAACTCGAAAATTGCAAGATCACTGGCACGATGAGCGGTGGCAACATCGCCAACAAGCCAGCCGCGTCGACTGGATATTGGGTTGAGGGACCTGATGCAAGTGGAGTTATGAAATTCCAAATGCAGGTTTATCAATACAACCACGCCACCGATCACTATCTTAAGGTGGTCGAAGTCGAATTAAAAAACGGCGACAATGGTAATATTTGGATTCGTGGCGTGCGCGCCGGATATATTGATGGCGGCGCGACTGATCCCAAGGGCAGCATCAAGATTACCAACTGGAATGCTTCGTTCGTGACGAACGAAACAGCAGGTGGATATGGTGTCAATAAGGTCGTAATCAATGTGCCGGTTAATCCGTTGGATCCGCCAGTCGAGGTCGATTGCGGAACGGAATACTCGATGAGCGATGCGAATGCGGTAGAGGGCAACAAGATTGTGCTCAAGTTCGCTGATGCGGGCGGAAAACTTCTTGTCAATGAGGCGCCTTCGCGCAAGTACACGATCAAGTGCGCGGGGAAGATGGAGATTCTCGGCGACGATTACACGATGACGCAGACCGACTTCAACAAGCTCACGCTCACGCAAGTAGCGGGTTCGCTTACGATTGATGCGAAGGGCGGGCTTGAGATGACCGACGCGATCAAGAGTGCCATCAAGGCGGCGACATCCAATAAGACCTACACCTTCATCGGCGAAGGCAACAAGGGCGTTGCGCTCGACTACGGCGATAATAACGATGGCACGCAACTTAAGACGCACATCGTCTTCGATGGCGGTGCGCACACGATGAAGTATCGCTGCGAGAGCGCGGGGCTTAAGTTCGGCGCGAACGCTACGGCCGACAATCCGACCATCCGCGTGACCAATAACGCGACGTTGACATTCGCAGCGCGCAACCTTTGCGGGTGGACTTCCGGCAACTCCAATGCGGATGGAATCATCCGCGTAGATAATGGTTCCAAGCTCTACCTCAATCCAACTGGCGGGACGCTTTATTGGGCGCAGCAATTCTATCTTGAACCAGGTGCGCAGCTTACCTATTCCGATGGCGCGAGTTTCCGTATTAATGGCGGCACCAGTTACGCCCCGCAGATCTTTGTTCCGGCTTCGACCGTGGACATGACTGATACGCCTGCGAAAATCATTCGTTCGGGGAACAATGATTTCTGCGTCAATGGTCAGGGCACGAAGGGCATGGCAATTTCCGTTGGCGCGAACTCAAAGCTCGTCATCGAAAGCGGCATTGCCTTGGATAACGCCAATTGCGATGTCGTCAAGTTGGGCGACGGCGTTTTGGAGGTAACGGGGAATATCGTAAACCAGAATTTCATTGTCAATGATGGTAGCGTTTCCTTGCTTGGTTCCATCACGAAACTTACGTTTGGTGAAAATGGTGCGCTCGATATTTCCGAGGGCACGCCGACGATTACCGGCAGCTTGGTTACCGCAACGGAAAAGCAACTTGAGTTGACGGTTGATTCGCCTGTACACATGATGCCGGTAATTACGCTTCCGGCGGGGGCGGACAAGAAGGGCTGGACGGCGATCGTCAATGGCAAGAGCACGGTCAACGATTTGATCGCGGAGGGCAATACCCTCAAGCTCAAGTGGAAGATTCCACCGACGATCGAGCTTGATGAGGACTCCATCGTAATCGAGCCGGCGGGCGATTGGAACGGCGGAACGGTAATGGTCGACATCAGCACGCTCAACAGGGGCGATTACACCGGAGAGGATGATATCAAGTACATATTGCGTTTCGGCGACAAGACGGTATTTGGCGAGGAGAAAGACGATAAGGCGAACTTCGAGCTTGATCCAGCCGAATTCACGGCCGGCAATATCTATCGCGGCGAATTCGTCGTTGGCTATGGCGAGGATGGCGACGAGGTGCCTGGCGCGGAAGTAACGCTCTATATGGGCGAGAAGGGCTATAAGGAAGCGGTCGATTGGGTAAACGAGACGGTGGATACCTTCAAGACGACGGGTTCCTACGATCCAGACGAAGGCGCGAAGATCGAGGACGACAAACTTGCATTCAATTCGGCTGGCGATGTAGTCTTCACGCCGAATGAGCATGCAGATTACGTGGAGCGTTGCGATAGCGTCTTCACCTTCGAGATATTGGCGGAAGAGGCGATTGACGATGACGATAGTTCAATCGAGGATGACGTTCAAGCGGGCGTTAAACTCGTGGCGAACAACAAGGGCGGAGTCAAGTTCCAGTTCATCTCCGGCGATGAGTGGATTGACGGCCCTGATGCGTCGCTCAATACGATGTATGAAGTAAAGGTCAGCTTCCATTACGCGAAGGAAGATGGCGATAGCGATACCGTCACCTACGAGGTGAAGGACTTAACGCAGGGCGCGCTTGTCGTCGAACGTCGCGAAGGCACGGACGAGAAGGCGAGCGAGATCGTGTTCTCTGATGGCACGAAGCTTGGATATCTGAAGGGCACGTTGCAGGTAGAGGCGGCGACGCCTAAGGAGAGAGGCATGGAGCCAGGCGGCAAGGAGATGCCGCTCAAGGCGGACAATCAGAAGGATGCCGATGAGGAAGCCAAGAAGATACCGGTTCTCGTGCCCAATGACGAAAATGTTGTCGCCGCGCTTGATACGGACGCGAAGAAGGACGTCTACAAGGCGCTCTTCAAAGTAGTCGCCGTGAAGAAGGATGGGGCTTACGTGGCGCAGGTCGTATTCACCGATACTGCGATTTCGACAATCAAGGAAGACGAGAAGAACATTCTTTCCGAAGTCGTGGAAAAGCTTGGTTCGCTATTGGGCGAAGAAGGCGAGCTTGACGATATCAAGGGTCAGCCAGGCCTCTACTATGGCATTGGCTCCGATGGCGAGCTCGTCAATATGGGCGAAGCCCAGCCGGAAGAGTGGAAGATCGCCGATAAGGATGGCAACATCATCGGTCTCAAAGTCAAGAAGGCGGCGAATGCGAAGCGGGGATTCTACAAGGTTCTTTGTTCTCCGGTGAAGTCCTCTTCCAAGTAATGAGCGCACATGAAAGGACAGAGTAAAACGACGTGCAGGCGGATACTGGCGACGGTGTTGCTGGTAGCCGCCGTTTTGGGCGGGGTTTATTGGGTTCTTGGCAATCGAACGGATGAAAAGCGGCGGGGAGAAGGCGCAGCTTCCGTCGCATCGTCGGCCATTGCCACGATTCAGGCGACGCAGGATCCCTCGCCGGTTCCCGTCGCTCCATCGCCAGTCGCTCCCGATAAAATCGCAACGGACGAGAAGGCGCCTTCGAACTATCGTCCTCCTGCGCCCAATACCACATCGCGCGGGACAAGCGTCTATACCGTCGTCGACTCCAAGAACAAGGTTCACACCGCGTTCAAGGAGAGCGACGATATTCGAGTCGTTGGCTTGGTCGGTCGCGACAAGGCGATAGTCGAGGTAAGCGAGAAGGGCAAGGCCGCGCTTGAGGCGAATCCG
The DNA here is from genome assembly GCA_937901395.1 of uncultured Verrucomicrobiota bacterium. Lineage (GTDB taxonomy): Bacteria > Verrucomicrobiota > Kiritimatiellia > RFP12 > UBA1067 > UBA1067. Next base: position 5,353 of record CALCDB010000199.1, read on the forward strand.
CGCCTTACTTTCGAGGGCATCCCCGGAAAGACGTTTAACGACGTGAAGCTTCGCGCGGGCGAGCTGACGGTCGTTCCCTTGCGGACGGAAGACCTCGAACTCATCGAGCGCGTCGTCAAGGCGAACGGCGGCAAGGTCAAGGGACGTTGCGGCGTCGAGGAAAACCCCGATCTTCGCATCATCGCTACCGACGAGACGATTGCCGCGCTAATGGAACTTCCCGAAGCGCGCTGGATCGAGAACTACGAAATGCCAGTTTTCTTCAACTACAATGGCGCACGCAAGATGGCGGTTAATGGTTGTTGGCCAACTTCGGCGGGTGATGATTGCGGAACCGCTGGGCTTGGACTTACCGGCGAGGGACAGCTCGTTACCACTTGCGACTCGGGTATCGACACCGGCGATATGGAGACGATGCACCCAAGTCTTAAGCCGAATCTCATCGGGTTTGCGCGGACCTATCCCGCCGAGACGCTTGCTTACGGGCGGAACAAGCACGGCACGCATACGGCGGGCTCAATTGTCGGCACGGGTGCGATGAGTTCCTCGGTGCTTAAGGATTCCGCCACCCAGACGTATTATGTCGAGGGCGATCTCAGGGGCATAGCTTACGGCGCTAAGCTTTGGGCGTGGTTCGGTGGTTATTATACGGGAAGCGGGATTCTGCCGCGGGACAGTATCGGAGAGAACTTCCGTCCCACCAACCAAAAGTCCTACAACGATTATTGTGCGGCGAATGGAATCGTTGCCAATATCTTCAGCGGCTCGTATGGTGGTGGTAGCTCCGGCTCCTACACTAGCGGCAGTCGGTCGATTGACGATTACTGTTGGCGCAACCCCGATTTCCTTCCGTGTTTTGCAACGGGAAACTACTATGGTAGTTACAAACTTTCCGATCCGGCTTCGGCGAAGAACACCTTGACCGTTGGCGCGAGCGAGGGCGAAGCTGTAGCGGGCTATGGATCCAAGGGGCCGACGAAGGATGAGCGCATCAAGCCCGATGTCGTTGCGCCTGGCTCGGTTTGTTCGTGCAATACCGTCGGATCTGCGGATGGTCCGGTTCCGCTGACCGAAAACTATTATCGTTCGGAAGCGGGATCTTCCATGTCGACTCCGCTTACCGCCGGGACATGCGCGCTTGTGCGCGAGTGGCTTATCAAGTATCGCGGTTTCAACGAGACCAATAAAAAGCCCTCGTCCGCGCTTGTGCGGGCAATCTTGATGGGTGGTGCGATTAAGCTAACAACCACCGACCCGGAAACCGGCAAGACGACAAATGTCGCCGCGAGTGCGCAAGGCGCCGGGCGCGTGAATCTCAGTTCGTCGATTGCGCCGGAGGACGGGCGCTCGGTGTATCTCGCCGACCGCATTCAATTCGGCGAGGGATGCAAAACGATCTTTACATTTAAAATCGATAGCCCCTTAGATATATATAGATCGTTCGAGGCTCAACTCGCTTGGGTTGATTACCCGGGAACGACTGACTCTGACCAAACCGTGCCGAAGCTCGTCAATGACCTTGATTTGGAATTGTACCTACCGAGCGGAGATTGTATATACGGTCGAGGTGATGACGGCGATTACAAGCTCCCCGACCGGCTTAACAATGCCGAGAAAATCCATATGTCGCTTATGCCGTCAGGCACTTACAAACTGGTGGTTAATTGCGCGAATGTTCCTCACAGTAGCTTGGAGGGCGGCGCGGCGGCGCTTTACATGAAAGGACTTTTCGATCCGGATGCGGTGGAGGTGAAGCGGATTGCTCCGCCAACTATCAAGATTCTCGTGAGGTAGTGAGGATATGGCGACGAAGCGTTCGATACTCCTCTTGCTTTTAATCGTCCTTGTTGCGCCGGCCTTTGCGAATTATTACTCATCGGCGAAGATGCGGATAAGGGCGGAGTGGCCGGCGAGCGCGGGCGATGGTTGTGGATTAAGCGGACTTGACCTGACCGGCGCGGGACAGCTCATTACGACATGCGATTCGGGCATCGACACCGCGAATATGGAGACGATGACTCCGGACATCAAGCCGAATCTCGTCGGGTTCGCCTTCACTTATGGCGAGAGCTATGTAGCGAGGGCGGATATCAACGGACACGGAACGCATACTGCGGGCTCAATCGTCGGCACTGGGGCGAATAGTGGTGGACAATTTAAAGGTATGGCGTACAAGGCGAAGCTTTGGGCGTGGATGGGCGGCGACAAGAATGGCGGCAGCGGATCGTATGTTCCGTACACGGTTGATGAGGCGTTTCGTCCAGAATATCAGGCCTCATATAAGAATTGCGGCATGGTCTCGCATATCTACAGCGCGTCCTACGGTTCGGATGGCGACGCATATCGCGGCGTTTACGGTTCGGATACAGCGCGCCCGATCGATGAATACTGTTGGAATCATCCTGACTTTCTGCCGGTTTGGGCGGCGGCGAACTCTGGAGCGAAGGGGGCGTCGACAATTTCCGGACAAGGGACTGCGAAGAACGCGCTTGTTGTTGGTGCATCGGGAAATTATTATGGCTGGCCGGAAGCGTCAGATGAAAATCAGGTCGCAGCATTTTCCTCGCGCGGGCCGACGAAGGATGGGCGCTTCAAGCCCGATGTCGTTTCGCCGGGTTGCAATGTCATCTCGGTGCGTTCGTCTCAAGCGAAGGATACATCGAGGATGATCGTGTACGATCAGTATTACGCCTATATGAGCGGAACTTCGCAGGCGACGCCGCTTACCGCCGGAATGTGCGCGCTTGTTCGCGAGTGGCTCATCAAGTATCGCGGGTTCGACGAGAAGAACAAGAAGCCATCGTCCGCGCTCATCAAGGCGATCGTCATGGGCGATGCGGTAGATATCGGCGAGGATAGGAACGCGCAGGGAGCGGGGCGCACCGACCTCGCTGCGTCCATCGCGCCAGAAGTCGGGCGTGATATATTCATCGCCGATTGGATACCGCTACATGACGGCGAGAAGGTAACCTATTATTTGGAGACGACGGAGACGGCGCCGTTTGTCGCGGAGCTCGTTTGGGTCGATTATCCGGGCGACGCGACTGCCGCGCAGGATAGTCCGAAGCTTGTCAACGATCTTGATTTGCGCGTGGAGGCGGCGAGCGGAGGCGAGGTATGGTTGGGGAATGGCGGGACGACGCCTGACCGCCTCAACAACACCGAGAAGGTCCATAATGAGGCCTTACCGAAGGGACGCTATCGAATCGTCGTTGAGGGCAATAACATTCCGAGGGCATACGAGGGTGCTGGCTCCGCCGGCGCGGTTGCGCTCTATTTGCGTGGGGCATTTGACGCCGATAAGGTTCGCACGCAGGAGAAGTTGCCGCCTCAAGTCTATTTCAGGTAATAAGGAGAACAATTATGAAAAAGTCAATACTTGCATTATCGTTGATTGCGCTTGGTTTAAGCGCATTCGCTGGAGAGAAGATCGCGGAATATACGCTACCTAATGTCAATGCGGAACTTATTGAAAGCACCGCTTGGCCGGGCAAGTATATGATCAACGCCGAAGGGCTTTTACAGCCGAGTGAACCCTTGGGCTCGCCTATGCTCCCTTATAAGACGCTTTCTTTTGCCGTCCCTAATGGGTATAGCTTTAAGGAAGTGAAAGTCGAGGCGGATTGGGAAGTTCTTTCGGAGAAGATCAAGATTCTCCCGATTCAAAAGCCGATACCAGTTTCGGAGAATCCCGAAAGGCCGGAATATGTCGAATCGACCGTCGAGGCGACGTATCCTGAAGCCATCGCTCAAGCACGGCCGATGAAAATAACCGGTCTTGATGTTATTGTTGTAAGTGTGACGCCGTTTAAGTATTGCGAGAAGACGGGGCTTTTGGAGAAAGCGAAGAATCTCAAGCTATCGGTTATCTTTACCGAAAAGCCGCGCTTGATGTCCTCCTTCTCCGCCTCGCCTTCATCTTCAACTCCTCTCGTCCACCCCGACTACCTTGCCGCGACACTTTCGACGCTCGTTAACCCCGAAGATGCCGCACCCAAGGCCGAGCAATTAATGGCTGCGGCCGCCGGAACACAAGTTGACTACCTCATGATCTCGCCGCCCGATTTGTACGAGACGTGGGAATGGTATATTGGCGAGCGCAAGAAAAATCATCCTACGCTCACTTTTGAGATTGTCAACACATACAATATCTATAATACCTATCCCTTCAAGGGCTGGGTCAAGGATGGAGTAGAAACGACTGATGGCACATACGCAAACGCGGCCGAATCGATACACGCCTTCTTGACGGCTTACAGTAGTGAACACGCGCTTAAATACGTCGTGCTTGGCGGCGCATGGCTTGATGTGAATGACAAGGATGCTGATGGCAAGCTCAATCGTCACTATTTGCAGGACGGCACGGAAATTACCTACGCCAATGCCGTTCCTGGCGTGGTTATTCGCGTTCAGTATCATCCGCCGAGCGATCTCTTCTACGCTTGCGTCGAACGTTACAAAGACAACCCTGGACATCCTTGGGATCCTGACGGCGACGAGCTTTACGTAGAGCCGGATGAATTGCAGCACGTGAACTTGCAGGCGAAATTCGCAGTTTCGCGTATGACGATGAAGCCCTTTACCTATAAAGGCGAAACGCTTAACCAGCATGAGGTCATTGAGAACTTCGTCAAGAAGGTAAACCGCGCCGAAGATCCGAAGTTCGTCGGTAACTTCAAGATGGGACTTGCGTCAGCACCTCTCAATTATACTCAGCGCAATTTGACGGATACGCAGATCGTCTTGCGCGAAGAAGAGGAGTTTTTCGATAACGTTCCCAATATGTACGACCCTGCCCATAGCTGGTTTTTCAGCGATGTCGGACCGGTCACGCGTCGTCATGCGAAAGAGATCATGGCGCCATACCATCCGATCATCGACGCGATTGGCTTTCACGAGCCCGACACCGTCTCGCACAATTCCTCGAAGCAGTGGGCTTTTAACGACTTCTATCGCTACGACCGTGAGACGGGCTCCAACAATGGACACGGTTCGGGAACAAGCGCGGCGCTATTCAGCGCCAATAAATTCATAACCGAGCCCGGTCTTACCAAAATCAATGTCGTAGGCATTTCGTGCAATACCGGACATCCCGATCTTTTCTCCAACAAAAATGGCAAGTCCGTCGCAGACGTCAGTTTGGGTGAGGCGGGATGCGCGAATATCACTGAAACTGGCGGCTTTATCGCGTCTATGAATAATTCGCGCGTGGGCTTAAGCTACTTCGAGACGAGGAGATTGGACGGCGCTGGGATTTCGGAGCGTATGCACTACAATATGTGCATTAACGTCGCGAAAGGAATGACCGCGGGCGAGGCCTGGCTCAGGGCGGTAACGAAGTATCTCGAAGATTCCCAGCCGAAGAACGATCCCAATAACATCAATCCCGCGCAAGGCGGAACCTACTGTATGGCGGAGGAAATGCTCTACGGCGATCCGCTCATCAAGATCGTCGATATCTACGACTATACTTGGAATGGCGGCAATTCCGGCACGTGGGATATGACGAGCGAGAACTGGACGAAGGACGGCAGCGCCTCCACCTTCTACCACGCCAACAACATCAACTTCAATGTTTCGGGCAATACTTCAATTACCCTCGACCCCAACAGAATTCCTACTGAGCTCAACCGCACCACGCTTCCTTATGGTGGTATGAGGATGAACATCACTCAAGGTAATGACGATACCTTCTCGCTCGGTGGTACGGGATGGCTCAGGCTCATGAACAACCTCAATGTTTCCGGCGGCACCTTGGAGATCGGCGTTTCCGGCGGCGTAGGCGGCGTTGATAAAACGGAAAATGATAGAGGTGAAGTCAGCGTTACTGCGAATGGTGGCATTATTTTCGCAAACACCGGTAAGCTCGTTCTCAATAACAACAATTCGGGAAGCAAATACTACTTTATCAACGGCGTTAAGAATGCGAGCGAAATCGCCTTTAAGGGCGGTGGCGCGATTTTGGAGTTGGGCGGACTCGACTCGACCTTGGAGACGCTTTCATTCGAGGGTATAAGTAGCGCTGTTTCGGCGGGCAACGTCCTTCGCACCAACATGAACAAGACCAAGGGCGAACTCGTTCGCTTCCTGCCGCTTTCCTTGAAGAGCATCGCGCTCACCCTTGAAACTTACGAAGCGTTCTTTGGTTACACCGGCGAGACGATCGCGACGCTCGAAGACGCGACCCTTACCTTCCGTCAGAATCGTTGGCGCGGAGCGAAAGACAATAAGGGTAATAATTATGCGGAGCGCGTCAACAAGAAACTCGTGATGAAAGACTCCACCCTCGCAGTTGATGCGACGGAAGACTTCTATCTCGATAACGCGACAATTGAGATGAGCGGGAATTGTCGCTTCGTGACGATGAACGAAGGCAAGTTCAATTTAATTGGCACGACGACTGTTCGTCTCGCCGAAGGGGCGATTTGCCGGCTCGATGCGGACTTTAATGCAGGAACGGATGGGAAGCTCGTCTTTACTGGTCCTGGGCGTGTTATCGTTGGACTTTCTGATGGACCGGCAGGAGCGATTCGCGTCGAGGGCGGAGCGACCTTGGAGATGGAGCTATTTATGTTCTCTCGGCTCTCGCGGCTTGAACTTGCCGATGGAACGACGATTGTCCTGCCGTATCAGGAGAACAACTTCTTCCAGGTTATTCCGATTACGGGCGAGATGGTGGTTGAAGGCGAGCTCGTCATCAAGGTCAAGGATGAGAATGCTGAGGAAGGCGAGATCATCGCCGAGCACACTCCGACTGGCTCAATCTTCCAATTTGGATCGCTATTGGAGTGGGCCAGCGCGGATGGCGTGTGGTCGCTTGATAAGAACATCAAGCCATGGATTAAAAACGACGAATCGGCGGCGTTCGATCTCGCCGAGCGCGTGTACTTCCCCGATATCGAGGGCGGAGTGGCGACGGTGCGGCTCGCGATGGCGCTTGAAAAGCCCTTTATCTGTTTCGGAAACAAGACAACGCACTATACATTCACTTGCGCCGATAATGCGCCAGAGACGACCCTTATTTTCGACTCGCTTACTATCGGCGGCTGGACGCACTTTACCTTCCCGCTTACTTTCGAGAAATCGCTTATTGTTTCCGGCGGTAACTTCGAGGGCGGCGAGGTTGTTTCGCCGGTCGTTGAAGTGGCGGAAGGCGGCGTATTTGAGGCGACGATGCTTCATGGTAGAGGCGATAATCGCAGCGAAGTAACGGTCTCCGAAAGAGGCGCCTTTACCTTGCAAGGTTCGCACAAGATGAGCCTCGTTCTTGGAAAGGGCGCTTACCTTAAAGCGGAGAATGAAAAGCACCTTGATTGGAACGCAACGACCGAAATTACTTGGCCAGAAGATGGCTCGAAGGTGAAAATCGACGTTAGCGAGTTTACGCCGCCCGAAACCCCGCAAACGATTATCAGCGGCGTAGGATATACTTGGACGATGCAAGATTTGCGCAAGCTGGAAGTCGAAGGAAACACTTGCTCGCTCGCAGTTCAAGACGGAGCGCTTTGCTTAGTTAAGAGTGACGGTATTGCCTCGCCCTATACGATGACAGTCAATTCGGCGAATCTTAACTGGGACGACGCCGCATGGTCGGGCAATGGTACGGCGTTTACGAAAAAGTGGAGCGAATCCTATCTCGATTGGACGGCGAATGGCGTGATTACGGTTGCCCAAGATGGCGCCGTGTTGACGCTCGACAAGCCGGCTCGCTTCGACACCTTGACCTTCGTGCCGGCGGACGACTCGGTGAAGAACTTTACTTTCACGATTGCAGAGGGTGGAGAGCTCAAGGCGCGCGAAGTCCACTTCGAGGGATTCGGGGGAGTCGTAACCGTAAACGACCTTGAACTTGAAGAAGGCGAGCTTTACACTTCAACCGTGATGCACCTCAAGGGCGCTTCGAGCGGCATCTTGAGAAGTGGCGGCAACGATACCATCTATATTTACGAGCCGTCGGAGAAATGGGTGCTCGGCGAAGGCGCGCAGGGCTTCCTCTATTTCGCGATTACCGATCGCGTCAAGGCCGTTCGTCAGAAGGTTCTGGTCATCGACGAGGAGTCGGAATGGCCGATTGGCGGACTGGATGTAGCGCTATTCCAGCCAAATCCAATTGATAGAGCCGAGGACTTCTTTATCGCGCGCGAGGGCGCTTACGTCTATATTGTTCCGCCGGAAGTTCACGCCTTCCCGACGGCGGGAACGACGGAGTGGACGGCGCTTCAATGGTACGCCTACGATGGAAGCGAGGCGACGATTTCCGATTGGAATGATATTTACGCCGCTCGCCTCGAATCGCAATCGAACGACGCGATCGTGCTGATGGATGCTTGTGCAAAAGATCAACTTACCATTGGACCTGTGGAGACGACTTCGGTGATTACGGTAATGCTGAAGGCGGTCGAGGGCTCGTCGGTGATCTTGCCGGGTCAAATCACGATGAACGCACCGGCGACGGTAAAAGGCGACCTGCTCCCAACCTTCAATTACGTCAGGGGCGCAGGCAAACTCACGCTGGATACGGGCGCGACAACGACGCTTACCTTAAACTCCAACTTCTCGCCCGTCGAAGATGGACAAGTCGAACTCAAGGCGGGCACGAAGATCGTCCTTCGCCATACGATTTATTATATTGCTCCAAGCGCGAATTGGAGCGGACTTACTGGCGATGGCGATGTGGCAATTGTTGCGGACGGAAATTTCCGCTTTGTCGTTCCAGTCCCCGAGAAAATGTTTGCTTCGACACTCAGTCTTGAGCTTCAAAGCGAACTTGAATACCTCTTTGATCGCGGGGCTTATACGATGGAGGTCTCGAACTTGAGCGGCGCCGGCATCTTGGGTAACGGCAAGATGACGCAGAATGAGTTTGTGCAACGGTGTTCGGGCGATGGCGCGACAGCCACTCGGGTCTCTGGCAATCGTATTTTGAGAACCACTCAGACGCGCATAAGCGAGTGGAGCGGTACGCTTGCGCCAGGGATGAGTCTCTTCAGTTGGTTTGTCACCGAGAAACTTGTCGTCGCCGGTGGTGCGAGTGCGCCGTCTGTCAATCGTCGACTCGTTTATTCTGGCAATTCTACCAGTAGTCATGCTCTTGATATCGAGTCGAGCGGATGCTTGGAATTGAACGGCTTCTGGAATGGCGACATTAACAACAACGGCCTACTCATTTTCGGGCGCAATGGACGAGTCAACGGAGATGGCAATTTGAAGGGCTCTGGCTATATCACGACCGATAACGACGTCATCGACCTTGCTGCACGGCCGGAACTCGCCTCGAAGTACAAGCTTTATTCGGGTACGGAAGGCACGATTAAGTTCAAGGTTGATTCGTTTGCGACGAAAACCAATGTCATTCAAGTACCGAACGGCTTTGCGCTGGGCGAGAAGCCGCTCGTAATGCTCGCGGTTGTCGGCGAGGGCGCGAACGAGGAATTGCGTTGGAAGGAAGTTGCGCTTAACGATATCGAAAACGGCTATCTCGTTTGGAAGACGCAAGGCGAGGAAATTGGTCCGCTTACCCTTACTCTCGCCGCTGGGGAGAATGACTTTAATACGCTCGTTGGAAGATTCCACGCGAGCGGAGTATCGGAGATTATCTTTAATGGCGCGGCAGGCGGCGACTCGTCGATAGCGATTCAAGATCAACTTAGCTCGTATACGGGGTCGTTGACCTTGAAAAATGGCGCAACGATTAAGGGACTTTCGCCTCTCATGGCTTCGCTTAATACGAAGCCGTCGGGTAAGCTCGTCTTCACCTTACAGGATATTTCGACCACGCAAGACCTTATCAACATTCCAAGCGACTTTGATTACAAGGCGGATGATTTCGCGGTCGAGGTCGTAGGACCGAACGGCGAGACGAACCCGATGGGCACTTGGACGAAGAGCGTCAATAAGCTAATCTATAAGGTAGTGGATGTTGAAGGTGATGTAACGGTAGGGTTTAAGTTTGATGGTAATGCTACGAGCTGGGGCACTAACCCAATCGGCACGATTGACAATTATTCGGAGAGCAGCTATGCATTAACGCGTGACGGTTACGGCATCAATACGCTGCAGAATCCATACGGCGGCACCAACCTCTACCTTGGCGACACGACTGATTGGTCGTTTGTTTGGTGTGTGCGGCTCGCGCCAACGGTTAACGGCGCACACTTCTCGCTCGGCACGAAGAGCGGAGGCGGTCTTGCGCTCACGACGGTCGATGCGAATCATGCCGCGCTCAGTCGTTGGAAAGGCGGGACTGCCGCCGAGAAATTGTTTACGGTCGAAGTTCCTTCGGCAACTTCGCGCTTCTATTCCTATGCGGTAACTTATCGTGCGGGACGCTATACCTTCTATGCTAACGGCGAAGAGGTTGGAAGTTGCTCTGAGCTTGAAGGCGCGACGGCGCTTGCAAGCAAGGTGAATTGGCAGCTCTTTAGCATTCATGGCGGCAACGTCAACAATATCGCGACCAGTAGCGGCGGCGTTATTGACGACGTGCGCGCGTACGATGTCGCGTTGACCCCGGCGGCGATCAAGGCGTTGGCGGACGAGTTCCCGCCTTGGCCGGATATGATTGCCACGGTCGCTGGCGAGGTTGTCGAGCGCAATGTAAACGACTTTTACGTGGATGGGCAAATCGGCAATATCTGCATTTCGGGCGATGGTACGCTACGCTTGGTTGGCGTCGGCGAGGCGCGGCTTTGCCAGATTGACAATCAGTCGCGGCTCGTGATTGCGGACGGGGTTACGGTTCGCGTTACGATCAACAACGGCAACCCCAACCCGCTTAATGGACATGAAGTAGTCGTCGAGCATGGCGGACGACTCGTATTCGAGCATGCGGACGACGTTACCGCGCTCGCGAACTGCGACCTCAGTAACATCACCGGTGAAGGTACGGTCGAGTTCTTGGCGACAGTAGCAGATAGGTATATTTATCCGCCGACGAACTCTTTCGCCGGAACGCTCTCTTTCTGCAACAATACGACCATCTTTCTCGGGCCATACTGGAACTCGTCGCGTCCATTCAAGGTAACGAACTTGAGCGGAAGTGGTACTTTCCGTTACGATACGCCAAAAACCGCTGGCCGTAGATATATGGAAGTAACCCAAACGGAGAATACCGTCTTCGCTGGCGTCATTACCGATGGACCCGACAATGTAGGCGGTGGATATACGGTGACCGTCAAGAGCGACGGAGAGACGGCGACGGACAAGAAATCGCTTACGCTCTCGCTACTGACGGATGCCAGTGGACTCGATAAAGTCATCGTTGATTCAACTGGTTGCCTCTTGGTGAAGAAAAATGCATCGCTCGGGGCGGCCGAGATTACCAATAACGGCCTCCTCGTCTTCTCGCCGCAGCCGAACGAAGACATTCGGCTTAATGCCTTTACTTTCAATAGCGACTCTACGATTCATAGCACGATTGCGCTTTCTGGCAACGGAACGCTCTTTATTCCGCTTAACAGCAAGCACTTCCTTGCGTCTTCGCCAGTCGGCGTTATTGACGTTTTGGGTTCGGAAGGAAAGACGGGAGTGTTGTCGCTCATTCGCGTGGAGAATAAATTCAAGTTCTTGAAAAATGTTTTCCGCGTGTCGGGTGCGCTCGAAGGAAAGGAACTTGCGGTTTCCGGCGGATGGCTCTGCGCGGCGGCCAATGCGGTACCTGGCGGTACGGCGTGGTCCACGGAGAGCGGCGAATGGACGGCGAGTGGCTTTAATAATGGAACTGGATCGACGAGCGGCGGCGCGGTGAGCTTTGAAGATGCAGTTTCAACGCAAAGCGGCGGACTTGTGGATGCGGTCGCGATTACGGTCAACTCAGCGGTTTCGGCGTTGCAGATGAACTTCAATTCGACTTTGACGTCCTATACCTTCACGGGTTCCGGGTCGATTGATTCGGCCAAGTTCACCTTCATTGATGGTGGCGCGCCGGTAGTTTTGAATGGAGTGACGCTCACGCAAAGTTCGATTGAACTTGTCGTTCCCACTTCGGTCGCGGTTGGAACTCGGCTGATTACGTGGAGCACGCCCTATGAGAATACTTTCACCAGCGCTTCGCTCAATGCCGCTGGACTTACTCTCGAAAAGCGTGACAATGGACTTTATGTCGTCGAACAGCCAGTAGATCTTGACACTATCTATCGCCATTTCAACGACGTAGGACAGGACTACAAGGTTAACGATCTTGGTGCGAGTACGTCGCCAATTACGATTGCTTGCTCGGTCAAAGCGTCTGCGGCAAATGAAGTGCTTTGGTCCGAGACGTTGACTATAAATAGTAATACGATGCGGATTGGACTTGTTACAGGAGACACGCCAAGAAAGATTAAATTATTCTTTGACTACATGAGTAATCCTCGTACTTATCCTTGTAATGAAATCGTGGTTCCATACGCCGAACTTCAAACTCATACCTATATCATTACCTATGATAATACGGTTAAGGTTTGGAAGCTTTATGTTGATGGTGTGGAGCAAGGGGTTTCGGTGGAAAAAGAGATGGCGTTCTTCTATAATGGCGCAACCTACAACTACACTCATACGGTAGGCGAAAATGCCACGATTGACGATTGGCGGCTTTATACGCGCGTGCTGAATACTTCGGAAATCAAGGCCTATACGGAACTGTTCCCGAAGACGCCGGTGATTCATCTCGCTCCGCGTATTATGGTTAGATAAACATTTAAGAAGTGTCAATTATGAGAAAGTCAGTTCTTGCCTTGTCGTTGATTGCGCTTGGTTTAAGCGCATTCGCTGGAGAGAAGATCGCGGAATATACGCTACCTAATGTCAATGCGGAACTTATTGAAAGCACCGCTTGGCCGGATAGGAGCTATATCGCAGTTGATGATGGGGAATATATTTCGCCTTACGAACCCGAGGGCGCCCCGCAAATTCCGTATCGCGTTTTGCAATTCGCGATTCCGGACGGCTACGACGTTAAGAGCGTAAGCGCGGAAGTGGAGGCATGGACGACGCTCTCGGAGAATGTGCGCGTAATGCCGATTCAGCCGCCGATCCCGACGAACACTCCCGAAGGGACGATTCCGGAGTTCGTCGAACTCGACCCAACTTATATGGTGCTGGGCGGCTATCCCATGACGCCAGCCGAAAAGCTCTCCACCTACACGCAAAACGGAATCGAGTTGGTTTCGGTCAAGGCGACGCCATTTAGGTGGAATCCGATGACGCGTCTGTTGGAGCGGGCGAAGAATATGAGAGTCATAGTTACCTTCTCGCAAAAGCCGCCGCTCGTTACGACGATGAGCGTCTCCAACGAGCAACCCAAGAAGGTCGTGAACCCGGTATTCCAGAATTGGACGCGCGCAAGCGTCGTCAATCCGCGCGACCTGCCGCCTCAGCTGATGCAAATGATGGCGGTCGATGACTCCAAGCAAATTTTACTTATCGTGGCTCCTCACGATCTTTATGAGGATTGGAAGTGGTATGCGGAAGAACGCGCGAAGAACCATCCCGACATCTCCTTTGATGTAGTCGATACAGCGACTATCTACGCGAAATATCCATATCGCAATGTGCGCGTTCCCGCAGAAGGGCCGATTACCGACTTGAAGGACAGTGAAAGCCGTTATCCTTGCGAATCAATCTGGAAGTGGCTCGTTGACTATCGCAGTCAGCACAACAATCTCCACTATGTAGTTTTGGGCGGTATGTGGCTGGATGTTACCGACCCCGTCGTTCACTATATGCACGATGGTACGGAGGTTACGGTCAACAATGCAGTTCCTTCGGTAAGAGCGGTGATGCGCAACGACATTGCCGATCCGACCGATATGTACTTTGCCTGCCTTGATAAGGAGAGCGGAGACACTCCTCACCACTGGGATGAGAACAACAACGGCACCTATTTGGAGGGCGGACGCGACGAGAACGGGCAAACGATAATGGAATACAGTCATTGCAGCATGACGCCGGTAATTGCGGTTTCGCGTATTACGGCGAAGCCGATGACGATGGCCGCTACGGTGGAATTCAACCCCGAGTTCGAGCGTAGCGGACAAGTTCTCAATCAGCATCAGATCATCTCGAACATGCTTTGGAAGGTCCAGAAGACGGAAAAGTCCGACTTTCGCGGTAACTTCAAACTCTGCCTTACCTCTTCGCCGTTAAGCTATTCCGCGCGTTATCTTAACGATGGCTTGATGGTTCGTGACGAGATTGAATTCTTTGATCGTGCGCCGAACATGTATGCGCCCGAGCACACCGATAATTTCCGCGACTGCGAGCCGACCGTGCGTCGTCAAGGGAGCGAACTTACCGCCACGCGTCGTCCGGTAATCGACGCCATATCGTTTCATGAGCCCTCGACGGTTTCGGCGAATGCGACGGCTAAGACCTTCAGCGCGGATATGGCGGCGTTCGATCGGGAGATCGGAGTGGTGTTCGGTCATGGCTGGGCGGGCGGTTCGGGCTTCTTCTCGGCTACTCACTTCTCGACTTGCGCGAGCATGACGCGAATCAACGTCGTTGGTATTTCGTGCGAAACGGGGTACCTCGATATCTACGGGAATCAGAACGGCAAGAGCGTCGCCAATCTCTGCTTGGGCGAATCGGGCACAGCCAACGTGACAGCAAGCGGTGGCTTTATCGCGTCCGTCAATAACACGCGTTTGGGGTGGACGACATTCGAGTGCGACACTTATCGGGGCAGGGCGCTTTCGCACGTTCTGCACTATCACATGATAAATGGCGTCGAGAATGGAATGACCGCGGGCGATGCGTGGCTTAATATGGCGCTTAGGTATCTCGGCAAGACGGGCAATCACATCAACTCGACGGGCGGTCAGTGCTACACCGAAGAAATGCTCTTCGGCGATCCGCTGATTAAGTTGGAGGAAATTTCCAATCACGCTTGGGATGGCGGAACGAGCGGCGACTGGAATTTCGGGACGGTCGATGCGGCGACTTTCAATACTACCGACTCAACCACCGTCAATGTCGCGCCTCAGGACGAGGTGAACACGCCTTATGGCGCGATGTCGGTGGCAATTACGCAAAACGCGGGGGACACCTTCAAGTTCACGGGCGATGGCGCTCTTAAGGTCATGCGGGGAATTGCGGTCTCGGGCGGTAATTTGGAGATTGGCATCCAAGGTGGCCAAGGCGGCGCCGTTACGTACGATGAAAGTAGCGAGAAGAATACCGCGAAACGCGAGAACTATCTTCAATTCACCAATACGGGAACGGTTACTTTCAATGATATTAGCGAGGACGCATACTTCTTTGTCAACGGAATCAAGAACGCCTCGCAAGTTACCTTCGCGGGCGCGGGCGCGATCATCAATACGGATGAGTTTGACGATGAGTTGAATGGGCTCGTTTTCCAAGGGCCGAACGATTTTGATCCGCGCACGGCGCCGGCGAACGTAATCCGCGCGAATCTCTCGAAGAATGTCGGAGCGCTCGCGCGGTTTATGCCGTTTACCCTCAATAATTCCGCGCTGGCGCTCGAAACGCACGATGCGTTTAACGGGTACGCGGGCGAGATATTCATGACGCTTAATAACTCGGTCTTGAAGTTCCGCGAAAATCGTTGGCGTGGGCTTATCGATCAAGAATACTTCGAAAAAGTGCGCGGCAAGCTCTATCTTAATAGTTCGACCTTGGTTGCCGATTATCCGTGCAATGTGTACTTAAAGGAGCCGACGATTGAAGTTACGGGTAATTCGTCCATCGAAACTACCAATAAAGGCAAGTTCAAGCTCGATGGAATAACGACGATTGTGCTTAAAGACAGCGCGACCATTACCATCAATGCGGACTTCGAGGTTCTTGAGGGCGGCGGAATTGAGATCATCGGTTCAGGTCGGGCGATTATCGCGAACGCGAAGGGACTCGTTGGCACTGTTAGCATTGGCGGGGGCGTGACGTTGGAGCTGGAAGAAATTCCGCTACCGGAAGTGACGGAACTCGCGCTTGCGGATGGCGCCAAGATCGTGCTTCCGCATGTGGAGGGCAACTTCTATCAGATTCTGCCTTTGACCAGCGCGTTGACGGTTGAGGATGACGCAACAATCGAAGTTTATTCCAAGCTCGATGGCGTCGAAACGAAGATCGACGCAGAGCTCACGCAGACCGGTGCGATTTTCGAATCGGGAACGCTGCTTGAATGGTCGGATAAGGAAGGTACTTGGTCGGAAGATCCTTTCGCCAAGCCGTGGATCAAGAATGGAATTCGCATGTCGTTCGATCCTGCGGAGCGGGCGTACTTCCCAGATTTGAGAAATGCATCGGGGATCGTTCCCGAGGCGCATGTCAGCGTGGCGGAGACGATTGAAAGTCCGTTCACTTGCTTCGCCAACAAAGAAACCGCCTATATCTTCAGCCGCTCGGCGATGGAATCGGCGCAAAGCGCTACCATTACTTTCGACTCGCTCGTGATTGGCGGAGAGACCTACTTTAACCTACCGACTTTCTACAAGACTCGGCTTTATGTTTCAGGCGGATACTTTGCGGGTACGGATGTAACTACTCCGCTCATCGAGGTTGCCAAAGGCGGTGTTTTGGAGGCGGAGTCGATTGCCACGCCTACTATCGCGTTGACGGAGGTGAGAGTAGAAGAGGGCGGCGTTCTTGTGCTTACTGGCGATCACGCGATGAACCTGACGCTGGAGACGGGCGCGATCTTAAAGCCAGTCGTGGGCAAGTCGCTTACTTGGAATGACTCCACCTTTGTCAATTGGCCGACGGATAGCAAGATCATGGTGGATGTGAGCGAGTGGGAGGCGACGGATAATCTGGTGCCGATTATCGAGGGCGTGAATGCGGATATGGCGCTATTATCGCGCATGGAAGTTTCGGACAACAAGGTAACGCTCGCCATTGATGGAGATGGCGACATCTGTCTTGTTCGGTGCGATACGGACGCCTCGCCGTTTACGTTGGATATGACGGACGAGACGACCGATTGGGATACGGATAATTGGTACGCCAACGGAACGAAGTTCGCGAAGAAGTGGAGCGAGAGCTATCCGAATTGGCTCGCGACGGGCGAAATCACCGTTTCGCAAGATGGTGCGGAGCTCGATCTTAATGTCGGCGCCCACTTCGATACCCTTGCCTTCAAGACTGACTTGGAAAATGCGAACGTCAAGCTCATTTTGGGCGAAGGCGGAGAGCTTTTGGCTAAGGAAGTTAGCTTCGCGGGTTTTGCCAAGGCGGAGATTACCAATCTCGAATTGGGGACGGGCGTGTTGACGGCGGCGACCGATACGCACATTCACGGCAAGTGGTCGGGCGTTCTCAACGCGATTGGCGACGATACCATCTACATTTACGATCCCGAAGAACCATGGATGCTGGCGGAAGGTATTCAAGGCACGATTTACGTAGGCGTTACCTCGCGTGCACGCGCCGAACGGCAGAAGATCATCAAGATTAAGGAAGATTCCGATTGGCCGATTGGCGGTCTTACGGTAAAGGCATTCGATCCGGCGACGGGTGCGGAACGCGAAGATTGCATGATCGTGCGCGAAGGCGAGTGGGTGTATCTCGTTCCGCCGCCGCCGACCGCGCACGCTCCGCAAGGCGAAAACGATTGGTCGGAGCTTACTTGGATCGCGTATGATAACGCGGAAGTGACGATTGAGGATTGGCGCAACATCTATTGGGCGAAGATCGTTTCGGACGATGATGGCGCAGTTGTGGTGATGGATGGCGGACCCTCCACGCGCCTCACGATTGGCGCAGGGAATAAGCTTACCTTGAAGGCGAAAGACGCCGACCCAATCAACATCCCGAAAGAGTTGGAGGTAAACGCCGAGGTGACGATCAAGGGCGCGATTTTGCCGATGCTCGAGTATGCGGCGGGCGAAGGCAAGCTCATTCTCGATACGGGCGACATTACCGAGATCATCATTCCCGGCAGCGTGATGCCGATCGATGAAAAGACCTATGTGGAAGTAAAGGCCGGTTCGACGCTGCGCTTCGCCCACCAGACCTACTTCCAGAAAAAGGAGGCGAACTTCTCGCGGATTACTGGCGAGGGCACCTTGGAGATTAAGGATATTTCGGGCGTTTCGTCGCGCTTCATTATGCCCAATAGCAATGTGATGTTTAGCCGCGATCTCTCCTTCGTGCTCAATACGACGCTGGAGCTGCAGACCTCGCACAAGACAAATCCGTTGGAGGTGAGCAACCTCTCCGGCTCGGGCACGTTTGGCTTTGGCGAAATGACGATTGATAGGATGCTTAAGATGATTAACAGCGCGCCGTATAACGGCAATATTATAGCATTTGGCAAGGATTACGCCGGTACGCGGGTTCTGAGAACCCGTCAAACCAAGGTAACCGAGTGGACGAATACATTGCCGACATGGTTCGGGCTTCCGTTCTTTTCGGTGGTGTTTGATAGTAAGCTAATTGTTGCGGGCGAGGGGAGCGCATCGTTTGATCATCGCCTGATCTATTCGGGTATTGCCAGCAATGCTTATAGGGGAGGAAGTAGCGCGAATGGCGATTATGGCAATAATCACGATTTGGAAATTGAAAGCACGGGCTGCTTTGAGCTTAACGGCTACTGGAACGGCAAGATTACCAATAATGGTATTTTAGTGCTTGGCCGCCGGAAACAGATTATCCCAAAAACAGACTACACAGGTACAGGGTTTGAGGGCAGTGGACGAATTGCCACATTGGGCGATAAGATCGACCTTACCGCGTTTCCGGTGTTCAAGACCCAGTATGCGCTCGCTTCGGGAACATACGGCGAAATTGACTTTACGGTAAGTGATTTCGATAGCAATGAAGCGGTTATGCGCGTTGAGAGCAACTTCGCCTTGCACGAAAGCGAAAATCTCATTCTCGTTGCGGAAAAGGACGGAGAACATCAATACCAGATAGCGACGGCGGATAATATCAAGAATGGTCAGCTCGTATGGCTCGGCAATAAAGGCGAAAGTTCCGGCGATATTGAGCTTGATCTTGCCCCGGGAGATGATAATGATATGAACGCTCTCATCGGAGACAAGTTCTTGGGCGTTGCGCCGAAGCTCGTCGTCAATGGTGATAGCGACGGCACCTCCTATCTCGATGCGACCTCGCAGATTGGATCTTTTGTTGGCGAGCTTACGCTTAATAACGCGACGATGAAGTGCGTTTCGCCGCTTACATCCACGCTTCACAGCGAGCCGGTCGGCAAGCTCGTCTTCGTGGTGGAAGATCTAACGAAAGAGCTGGTGCTTATGAATCTTCCCGATGGCTTTACATACAATCCCGAGGATTTCACCGTGGAAGTAGTGGGAACGGATGGAGAAGCGGTGGATGCGTATTGGACGTGGACCACGCAAGACAAAGTGCTAAAGTACATCCTTACCAATCCGGCGACCAGCGCGTATATGCCGCGCGCGTTCAGGTTCGACGGCAACTTGGCGGGTTGGGGCTCGAATAGCGTCAACTTGGGCAATGCGACGCCGGATAAGTTCGTCGATTCGCGTGCCGGGCAGGCGATCACGGATCACAATCCTTATGGTGACAAATTTGAGATTGGCACCAACGATTGGTCGATCAGCTGGGTTGCGCGGCTTTCGGCGAAGGAGGGAGGCAATCATTTCGCGTTGGGAACCAAGGATGGTGGAGGCGTGGCGCTTTCGACGGTCAATGCGGGTTGTGCGACGATTTCGCGTTGGACGGGTTCTGGGGATGCCGTCAAGCTCATCGAAGGTAATGTGCCGTTCGCGACGACGCGCTTCAATGCGTATGCGCTAACCTATCGCAAGGGACTCTACACATTCTACATCAATGGCGAAAAAGTTGGTGAAGCCAAGGAGCTCGAAGATGCGCCCGCCTATCCTGAGACGATCAACTGGCAGATTTTCTCAGTTCACGGCGGCAACCCAGGCGGCACTACGCATGGTACTGACGGAGCGATTGACGACTTTAGACTTTATAATGTCGCCATCGGCGAGACAATGGTCAAGGCGATTGCCGATGAGTTCAAGCCATGGCCGGACGATACGAACGCCGACGGAGGAGAGATTTACGTGGATGTAAACGATGCGGGGGTCAAGCTTTACTTCGCCGGTTCGGGCATCATCCATTTGACGCATCGGAAGGGCGAGCCGGGCATCGCGTATGCGGATGGACTTTCTGGCGATGCGAAGATCATCATTGAAGATGGCGTGGAGCTTATTGTGGAAATGTCCGCCTCCAACCGCATTCCGCTTTCCGGTCGTCAAGTAGAAATCAAGAAGGGCGGACGCTTGGTGCTCAAGCAGACGACGAATATGATTGCAGATGGCGAAAATTTCGCATCGGCGGCGGTGAATCTTTCAAACATTACGGGCGCGGGTACGATTGAGCTTCGTTCCGACAATCTTAAATACAAGCTTCGGCTTGCCTCTTCGCGGAAGTCTTCAATTGTTGACGCGCGGTATTGGGATAAAAACCTTTCGGTGTGCATCAACACCCAAATTGAACTTTACAGTAGCTATAACGAGAACTATCCGCTCATTCTTCGCAACTTGAGCGGCAATGGTTCTTTCTATCATGTGGGCGACAAAGAACTCAATTACATCGAAATCATCCAAACCGAGCGGACGGCTTGGACGGGAAGCTTCCCGAAGGAGGCGAGGGTTAAGATTGTGGGCGAAGGAGTTGAGCCATCCACCAAGGCGGCATTCGTGTTGATGCCGAAGAAGGCGTTGCCGAACGGCTTTGAGATTACGACGGCGGAGAATGCGGTTTTGGGAATTACCAGCAACGCCAATCTCGATAACGTTAAAATTACCAACAACGGCCTCGTTCTCTTGGAGCCGTCGTCGTACGA
Source organism: uncultured Verrucomicrobiota bacterium (assembly GCA_937901395.1). Classification (GTDB taxonomy): domain Bacteria; phylum Verrucomicrobiota; class Kiritimatiellia; order RFP12; family UBA1067; genus UBA1067. The sequence continues at coordinate 26,132 of CALCDB010000199.1, forward strand.
GACGATTGATCTTACGGAATTTAACTTTGCCTTGCAAACGGGAAACAAGATTGTCCTTTCGGGGAGTGGTATTTTGCAGGTCGAGAAGGAAACGACGGGCTTCGTGCTTCAGGCCAATCCGCTCGGCACTTTGTGGGTAACTGACGTCGAGGAGAATCCTACGGGAACGTCGATCATTAACGTTGCTCCGGGATTTGTCTATGATCCCACCAAGTTCCGCGTGGTCTTTGGTGAGGGCAAGCGCGTGGCCACGCCATCCGTTGAGGGGAATGTGCTGAAGATTGGGAAACTTCGTTCTCGTCCGCCGCGTATTATAGTTAGGTAGGGCGTTTTATGCGTCCTCGAAAGTGATACCGACACATTGGGCTCACTATAGGGACACTTTGCCTTTTTGATACCGACATA
>CALCDB010000200.1 GCA_937901395.1 uncultured Verrucomicrobiota bacterium
CGGCGACACTGCCGCGGCGCGTCCAGGTGACGGAACTCGAGTCGATCCGCGGATAGTCCGCGAACGCACAGGCGGCAACTACCGAGAAAAGCGCAAACACTGTCTTCTTCATGATTCGGACTCCTTTCCCTTACCACGGCAACGGCGTCACCAGACGAAAGCCCATGTACGCTCCGGCATACGTCTCATGCTGGTTCGCGCCGGGCTTGGCGCCGATCGCCGCGAGCGAACCGTCCGACCACGTGCCGCCGCGGCAGACGCGGCACTTCTCATTGGCGTTCTCCTTGTTCGCATTGGCGCGCACCGGTCCCTTCGGATCCTCCACGGGTTCCGTCGCGAAATGGACGGCGTAGTCGTTGCCTCCCGCCAGGTAGTCAAGACAGACGTCGTAGACGTTACCGTGCAGGTCGTAAAGCCCCATCTTCGACGGCGGATAGAGCCCCACCTCGATCGGACCGCTCTTCCCCGCCTCGTTCCAATGCCCGTACCAACCGCGCCCCGACGCCTGCCCCTTGACCACGGCCGCCTCGTTCGCCCAGTCGGTCTTGTTTGGCGCGTCGCCGACGCGCGCGGCCAGCCGCATCAGTCCCTTCGGAATCCTCCACAGCTTCGCCTTCCGTCCGCACGCCTCGGCAATCAGCTCGATCAGCCGGTTCGTCGACAGCATCTCGTCATCGGCCACGGGAAAAGTCAAGGCACACCGATCTTCCCCTTCACCTCTCACCTTCACCTCTTCCCCGGCCAGCGCCTCGACCGCCGCGCAGATGTTGCCGATTGAGGTGAAGCTGCGCTTGTTCTCAAATGCCGCCAGCGGCCACGGCAATCCTCTCCGGACGATGCCCCACAGCAGATTCAAATTCCCCTTATTTCCTGGACCATGTATCATCGCCGGCCTAAGCACAATTGCCCGCCCATTCAAATATTGCTCCGCCGCGAACTTGCTCCGCCCATACGCATTCCCATCCTTACTCGCCTTGCTACTCGAAAAATAGATAAACCGAATCCCCTCTCCCTCAACGGAAAAAATTGCTTCTCCAATTTTTTCCGTCAACCCCACATTGATATCGAAATAACTCTGCTTGCTCGCTACCTTCTTTAGATCATGCGCCTTCCCCGCTAAATGCACTACCGCCCCAATCTCCCCCCATGGAATCTTCTCCAGTTCATTCCAGGTATAATCCGCATTCGCGATATCGAGTTTAAGGCAACTCATCCCCTTGCCTTCCAAATACTTCCTCAGGTTCGTCCCCACGAACCCATTCGCCCCCGTAACCAATACCTTCTTCATCTCTTCCCTCTCCTAATTCTCGGACCTATAAACTCCCATACCTTAAAAGCATACTTCGGCAACAACATCGGTAATGTACAAAAGTACCCATTCTCCCTATTCCCCCGAACAATCTCCTGGTTAAGCGTCAAATTACTCTTCCAACTCTTCGTGCTCTTGCCCCCCAAGCGCATACAAACAAGGCACTTATCCAAATATTTAGCGTTAAGCGCCTGCTTGCGCATAAAACGAATCAAAAGCTCATAATCCGCCGCAATCTTGTACCCAAGCTTATAATACCCATATTTCTCAAAACATTCCCGCCGAATATATACCCCTGGATGCGGCGGCATCTTCCCCCATTGAAACATCCACGGCTTCCAATGCTTCGCCCCATAGTAACGCACCGTCTTGCCGGACGAATTAACGAAGCGAATATCTCCATAGACGATTTGCGCTCCCGTCTCCTCAAAGCGCTTGGCAACGCTCGCTATCGCTTCCTCCCCATCCAAATAATCATCCGCGTTAAGAATACCAACAACCTCCCCCGTCGCCATCCTAACTCCCTTATTTATCGCATCATACAATCCCTCATCCTTCTCGCTCACCCACCTAAAACTAAACCTCTTCCTCTTGCTCTTTTCTACTTTATCTGCAAATGCATTAATTTTCTCCACCGTCCCATCCTTTGACGCTCCATCCACAACGATATACTCCAGCTCCACTCCCTCTGGCAACTTCTGCCGCCATACGCTCTCCATCGCGTCCGCAATGGTCTTCTCGGCATTAAACGAAACTGTAATCAAACTTATCTTCATCGCCCAATATTATATCAAATTTCCCATTCCACCATTCATACTTCATCATTCATACTTCATCACTCATACTTCATACTTTGACACCCTCTCCCATTCCACCATTCATACTTCATCACTCATACTTCATACTTTTGACACCCTCTCCAACCTCCACCCAATGATCAATTACGCTCTCATTCTTCACTTCCTGCTCAATGAAAGCATCCCAATCCATCTCCCTTAATGCCCGCCAAATCTCAACCAATCTTCTCATACGCCTCCTTCATCGCCTTCGCAACCGCTCCCCAAGTATACTTCTCCTCCACCAATCGTATCCCTCTCTTCCCCATTTCCGCACGCTCCGCATCGCTCAAGCGCATCATTTCCCCAATCGCCTTGCTGAGCGTTCCAACATCGTTATCCACCCACCATCCACATCCTCTATCCGCTACAACCTTCCACGGTGTTTTCGTGCCTGTTATCACTGGCTTCCCATGCGCCATCGCATCAACTACAGTAGCCCCAAAATTCTCCGTATGGCTCACCAACGCAAGACAATCACAATTCTCATACTCCTTACTTAACTCTTCCCCAAACTTTGGTCCAACAAACTCAACATCCTTCCCTGCAATCTTCTTAAGCTCCGCCATATACCCCGCTTGATCTGGCCCCACAATCCGCAGTTTCCAATCCTCATGATCAACCGCCTGAAATGCGGCGATAAGATTATCCAGCGCCTTAACTGGATACACTCGTCCTACAAAAAGAATCATTCTCCGCTGTTCGCGTAGGCCTTCGGCTATTTCGCTTCGCTCAATCGCGACTTCACCTTCAACTAATCCTCCCCCTCCAACTCCAACTACTTTCTCCAACTCATTCCCCTCCGTCAAATGCGTCCCCAATGGAACCACTATCTGTTGCTTAAAACCAAGTGCCTTATTCCATCCTCTCTCCAACTCCGTAGTTGAATGAATGACCGCTGCTCTTTTCAAATCCCACTTCTGATATAACCACCAAGCAATAATCTTCTTCCACCACTTATGCTTCATCGACCATGGCGCCGTCATCCCATGCGTCGACCAAACGATGGGAAAGCCATTCTTCCTTGCCCAGACTGCGGCTTGATGGAGTGGTTTTAACCATAGCCCATGAATATGTACTACATCCAAACCCCATGCCAAAACTTCTTCCGTATCTCTTCCAGTCGTTATCCGCGTAACAATTCGACTATCTACCCCCAGCTTTCTAAGCGCAGCATCCAGCTCCACACAAAACGTGTGCACCCCGCTCGCCTTCGCCTCATCTGCGCAAATATGTAATACTTTCATCGATTACCTATCACCTTCGCTGGATTTCCTCCAACAATCGTCCACGGATTAACCTCTTTAACCGCTACCGCCCCTGCTGCCACAACCGCTCCTTCCCCAACCTTCACTCCCGGCATTACAATCGCCCTCGCGCAAACCCATGCCATATCTCCAATCTTAATCGGCTTCGTCACCAAATAAAAACTTTCGCTCTTAATATCATGACTCGCCGTGCAAATAAATGCCCCTTCGCTCACTACCGCATTCGCGCCAATCGTGATCTCATCTACCGAATATAGCTTCACATTCCCATCAATCCAACTATTCTCCCCAATCGTCAGCTTCCATGGCTGCCAAACTTTCGCGCTTCCCTGAATCCGCACCCCCTTAGCGATCTTCGCCCCAAAAAGACGAAGGATGGCAACCCGCCATCCATTCAAACACCATCTCGGCGTCCACCCGCAAGCAAGCGGCCAAACCATCTCCCAAATAAGCCGCTTGAGCTTATTCGGATTCTTATTCTGATATTTCGCTAAATCTACTTTCATAATTTTGCAACCTCCAAAATATACTCGCTCACGACCACCATCTTTTTAACCATGAAACCCGAATTGCAATTGAAGCAATAATAAAAGCTATCATCCAACTAACGACCCAATCTATTAACACCGCCATAGCTCCAAAAGGAGCAGAAAATGCTTTTGGCATCCATATATTGTTTGCCGCAGTAATAACTGGATGAATCAAAAACACCCCCATACTCGTCGCGCCCAACCATTCAGCTATCTGCCCAACCCGCTCACTCCTAATTGGCATATATACAAACGCAATTAATAATGGTATTGCAACTAACCAATCTCGAATAAATGTTGGTATCGTTTTGGAAAAGCCATAATGCGCTATAATCCCAATTGCTACTATAATAAACCATATCATGCTTTTCTGCAAATTGCTTTCAACCTTCTCCTCAAGTAGCGACCTTATGCCATATCCTCCAACCAAAAATACAAATAATCGCAACAGGTAATAAGTGTACCAATTATCATGATAATAACCAATTACTATTATACCGACAAAACTTACCCCAATAGCAAACCATCCTTTCACATATTTCGCAATTACATAAAAGAAAAGTTGCGAATATAAAAGCGCGATAAGAAACCATAAATGACAAGCTGAATTTCCCTTAAAAAGCACGCTTGGAATATACGAAATTGAGTACCACTTTGGGTTAATTCCATGCCTAACTAAAAGGTCAAAGCAGAATCCAAATATTACATACCCAATAGTCCAAACAAAATATGTAGGCAACAATCTTACACACCGCTTCTTTGCATATCCAACCCAAGAATCATTTCTATTATTCTTCCACATTAAAAATCCACTAAGCGCTGCAAATAACCCAACATTCATATCTGCAAGCGCTCTTACATTCCATCCCGCAGATGTCATTGCGCTTAAATTAAGATGACATGCAACAATGCCAAATGCCGAAATGCCGCGTAATAACTCTAATGCTCTATTTTTCATTTTATTCTCTTCACCCATAGCATTTTCAACCTTCCACCTCCAACTTGATATCCTCTCAACCTCATCTCATCCATCACCACTCCCAAGAATACCATCGACCACTGAAATCCGCCGCCTCCTGACATTGAAAAGAGCGTAAATTCACCTAAATTTGTAACATGAAGAATAGTAAACATTAATAGCGCACAATAATATTTCATTCGTTTCATTTTAATTCCAACCGCAAGCGCAAAGCAAACATAAACAATAAACCCAACTACACCGCCTTCCTGCAATACTGCCGTAATCCACACTCCCTTCTCGACTGGCGCTGATATAGGAATGCCGCCAGAATTTCCCATCCTGATAACCAACATCTCATCTACTTGAAATCCATTCCCTAACATTGGCTTCTTTTTAAAATCATCCAATGCCACATCAATCAATGCTTGACGCGATGAGATAGTATTTTCAAAAGTCACATCTTCAGTAGCAACATCTCCAGATCTCTTTAAGGCGTACCCCATAATCGCATCTTGAACATTAGGGCTACACAAAGCAATCGTCATTAATAAAACGATTATACCCGAAGACCAAGTTACAACCTTTCCGCGCCATCTACCTCTCACGTTCTTTTCACCCATAAATAACATCAACACAGCAACACATCCAACTAGAAATGTTCCCATTGCCGTTCTACTTGAAGTAGAATAAATCAAATATGGAACGCAAAGCAGTAACGATCCGTAAAGTCCATCAAACTTTCTTATTGCAAACAACATATCAGCAATTAACAATGAACTAATAGTTGCAACAATTGGACCTAACGATTGCGACTGATTCGTCATCCCCTTAAATAAGCTATTAATCTCCTGCCCAGCTTTTATTGCTTCCTCATATTCTGCACCCGACAATTGCCCAATCGCTGGAAATGGTATAAGCGCCATTGAACCAAATATAAGCAATATCGCAAAGGCAAGAAATACACTTCGAATTTTCCGTGCATCGCCAAAACGATTTTGCACCACCGAATTCGCAATTCCTAACAACGCCAAAAATATAGTGAAAAAAAGAAAAATCTTCAAATACGATACCATCGGCCACCACCCAGTTGCTGATGGTATAATCATATATACGATATAAATAAAAATACCCGACAATCCTACCAGAACTCTATTCTTCCTTTGCCCAATAAATTGTGGCAGGCTCATAATTCCAACCACCATCAATGATGCTCGTTGAATATAGCCATACAACGATCCTTTAGGAATGAAAAACGAGTTGATACTTACAGAAATTGTAAGAAACATTAACCAAAACAACTGTGTCTCCGCCTTCTTTCGAATAAATGCAAAAACAAGAAACGGAAACGCCAACCCTATCATCACCCCTTGCGAAAACTTACATAGCATCATCATTACCGCAATAACGACAAGGCATTTCCACAAATATTTAACATCGTATTGTTTCATTTCTCAGCCCCATCTACTTTATGCATCTTTAAATACCGCTTCTTAAATATCTCCATCCCTCCATTGAGCACCGCCTTAAAGCCCATAACTCCAAGATCTTGCACTAAACACCTCGGTTGCACATACCCTCCCCCTTCATCTTCACCTTCACCTAAATTACCCGGATAGCTCGCATACACCTTCTTATACCCCGCCTCTTTACATCTCCTAATTACATCGTCGCTAAAATTCCCCACTGGAAAGCATAGTTCATCAACTTTACACTTTACACTTTCACTTTTAAGTTCGCGATTAATCGCTTCCTTTGAAGCGATTAATTCGCGTTCGTACCACTCCTCCGTCCGCTCCTCCTTCGGTGACTCATCAATCATCGGCCCCGCAAGCGTCTGATGACTCCACGTATGGCACTGAAAATCAATCCCATACTCCCTATTCAGCACCCTTATCTCATCCCACGTCAAATACCCTGGCTGCCCGACAAGTCGAGGAGCAACAAACACCTTTACCAGAATCCTACTCCCTAATCCCCACTCCCTAAGCTCTTCTCTATAATCATAGAGACCACGGAATCCATCATCAAAACACACCACATCCCCACTACTCCCTACTCCCTTCACCCTACTCCCTAAAATTTTCATGTGCTTAATGAAAATTTTCTCATCCGTCCCCATCGGTGTCCATCGCTTCCCTATGTCATGGTAGAAAACGACTTTCGGCACAATATCACGACGCAGAATCGACCAACCAATGATCATCCACGACTTAACCCAAGTAGCGATCGCCATCATATGCTCCAAAGAACCAAGATTTATCTAGAGTATTATTTAATTCTTCCGCAATGGTTTTATCCTGAAAGCCATATGCTACCGTATTATATGCGGTCTTCCGCACAAACGGAAGCGCCTTATGTAAGACTTCTTGTCCGAATTCCGGATAGCCAATCGCTTCAACTAACACGGCCTTTCTATTACATCCGAGATATGTAACAAGCCCTTTGATTAAATCGAGGAGTATCCGCGCATTATTTTCCAATGCTATCCAATCATAAACCATCCACCGTCCGGCAGAAATTTCTTTAGCAACGACATACCCCTT
>CALCDB010000201.1 GCA_937901395.1 uncultured Verrucomicrobiota bacterium
CAAGGAGATGCTTGATGACATGCACAAGCGCAAGATCGACATGGCCGACGGGATATTTGTCATCAATGTCGGAGGCTACATCGGTTCCAGCACGCGCTCGGAGATTTCATCGCTGCGGTCTCCCAGCTTTGCCAGACGTTCAAGGAAATCATCCGGCATCATGAGCTGCACTTTAGCCAATGGACGCCACCACCTTTTTGGCGAGGACTTCGGTGTACATGCCGCGTCCTTTTACATTTTCCACGGATACGATGTCGAAGCGTTCGTTCCCGCAGATAAGGAAATGCTCGGTTGTGACTGTGACGTTCGGGATATGCCGGAAGCGGAACAGGTCGGTTGCCTCGCTGAATGCTGCGAGGTTTGCCCAGCGTTCCGATCCATGTCGGCCTTCCCGATATACGCGGATCTGCGCGATCGTCGTATCCACGGTCGTTGCAAATCCTTCGGCATCCTTGACCTTCGTCTCCATATAGATAGGCTTGTCGGATGTCTTGACCCCGTCAAACAGGGCATTTGCGTTGTTGCGGCTCTTGTGCCAGTTCATATCGGTTGCCATCGGAAGATAGCCGAAGGAAGCGTACGCAGCCAAATGGAAGAACGTAATATATTCAAGACCAGCACCAAAGCCCATGCCCATGCCAGTCTCGCCCATGAACGGCATACGAGAGCCAACACCCAATTCCAAAATCAAGCGGTCCTTAAGCCAATCACGACGGCGAAGCGAATTTGCACGCAATTGATGGTGAATGAGCGCTCGGCGATCTTGATCTCCACCGACGATTATTTCGTAGGCGATGCGCTTAATCCACGCGATGAGAATGGCGAGCTCGATTACGAGCACGTCAATTGCGTGGATATTCAACGGCTGACCGAAGACCTGAACGCGCTCTTTCGCGGCGAGGCGATTCCCCATCGCAAGTTCGATTTCATCAATCACGTTCCCACCTACGAGAAGGACTTCATCGAATTGCCGAAGGAGGGGATCGTGGTAATCGAGGGCATTCACGCGCTCAACCCGCTGCTTACTTCGGGCATCAAGGATTCGCTCAAGTTCCGCATATTCGTCGAGCCGCGTCCGCAACTCGATGTGTTCGGCGGCTTCTCGCATAGCTCCGCGCATGCACGCTTCTTGCGGCGAATGGTTAGGGATAATCAGTTCAGAAAGCTAAGTCCGCTCGATACTTTGCGGATGTGGCCGAAAGTAAGGGAGGGCGAGGCGAAGTGGATTGAGCCATTTCGCAAGTTGGCGGATGTGGAGTTCAATTCGTATCTCGTCTATGAGCTTTCGGCTCTACGGTATTACGTAGCGGGACTATTGGAGAAGGCGCGCTACCATATCGGCGATCACCCGATGATCGTTAACATGCTCAATTTGGTCAAGCTGGCCTCGCCGATTTCTCCCGAGGCGATTCCCGGCGATTCGATCTTGCGCGAAACGATCGGCGGCAGTCAATTGGAATATTAAGAGGAAAGGACAACGATGAAGGCGATAATCTTTTTGGCGATCTTGCAAGGCATAGCGGAATTCTTACCGATTTCGAGTTCTGGACATCTCGTGTTGGGCAAGGCATGGCTGGGGCTGGGCGAGGCGGGCATCCGGCTTGATGTGTGCTTGCATGTAGGCACGCTATTGGCAGTGGCGGCGTTTTACTTCTCGGTAATCAAGCGCATAATCGTAAAGTTGGAATGGAGCTATCTATTTAAGATTATCGTAAGCTCGATACCGGTTGGGATAGTGGGCGTATGCTTCAAGGATCAACTCGAATCGGCCTTCGCATCCACTACCGCCGTCGGTTGCGCCCTAATCTTCACCGGTCTCGTCTTGACCGCCACGAAATTCCTGCCCAAGGGCGATAACGAGGTAAGTTTCGTCCGCGCATTATGGATGGGTATCGCGCAAGCGATTGCGATTCTGCCTGGCGTATCGCGCTCGGGTATGACGCTATCGGCGGCGAGAATCTCCAAAGTGGGGGCGGAGAAGAGCGCGGAATTTTCTTTTCTGATGTCCGCTCCGCCAATCATGGGCGCCGCATTATTGGAGATTATAAAGTCGCTTAAGGCGACTGAAGAGGCGGCGGTAAGCGAGCCAAGTTGGGGACTTTGCATTTTTGGGGCGGTAATTGCGGCGGTAGTTGGTTATATCTCGCTTAAGTTTCTGCTGAGGTCATTGAAGTCGAGCTGGTTTTGGTTGTTTGGTCCATATTGCATCATCGCCGGCATCCTCGCGATTGTCAAATAAGTCCATAACTGGCGATTACGGCATAGGCGCTTGCGCTCCACCCTACCTAGTCCCTCTAGAATTCCTATCTTCCAAAAAACGTTTAAGCTATCTTCAGCAATTGACAGAGTCGTCGAGAATATGCTATTATTCGCGGTGGTAGTTTAGGGGGAGGTGTTTTCCCTTTAAGCGAAAAAGGAGAAAGGGTGAGTGACGAAATGGCAATTACAATAGATTTGCCGCAGCAGATGGTGGAGGAAGCGGAAGGTTACGCGACACTTCAGGGAACGACATTAGAACAAATGTTTTTGGCGTTTCTTAAGAAGGAATTGTCGTGTGCACAAGTGCGTCAGTCTCGTGTTGCTCAATTTCGTGCGCGTTTAATGAATCAGACGAGACGCACAGGTGCGTCTTATAAGTTTAATCGACAGGATGCGTACGAGGAGAATCTTGGTTGAAACGGTTTTTAGATACTAATGTATTGATTTATGCTGTTGATACGCGCGATGAAATAAAACGAGCGAAGGCAATTTCAATTATCGAGGCGGCACTATTGGGATATTCTCCTTCTGCGATATCTGTTCAAACACTTTCTGAATTTGCCAATGTAGCATTGTCAAAAATCAAGCTTTCACTTGATGAGGTGATGGGGTTTGTTGCTTCGTATCAAGATATACCGACCGTTATCCCAGATTCTGATCTTGTTTTGAGGGGATTAGAAATTAAGCGCCGATATCAATTGCAGTTCTACGATGCTCTTATGGTTTCGGCAGCTGAGCGAGCAGGATGTGATGAGATTTACACCGAAGATTTGAACGATGGACAACTCTACTGCGGAGTTAAGGCGGTAAATCCATTTAAATAACCAACCTTGTTTTGTGTCAACCTCCATCTCCTCACGATACCTCTCTCCTCCCCCAACACTCGCCTCCAAAAAAATATTTTTTTTTTGCCATTGACACGCTAACAAAATTTATGATACAATATGCGCAGTTTGGGAAAGGAAGAGTTTGAGCTGACGTTGAGCAGGTGACTCGATGCGGTATCAGGCGATTCAAAGAACCAAGAAAAAAAGGAAAAAGAAAATGAAGAAACTTATGTTTGCGGCGGTGGCTCTTACCGCGGGTTTCGCGATGGCGGAAACAGTCGAGAGCGATCAGATCGTCGGTTATGTTCAGGCGGGCAAGGCGGAGGCTTCGCAGTATGTTCCGCTCGCGACTCAGTTCGAGGCGCTTGGCGGCGGCGATATCGCCGTTAAGAATGCGGTGACCGTTGAGAATGCGGTAGCATCTAATACGGCTGCTGGCGATCAGCTTTGGCGTTGGGATACCGCGACTGCGACTTGGACCAAGTATGCTTACTATAAGAAGCCGCGCACCGACCCGGCCGAAATCTTTTGGACCAAGATTGTTAATGATAAGGCGGAAGGAACCGAGACCACGGATACGATTCCGGCGGGCGAGACCTTCTTCTTCAAGCGCTCATCTGGTGCTACCGAGGCGGCGACTTTGACGCTCGCGGGTGGAGTAAAGGATCTTAGCGGTGAATCTTCGTTCGCGGTCACTCAGAACCAGCTTGCGTTCGTCGCCAATCCATGGCCGACCGAAATCGTAATTAAGGATTTCAACCAGTTCGTCACTGAAGGAACTCCGAGTGCGTCTAATACAGCTGCTGGTGATCAGATTTGGCTTTGGGATACCGCGAATGGAACTTGGGTTAAGTATTGCCTTCATAAGGATAGCCGTGCTGGCATTACCGATAATTGGCGCAAGATTGTTGGTACTAAGCCAGATACCAAGGAGACGGAGGATACGATTCCGGCTGGCAAGGGTATCTTCTTCCAGCGTTCTGGCTTGGCAAGCCCAACCGAGCCATTGAAGGTAACCTTCACGCTCCCGATTACGAAGTAAACGATTTGCGGTGGGTGGCATGGTGTCGCCCGCCAATAAACCCCGTCTTTCGGTTGCCTCGATCGTAAGGCGGGTTAAAAACAAGAGGCAAAACAAAATAAGGAAATAAAATAAAAATGAAGAAGTTAATGATTGCGGCGGCGATTGCGATGATGGCCGTTGCTTCTCAGGCGGCCTCCTTCGCGTGGGCGGCGGATGGTGAGTCGGGTTCGGATTGGACGGGTGGTTGGATTGGCACTACCGCGCAGGTAAATGCGTTCCTCTATCTCGGCGAAATTACCTTAGATACGACTAAAACGTGCGCTCTTGATTTCTCGAAGGCAGGGGAGATGTATCTCACCAGTGCTGAGCAGGATGGGGACACCTATAACTTTGGCAATCCTGAGACCAAGCTTTCAAGCGGCAATCTCAAGAGCGATGCGGCTGGCCAGAAGTACACCATCATTCTCGCCGAGGTTTCTGAGTTGGGTGAGATTCCTGCGTTGAGCGATGGCAAGCACTTCGCTCTCATCACGGGTGAAACCACTCATGAAGTCAACCCAATGGATGAGAAGGATACTTGGGCGGGTATGGTTAGTACGACCATTCTCGAGCAGGGCGATTGGAAGACTTGGAATTCGACCCCGGTCCCGGAGCCAACGAGCGCGATGCTCCTCCTCCTCGGTGTTGCGGGTCTCGCTCTCCGTCGTAAGGCGAAGTAAGTTTAAGCAATTTGCTTAGCATTAAAAGCCGTCCATTCCGGGCGGCTTTTTGCTTTTGCATATAATGTAGTTTCCTTACTGATAGAGACACCCTGCTAAACCAATAGGCGTACACAAATTGCCCCATAGGCGTACACGAAATGCCCGACTTGGGTACATTAAATGCCCAATAGGCGTACACAAAATGCCCCATATAGGGAGGTTGTCGTGTGGCCTTAGAGGGGGTAAAATCTCATCAGAGACTCAATTCCATTTTGAGATAGAAGGGAAATGAGGAGAGGCAAGAATACTGAAATTGCGCCCTTGAACTTTGTGCGGTGAATATGGTATAATACTTGCGATTTGTGCGGAGAACCGCAATAGAGATGGTTAAGAATTATAGAGTCGTTACCGAATTGACTGGCGAGGCGAAAATGCTTGCTGAAGCGGCTAAGGCCGCAAGTCGTGCGGCAGTAGCTAAAGCTTTTGCTGCGGGGCTCTCGATTGCCATCGCCAAAAATGGCAACCTCGTTAAGGTCGATCCCGATGGAACGGAAACTATCCTAAAGAAACTTTAAGATGGTTAAGCGCTTTCGACTTGTGGCAGGGCCAAACGGATCGGGCAAATCCACGCTCGTTAGATGGTTGCATGACGACTATAAAGTCAATTTCTATTCATTTATAAATGCGGATGATATTTTCGCCGAGGTTTTGAAGACTGGTGTATATTTACCAAAGTTCCCAGTAACCAAAGAAGAGCTCGTGCATTATGCAGATGAATCTACTTATGCGGAAGCAGTTAAAGCTATTTATCGTGGAGAAACTATTCGGGTAATTGGCGACCGTGTCTGTTTTGATATGTCCGCGATCAATTCATATACGATTGCGCTTTTCGCTAATTTCCTGCAAGATCGATTCATTAATCGTGGCGAGAGTTTTTCGCAAGAAACGGTATTTTCGCATCCCTCGAAAATAGAAGCATTGAAGCGTGCGCAGGCTGCCGGGTATCGAACTTATTTGTATTTTGTAGCTACATCAAATGCAGAGATTAATTTACTCCGTGTGGCCAATCGACACGCTCAAGGTGGGCATAATGTGCCTGATGATAAGATTGTTTCGCGTTATTCGCGTGCAATCTCGCAATTACCGCAAGCATTGCCTTATTTGTCGCGTGCTTTTGTGTTTGATAATAGTGGGGTAGAGATGAACTTTTTAGCACAATATGAGCAAGAGATTGGATGGACTTTTTCGCGCCCAATGGAGCAACTGCCAAATTGGTTTTTATCGGCGCTTTATGGTCACGTTTCATGAGGGACAGACAATTCTTGAGTTACGATGCGTGCGAAATTGAGACGGAAGGTCAGACCTCTTGTCTCATTTTTTTTTGTTGTTTGTTGTTGCTTGTCAGTGTGCATCTAGAGGGACTAGGTGGACGACGAAAGTGATTTAGACAGGATTAACAGGATGGACAGGATTGAGGGAGGAGGTTGAGGCGGGAGGTTTGAGGGTGAGCGCAGGGGAGGCGATAAGTCCTGAAAAGTTGCAAAAGTGCGAGATAAAAGAGTTCAAAAAGTTGCAAAAGTTATCTCTTAGATGGTCATAAAAGTTGCATCTTGACAAAAGAATTTTGAGGGACAGATCCCAAAAAAGTCAATAAAATCAAGGGTTTGAGGAGGCTATTCGTAATGGCTCTTGCAGGCGAGAATCTCAAGGTTACCATTGATGATGCGAAAGACAATACGGTCGGCTTGATTGATGCGAACACTCCACCATCCGCTGAGATTGCCTCGCAGGGGTTCGGGGTTGCCGATACAGGACGTGCCGTTGCGGTCAATACTCTGGAGAAGTTGGTTGATGCGCTTGAGTGTTTTGGCGTCCTGCCGTTGCCAAGAAAGATATTCTTCCCAGGCATCTTCATGCCAGACCTTACGCATGGACGAGATCCTCGGCGTCAATCAAGTCGTGTTCGGCC
>CALCDB010000202.1 GCA_937901395.1 uncultured Verrucomicrobiota bacterium
TGGCTCTGGGCACCACCTGAATTCGTCAGTCAATCTCACGTAAAGCCGAAACTTTCCGAGATCCTCCTTCTCGAATTTCATCTCTCCCCATACGCGTGGACGAAACCTGATGTGATTTCTGAACTCACCTCTCGCTGCGGTGCTCAGCAACCCTCCACCGGGAAGCCCCGGAACGTTCTCCATCAACTCTTCGCGAATGCGCAAATCCGCCCCCGCGTCGAATTCCGTCTTGCCATACGATGCTAACGATAGCAAACTGACTGCTAAGGCGATTCTTTTCATTTTACCGGCAATAGCTTTTCCTGTCCATTCATATACGGACGCAACACCTCTGGAATCGTCACCGACCCGTCTTCGTTCTGATGCTGTTCGAGCAATGCTACCATGAGACGCGGCAGGGCGACGCCCGAACCATTGAGCGTATGCACGAGCTTGGTCTTGCCATCAGCGTCCTTGAAGCGGCAGTTCAAACGACGCGCCTGATAATCCGTGAAGCATGAACAGCTCGAAACTTCCAGCCACTGCTGTTCGCCTGGCGCCCAAAGCTCAAGATCGTAACACTTCGCCGCCGAAAAACCCATATCCCCCGAGCAAAGCTGCAACACTCTGAAGTGAAGCCCCAGCGTCGTCAGAACTTCCTCCGCCTCCTTCACCAGAATCTCCAACTGTTCGAAACTCGTATCAGGGTGTACGAAATTTACCATCTCGACCTTGTCGAACTGATGAACTCTGAGCATCCCTCTCGTCATCTTTCCCGCGGAACCCGCCTCGCGACGAAAACATGGCGTATACGCCGTAAGCTTGATCGGCAACTTCTTGCCGTCCAGAATATCGTCGCGATAGTAATTCGTGACCGGAACTTCTGCCGTTGGAATCAACCAGAAATCATCGATCTGGCAATGGTAAAGGTCTTCCGCGAACTTCGGTAGCTGACCCGTTCCCGTCATGGAATCGCTATTTACTACGAATGGTGGCAGCATCTCAGTATAGCCCTGCTTCTGACAGTGCAAGTCCAGCATGTACTGAATGAGCGCGCGCTGCAATTTCGCTCCCTGCCCGAGGATTATCGGAAAGCCCGTCCCCGTGAGCTTTACTCCACGCGGAAAATCGAAGATGCCAAGTTTCTCGCCGATCGTCATGTGATCGAGAATCTTGTAGCTTGGGTCCTTCCATTCGCCCCCCATCCTCACTACCTTGTTTGCGCTTGAATCCATGCCCGTCGGAATCTCGGGCGCGGGAAGATTCGGAATCATCAACAATGTCTCGCGTAGCTCCACGTCGACCTGCGCCAATTCCTTGTCGATCTCCGCGATTCTATCGCCTACCTTGCGCATCTCCTCCTTGGCCGCCGCGATGTCGCCGCCTTCTTTCGCGATCTTGCCGATCTCCTTGGAGGCCGAATTGCGCTTCGCCTTCAGGCTTTCCGTCTCGCCCACGAGCTGACGCCGCTTCGTATCGAGCTCGCGCGCCTTCTCTATGCGCTCCTTCTCCACTCCGCGACGCGCCTCCGCCGCTACTACCTCGTCGAACTCATCCCTGATCTTCTTAATGTCTATCATCTTTTTTCTTCTTTCTGAGATTTTACTAAAGCTTACTTGATTGAAGCGTGATAACTCTGTAGCGATCTTACCTCGCCCTTGCCATCACGCGCCGCGCGAATTCCCGCGGCCGCCGCCAATACCGCCGCCAATGTGGTGAGATATGGTATCTTGTACTTGATTGCCGCCTGACGAATGCGCGAATCATCGGCTCGCGCATCCCTCCGCCCCGAAGGCGTATTGATGATTAGGCAGACTTCGCGGTTCTTGATTATGTCCACGCAATCCGGCCTGCCCTCGCCGATCTTCGCGATTACCTGCGCCTTGACGCCATGATCCTCGAGCCACTTCGCCGTGCCTTCCGTCGCCAACACCTTGAAGCCGATCTTCGCCAACGCGAATACCGCGTCGGCCGCATCATCGGGCTTCTCCGAAAGCG
>CALCDB010000203.1 GCA_937901395.1 uncultured Verrucomicrobiota bacterium
TATGTCGTCGCTTGTTACTGTGTAAGTTCCGCTACCAACATTGCCGTACCAGAGGAAGCCATCGTACACGCAAACGGTGGTAATCGCATTTCCGTCGGCATCAACGACGGACAGACCCGTTGGCACCGCGGTAACGTCATTCGCAACTGGAGCAATCTTGGCGGCTTTGGCCGGCTCCTCAATCTTAATCGAGCCATTCTGCGTCGCGCCGATTATGTTCGCAATCGGGAGCGTAACGCCGGTCAAATCGTAAACAGCGCCATTGGCGATCTCGAGCGGACTTGCCACCGAAGCGAGCTTGGCAGTAGCGATGGTGTTGCCAGCGATTTCCATCGCGCCGGTGAGCGTCAACGCACCGTCGCCGGTAATCTCGCCGTTCTTGATCGTCAGGTAATTGAGCGTGAAGGCAGCATCCAAACCGAGATTACCACCATCAAGCTCGATTGTTCCATTCTCCATCGTACAAGCGGAGTTGGACACATGCAACGAACCCGCCGCAACCTTAATCGTTCCCGAACCGGAAACCTCGGTATTGACGATGTGGAACTGACCGTCGCCACTCTTGGTCAATATGTACTCACCAAGGTTCAACGTTGTTTTCCCGTGAGCGCTACCGACAAGACCGAAGTCCTCCTGCGCATCGATTGTTGAGGAAGCTGTCAGACTAAGATTCAGAATCTGCATCTGCGTAGTTGGCTGGCCTGCGCGTGTATTGCGCAACGTACCACCGTTCAGCACAATCGTCGGCTGACCGTTGTTGGAGTACCCATTAAAATCAAGCACGCCATTCGCGTTAATCGTAACCGTGTAATTGGTTCCGAGCGCCTTTTGCGCCGTCGTCTTCAAAACGCCAGCATTGACAATCGTCTCCGCAGTACGGCTCGCACCGAAATTCACGCAAATCGTCCCTGTGCCGCCCTTGGTAAACGCGCCACTGCCAACGAGCGCCGGAGTGATCTCTTCTTCGCCGTCGTAGTTGTAGGTGAGCGGAGCGGCTCCAGCATTAACATCAACTTGCGCTCCGGTGTTAATCGTAATCGCCGAAGCGACAAGCGTCGGAGCGATGACTTCATCGCCAGTATAGGTATAGACAAGCGCGCGTTCACCCGCGTCAATATCCAGCTCGATTCCAGTCACGATCGTCAGATCGCCTGCAACATTGGTGAAATCGTACTTCGCAAAGTTGTCCGCCGTCTCGGCCGTGTAATTGATTGAGACCGCACCATCGCAAGTAACGATGATTCCGGAATAAGGAATTGTATCGTCCCCAATTTTAACAGTCGCGCCATTCTTAACCTCAACCTTGACATCGCCAGTCCATGTCTCGTCATCAATCTTCGTGATGATATCATCCAGCGTTACCGTATCCAAATCCTTAAGATCAATATCGCGCGAGGACTCGATCTCGTATGTAACCGTCTTCGCGATGGTATCGTAAACGACAATCGCGTTCGCGACCGGCGTATCGGAGTCTCCAATATAGACTGCGGCATGGCGCTCGCGCTGATTCGCTACCGAAAGCGTACCGTTGCAGAGCGTAAATGTACTTTCGGTCGTAAAGCCAGCCGGGAAGCGAACCGACACGCCAGAACCGATCGTGACATTACCGGGAATCTGGGTAGCAAGCGAACCGCCTGTAATCGCCGAAAGGTCAAGCATTCCCTCGCCAACATTAAGCGTACAGGTGTTATTGCCCATCCGCAATGCATCGAGAATCTTGAGCGCACCCGCGCCAGACTTGGTAACCGTGCGATTATCGTATTCCGTCGAGAAAATGCTACCGAACTCAACCGTCATATTCTCGGGGATGTTGAGCGTCGGGCCAGTTCCGTTACGCATACGCAGACCGGTCGTGAGCGTCACCGTACCGCTCGCCGCATCACCAAGCGCGAACTTAAGGATATTGTTCGCGGTATTGAAGTCAAACGCCTTGTAGGTCGCGTGTCCTTCGCCAATCGACTTAGCACCTGCGTAGAGGGTAATCACATTGTTATTGCCAATCGTCCAACGAGTATTGGACATATCCAATGTGCCCCAAACATTGACATGGGCGGAACTTCCATAGCCCAAAGTGTCGTTATCATTCTTGTTTACGAGGGTAGCATTTTTGTTGATATTAATCGTACCTTGTATGCTCTGTCCATTGCCGTAATAATTAACCTTGCAAGTATCGGCAATCGTCAACGTCTTATTTGCGGCAACAGCGGCAGTCCACTTGATTTCGCTTGAACCGCCAAGCGTGAGATTGCCACCGCAAGTAATCGGTGGAACCGTCGTCGCAGCCGCCGCGCCAACATAGTTGTAGGTCAGATCGTTATTCCCCGAATCAACGGTAAGCATCGTCTCCGATACCACGGTAATAGGAAGCTCTGAAGTAATTTTGCCCACATTGTAGGTTGGGCTCGTCCCATAATTATCTATGATTGTTACCGCACCAGTACCCTTAAAAGTAATGTTTTTAGCGGTAACTTCACCATCCATATAAATGTATGCGCCATTATTAACCGTAATTTCGGCAGGTATCGCTGCACTCGGCGCAACATGATCCCAGTCAATTTGACTCCAGAATATCTCGGCATCGTTTTCCAGCGTCACCGTCGCCACGGTCGGACCAACATCAGTCCGCTCGACAATCACCACCGCTGCAATACATGCACGATTGGCACTGCCCATTGGGTCGCCGGGAGTCGCCAAAATATCAAGCGTTGGACCAGTGAGGTCTTTGATGCGAAGTGCGTTTACACCTTCGACAATTGTACCCGTCTTAGGAGTTCCCCAGGTATCAGAGCCCTTGCACACCTCACCATTCTTGTAAGTATAACTTTCATCATTGACGGTCGGCGCATTGAAGCATGTACCCTTGTCGGTCGCATAAATAATTATCGCATCATACAGCGAGAATGGAATATTGGTAAAATGCACCTCAGCCCCCTTGTTATCATGATTTCCATCGTCGAGATAACCCTTCAGTGGCATTGAGGAAACATCCGTATATTTCCAAGTATTCTTACTCGTCCAAATCACCTTGGCGGTATCGCCAAGCACCTCCTTACCATTAAGATCATAAGCGGTGACTGTTTGCGGATTCGACTGGGTAGCTGTTTTATTGGAATCGAACCATGCACTCCCAGGTATCGTCATCCCCAAAACGTCGATATCTCCGCTCGTCGCGGAAATGACGGTCGCGGCATCACTGTCTGAGAAGTTTACCGCCAAGACCGAAGATGTCGGAAACTTATAAGCGGCGACTTCCTCAGCGGAAAGCTTCTTGGCGAAAATCGCAACGCGATAAACCCGCATTCCAGTGGCGATTTCGCCGCCGTTCGTATTGTAGTTGCCGATTCCGATTTTAGTAATATTTCCAGAGCTACCCTGAAGCCCGGTATTACCCATCTTCTGTATGCCATCAACATAAGTGGTGGTGCCGACACCAGACGCTCCTTGATATGTATAAGCAATTAAATGTCGACCGCTCAAAGCAAAACTAACTTCGCCATAACCCGTAGCACCATTCCACAGCTGATACATTTTGCTCCCGTCGCAATCAATTGACACCTTGTTGGAGCCAGACACCATCGCGTCAATTAGAGCTTTTCTGGTAGATCCGAAATTCGGAATATCGGCGTCAAGAATAACGGTAAGCTTGCGATTATCATACATCTCGGAGCAACTTGACGGAACGGTCAGCGTAAGACCGTTGCTCGCACCGATGGTCACCGAGCCATCGACATTAACCGTGCACGTGTTTCCGATTGTCCAGGTGAAATCACCAGACGTCGGATCGTTGAAATCCGTCCACTCGGCGACAACCGCTTCCTTCGCCGTTTCGCTGGGGAACTTATAGGCGGCGAGTTCGTTCATGCCAGACGCATTCAGATAGCTCGAACCCGCAATAACCACAATCTCCTCGATCTTCATGCCCGTTGCCGGCTGAGCGTTAGTCGGCTTAGTTCCTTCGCCACGATACGAACCAATCGAAATGCTCGTCAACGGGCTGCTATTCCATCTAATGCCTTGATCATAACTACCATCCAACGTTCCGTCGTTTGCACCGAAGTACATACCCGTGCCGCCGCCAGCATTGTAAGAATAGACGAACCGACCAGATGAAGCCGGAATCGGCTGCTTAGTCGTCCCGACAAGGGTTAAATTGCCTTCGGGGCGAATGTTGCCGTCATAATATGTGGTTGCCTTATTGGAATTGTTCGCCGTCAACAAAATACCAGTATTATTACATTTGGTACTGCTTCCGTTAATAACTTTGTTGGCGATCAAAATTGTCGGTTGTGTAACGGCCGCCGTTGGCAAATTGGAATATCTGACGATAACAGTAACGTTGTTATTGCCAGATGTCGGCTCCAGCGTTACGCCCGAAGTCGTGCTAATGGTGATTCCATGCGCATCTACGGTGTTGCCATTCGCTTTGAGCGTATAGCCGCCAACCGTAATGCCGGTCTCGGTATCCGCACCGGTGAAGTTCGAGAAGACCGCAGTCGGATTGACCGCCGCCCACGCCGAGCCGGTGATGAGTAAAGTCGCAAGTGTGCACACTACACTCGCCACGTATTTCTTTATCATTTCTTTCATTTTCGTTTTTCCTTTCAGTTTTTCAACTTATAAATAAAATCGAACTAAATTCTCTTTCTCTTTTCTTTCATTTTGGTTTTATTTTTCATCTCCATTATCCTTTTTCGCCTAAGGGAAGCCACCTTCCCCTAAACTACTATGGCGAATAATACCATATTCCCGGTGAACTTGTCAAGCAGGGAAAGAAAATAAATTAAGCACAGTTTTAGGGGAAGGGGGGGGAGCCTTCTTTAAGCATCTTCTTGGGCAATATCCATATCATTGATTATAGTCACATTTAAAAATGCTCTGTTGGCGCTTTGCGAGACTATACTCATAGCGACGTGCGCGCTTCGCCAATGCTGAATCATTGGATTCAACCGCCGCTGCCCTTTGTTGCATCTTCTCCCAGTTAGCAACGCCTTCTTCTATTGTAGTCGTTTTCACAAACCAAGACCTTTCATGATGGCGAGTGCTTTTTTAATCTCTTGCTTCGGCGTTTTTTGCGTCTTCTTAATAAAGCCATTAAGAATATAAATCACATTTCCAACTATCGTATAACAATAAAACGCCCGCCCTTGCATACCATCTGAACGTACGCGCAATTCAAATAGATTGTCGCCTATTTTCTTCGCATCTGGAGCCACTAAGCGCCCACATTTCGATAACATTTCTCCTTCTTTTCGCCTAATAGGGATACTCGCCCCCTAAGCTACTACTGCGAATGATACTATATTTCCAGTGAACTTGTCAAGCAGGGAAAGTCATGAAACGCGAAAACACCATCCATGTATAGTCCATCTAGTCCCACTATTCCATCTAGAATCTCTATTAACCTTTATCGAAGCCGATCGCAAAGAGGAAATAATGCTAAAAATATGCACTTTTCATGTTGAGCAAGTGCACGACTCAGAAA
>CALCDB010000204.1 GCA_937901395.1 uncultured Verrucomicrobiota bacterium
ATGCTTTGCCGGAGGCATGAAGAATCAAAAAGTCACCGATCGCGGGCGCGGGATAGAAAAAGAGCCCTGAACGAAAAGTCAGGACTCTTTTTCATTATGCGCGAGGCGCAACGTGACCGGGAAACCCGCCTCTGTGTAATGTGACGGGACATTCGCCCTTTGCGTCATTATGGGATTTTCGGCTGGAAATTATTGTTTATATTGTTCGGATAGATGCTTTGCTCATATTTTTTCTCGCTGTCGAAATTGTGAAATAAAGCAAAACTCCAAACAACCCAAGAAGTATAAATCCGCCAATTCTTCCAATGCTTCCGCTCGAAAATCTTGCACTAAGAATCAATGCAATAAAAGTCAAAATCACAACAACATAAAACGGAATCTCTCGTTTTTGCGTTGTTTTGTCGAGTTTAATTGGTCGAATAACTGCGGCCAGCCCAAGCAATAACAATATATTAGATATTGCGCAACCGATAATGTCGCCAAGCGTCAAGTCGGTACTCCCCCAAGCGAACGATTGTAGTGCGACTGAAAGCTCCGGCGCGCTCGTTCCGAACCCGATGATCACCATGCCGATGATAAACGGCGAGATGCCAAGCAGTTTGGCAACCGCCGCGGCTCCGTCCACGAAGAAATCGCTCGACCAGGCGAGCGCCGCAAGTCCTCCGAGCATGAAGACGAGCGAAAGCCAAAATGGAATGTCCGTATACACCCTTAAATCTCTTCCACCTTCATGGTCAGGTTCTGCTGCGCGACAACCCGCACATTCGCACCGACCTCAATCGGACGCTCGGACTCGGCGGTCCATTCCGAGTCCCCGAGCAACACGCGTCCCGTGAGCGGCGGCAGAACCGCCGCCGTCAGCTTCCCGACCCGTCCGACGCTCTCGTTGTCGAAGTCGGTCTTGGTCTCGACCTTCCCGCCGACGAAAACGCGCTTCAGGTAACGGCGCAGGATGACGATGTAGAGAACCGAGAAGACGGAGAACGCCGCAAGCTGCCACGTGAGCGTAAAGGCGCCCCCGAACACGGACTTCAGGATCCCGACGGTCGCCGCGGAGAGTCCGAAGAAGCAGAGAATGAATCCGGGCGCGATGAGCTCAAGGAGCATCAGCGCCGCGCCGGCGTAAATCCACAGCCATGCACAACTTAACATACCGCGATTATA
This sequence comes from uncultured Verrucomicrobiota bacterium, assembly GCA_937901395.1. Lineage (GTDB taxonomy): Bacteria > Verrucomicrobiota > Kiritimatiellia > RFP12 > UBA1067 > UBA1067. The sequence continues at coordinate 1,165 of CALCDB010000204.1, forward strand.
CCATATTTCGGCTACTTAAGTAGTCGTGCGGCGAAAGCGTCGAAGTCGGGGATCTCGATCGTCTCGGCCGCGCCGACGTCGATTGCGGACGCGAAGGACGGATCGATCGGGAGCCGCACCGTCTCCGGAATCGCGAACTTCTTCGCAAGCGCCTCCGCCTTCGACTCGCCGAACACCGCGATTTCCTTGCCGCAGTCGGGACACTTCAAGTAGCTCATGTTCTCCACGATGCCCAACACGGAATGCTTCATCATCCCCGCCATCTTAACCGACTTCGCCACGATCATCTCCACCAAATCCTGCGGAGAGGTTACCACTACGACGCCCTCGATCGGTAGAGATTGAAATACCGTAAGCGGAACATCGCTGGTTCCCGGCGGCATATCCACGAACATCACATCGAGATCGCCCCAATGAACCTCGCTCCAGAATTGCTTGATCACGCCCGCTATCACGGGGCCGCGCCAAACCACCGGATCGGAAGGATCTTCCACCAACATATTGAGCGACATTACCTTTATGCCGCAATTCGAGACTGTCGGTTCGATGCCATCTTCCGACTTGTATGTTCCGCCCGCGAGACCAAACGCCTTCGGAATCGACGGACCAGTTATATCGGCGTCCAGTATGCCGACTTTGAGACCACGCTTCATCGCCGCCACCGCGAGCATCGTGGTAACGAAGCTCTTGCCGACGCCGCCCTTGCCGCTCGCAATGGCGATTACCTTGCCTACCTTCGAAGCCGCGTTGAGCTTCACCGAAAAATCGAATTGCTCCTTGCGGTCGGAACAGTTCTTTCCGCAAGTCGAACAATCATGCGTGCATTCTTCGCTCATCGTCTCGTATCTTCCCCTTCCCTTCGCTTAGCGTCCGATCGCCGCACGATAACGCGCGATCAATTGATTGGTGGAGGCATCGTGCTTCGCCGATGCTTCCTTCGCCGTCAAGTCGCTAAGCACGCCCTTCGCCAATACCTTGCCGAGTTGTACGCCCCATTGATCGTAGCTGTAGACATTGAAGATCACGCCCTGAACGAATACCTTATGCTCGTAAAGCGCAATCAAGGCGCCCAAAGTCTCTGGCGTAAGCTCATCGCAAAGGAGAGTGTTCGTGGGCTTGTTGCCCTCAAAGGTCTTGAAGGGTACGAGATCTTCGCTCACGCCTTCCGCGCGACATTCCTCGGCGCTCTTACCGAAGGCCAACGCTTCGGTTTGCGCGAAGAGATTCGCCATCAGCTTATCATGCAGATCGTCAATCGGATTGTGGGTTCGGCAACAACCGATGAAATCGCAAGGGATGAGATGCGTTCCCTGGTGAATGAGCTGATAGAAGGAGTGCTGGCCATTCGTTCCCGGTTCGCCCCATTCTATCGGACCCGTCTCGCGGTCGACGACGTTGCCGTTCTTATCCACCGACTTCCCGTTCGACTCCATATCCATCTGCTGCAAGTAGGCGGGAAAGCGCGAAAGATACTGATCGTATGGCAAGCAGCAATAGGTCTCGGCGCCATAGCCATTGGAATAGAGGATGCCCAAAAGCGCCATGATTACCGGCATGTTGCGCTCGAACTTCGCGCTGCGGAAGTGCTTATCCATCTTCCAATAGCCCTTCAGGAACTTCGCGTAATTGCGCCGCCCGATCGCCAACATCAACGAAAGCCCAATCGCGGATGGCAATGAATATCTGCCGCCAACCCAATCCCAAAAGCCGAACATATTGGCGGTATCGATGCCGAATTCGGCGACTTCCTTGCGAGCCGTCGATACCGCTACGAAATGCTTCGCCACCGCCTTCTCGTCGCCCAACTTCTCGACCAACCAATTGCGCGCCGCCTTCGCGTTCGACATCGTCTCTTGCGTAGTGAAGGTTTTGGAGGCGATGATGAACAGCGTCTCCGCCGGCTTCACCGAACGCAAGGTCTCGGCGAGATGCGTGGAATCGACGTTCGAGACGAAGTAGAACTTAAGCGAGCGTTTCGCATACGGGGTAAGGGCGATGTTCGCCATTACCGGACCCAAGTCGCTGCCGCCAATGCCGATATTGACGATGGAGCGAATGCGCTTGCCCGTGAAACCGCGCCACTTTCCGGTGCGCACGAGATCGGTGAACTCGCCCATCTGCTCCAATACCGCGCGAACTTCCGGCATTACGTCCTTGCCATCCACCAAAACCTTGGCATCAGGATCCATATTACGCAAGGCGGTATGCAGAACCGCACGATTCTCGGTGACGTTGATCTTCTCGCCCGTGAACATCCGCTCGATCTCCGCCTTTAGATTAGAGGCCTCCGCCAACTTGACGAGCGCTTTCATCGCCTTCGCGTCAATGCGGTTCTTGGAATAATCCAAAAACCAACCCGCCGCCTCTACCGAGAAGCGCTTCGCGCGCATCGGATCGGACGCGAACAGCTCCTTGATCGTCTGCTTCGACGAGGCCACCATCGCCTCATCAAGATATGCCCACTTGTCAGAATCCATCATAATCCTAATTCTCCTTGTTTAGAAAACGATTTAAGCCCAAGCAAATTCCACGCCAATTCCGTGGCCATGCGGCCTTTCGGAGTGCGCTCAAGATAGCCCTCCATAATCAGGAACGGTTCGTATGCCTCCTCTATCGTATCGGGCTCCTCGCCAACCGAAACCGCAATCGTCGAAAGCCCGACCGGTCCGCCCGAAAACTTCTGGCAGATCGTCTCCAATATCTTGCGGTCCATCTCGTCCAAGCCATGCGGATCGATCTCCAATAGCGAGAGCGATGCCTTCGCCACTTCGCCGGTGATGAAATTATCCGCCTTGATCTGCGCATAGTCCCGAACGCGACGCAGAAGATTGTTGGCGATGCGCGGAGTGCCGCGCGAACGCCGCGCGATCTCCAACGCGCCCTCGTCATCCACATCCACACCCAACTTCGCTGCGCTACGCTTCACGATCTCGGCCAATTCCCGCGGCTCGTAATATGAAAGACGATTTACGAGACCGAAGCGCTCGCGGAGCGGCGGCGCGATAAGCCCGATTCGAGTAGTCGCGCCGACAAGAGTGAAGCGCGGCAAGTCGAGCCGCACCGAACGCGCGTTCGGCCCCTGATCAAGCATGATGTCGATCGCGTAATCTTCCATCGCGCTATACAGGTATTCCTCCACCGTCTTCGCCATGCGGTGAATCTCGTCGATGAATACGATATCGCCCGGCTCCAACGAAGTCAGAAGCCCCGCCAAATCGCCGGGCTTGGTAATCACCGGACCCGATGTGGTCTTTACGTTCACCCCCATCGCTTCGCCGAGTATGTAAGAAAGCGTCGTCTTGCCCAAGCCGGGCGGACCCGAGAACAGCACGTGATCCAACGATTCCCCGCGCTCCTTCGCCGCCCTCACCGCCAACATCAGGCGATCGCGAATCTTGTCCTGTCCAACGAAGCCATCGAAATCCGTTGGACGCAACTTGTTGTCAAATGCATTATTACGCCGATTAAGTTCATCGCTCTGCCGCTCGCCTCTCATGCCAACAAGCCCTCTTTCTCGTCCACCCCCAAGACAATGTTGAGATTCTGTATCGCCGCCCCCGATGCACCCTTGCCGAGATTGTCAAAACGCGAAACCAATATCGCCCGCTCCGAATTGCCGTAAACCGATACTTCCATCGAATCGCGTCCCGAAAGCTTGGCCGACGAGAGGAAGCCCGCCTCCGAACCATCCTCGACGAAATTCACCAATCCATCGGCGTAGTATTCGCGATAACATTCCTTCGCCTTCTCGATATCGAGATTATGCAGCGGAACCGTAACTTCCATTCCGCTGTAATGCGGAACCACGATCGGCGAGAAGCAAGGCGACGAAGCGAGTTCGCATATCTTCGCCATCTCCGGCAGATGCTTGTGCGTTTGGCCAAGCGCATATTGACGCCCGCCCTGATGAAGCGACGTAGCGGACTCCTCGTAATCGGCGATCATCTTCTTGCCGCCGCCGGAATAGCCAGTAAGCGAGAAGGCCGAAAGTTCCCGCGTGCGTTCGATGATACCGAAACGTATCAACGGCTCGACCAACGCGATGAATCCGCTCGCATGACAACCTGGGTTCGCTATTCGCTTCGCCGCGCGTATGCGCTCGCGCCTGCCCGATAGCTCGGGAAAGCCATACTCCCAATCGGCGAGCGTTCGATGCGCGGTGGAGGTATCGATGATGACGGTCGAGGGATTCTCCACCAACTGAACCGCCTCGATCGCCGCCGCGTCGGGCAAGCAGAGTATCGCAACATCCGAACCGTTTATCGCCTCGCGACGCGCGGAAACATCCTTCCGCAACGCCTCTTCCAATACCACGACTTCCAAGTCGCGACGATTGGCGAGACGCTCGCGAATTCTAAGCCCCGTGGTTCCCGCCGAGCCATCTATGAAGACGCGTCTCACTCCCACTCGATGGTAGCTGGCGGCTTCGGGGTAATATCCCAAACCACGCGATTGACGCCCTTTACGGTAGTGGCGATCTTCTCCGCGACCTTGGTAACGAACTTAAACGGCAACTCCACGATGCCCGCCTTCACGAACTGACTCGTCGATACCGCGCGAATGGCGATCACATAACCGAATGTGCGCGCCCCATTCTTCACCCCGACCGACTTCACGTTGGTCATCACCGCAAAGAACTGTTGCGCCTTCTTATCCAACTTCGCCTTCGCCATCTCGGAGCGAAATACATAATCGGCATTGCGGAGGATATCAAGCTTCTCCTTCGTAAGCTCGCCAAGGCAACGAACCGCCAAACCGGGACCGGGGAACGGCTGACGCATCACCATCGCTTCGGGTATGCCCAAC
>CALCDB010000205.1 GCA_937901395.1 uncultured Verrucomicrobiota bacterium
ACGAATGATGCTATCCTTTTTGAGATTATTCATCTCCAAAATCTTCTTAAGCGGAACTCCCGATGCCTCGGAAATTAGCGACAACGTCTCGCCGCTTTGCACGATATATTCACGATGCTTGCCGATGGACTTCGTTTCCGATTTGTTCCCACTCGTCACCGCTGCCTTCGAGCCGCCTTGATCCTTCATCATCTTCTCAAATCGAGCAGTGAGATCCTTTACGATTTCGGCGCGCTGATTATTCATGTCGCTACGAAGCGTATCAATCGACTGCCGAAGAGCTTCGATATCGTGCTTTAGATTTTGCGCATCGCTATTCCCCTCAAGCCGTCCCACTCTATTTTGCAAATCGGTGAAATTTGTTTGTAGCACATCTATCTGCCCGGTTACTTTTTGCATCTCCGCATATGCCTGTTGACGAAGAAAGCTATCACCGCCTTGCTGGGCGAAAACCGCTCCCCCGATAGTTAAAAACACACCAAACATCAACTTCTTCATTTGCCTATCTTCCTTTCTTTAATAGATGTAGAAAAACAACCACAATAATGTCAACGCCGCCGCATATATGTAAAACCGAACCTGATGGCGCCGAACCTCTTCCTGCTGAACCGTGCGCCCGAAAATCCGCATCCCGCCACCCGAAATGTAATGAATGAGCCGCCCATATATAGAACTACTTCGAGAAATTATCCACGGACTTTTCGATTTCGTATACGAATGCTTCTCACGAAGTTCTTCTATGTGAATATCGCCCATCTTAAGCTACTTTATGGCAAGACAATCGTAACGCCCGCCTTTACGTCTCCGCTTGGCGTGGTAACCGTCTTGTTCGCATCGCGAATTCGCTCCCATGCCGCCTTCGAACCGTAAAAGCGCTTGGCTATTCCCCTGAGAGTATCTCCGCTCTCAACCACGTATTTCTTCGGACGTTTCGTGCTTTCCGCTACAAGCATCGCCATCGCTGATTGCTGTTCGGCCTCCTTCGCCTCGATTGCAGCGCGTGCTTCGAGATCTTCGGCCTTGCGTTGCGGCAACAACGAAGAGCCCGACGAGAGCTCTTCCGCCTCTTCCGCTTTCAACCCCGCGATCACATCTTTCGTCGAGCTTGCCGCCTTGACCGACTCCTCCTCCTCATTCAGCAGGTTCTCAACTTGCGTAGCCAAATTAACCGGAGCGCCGTCCTCCTTGTCTTTCTCCGTTATTGACGCAAGCAAACGCTGATGCTCGGCTTGCAATGTGTTGTTGCGCTCTCGCAATTCGGTTATGTTGCTATTCGCATTCACGAGTTGCGACTCCAATTCCGCTATGCGCTTATTGAACTTCGCCTTCTCTTTCTCCATATCCAAGTTTGAGGAAATGCTATAACGCATCGCCAACTCGCTCGCGAGCAAACGCTCGCATGCCGCTAAACGACTCTTTGCGATAATCGCCTTGTCGCTATCGGGCTGCTGAAGCAGGAATTCATGAAACCCGCAATATGCGCCAATACTGTCATGCTTGAAATCTTGCAAAAGACACGCCAACTGGAAACGTGCGCTTGAGTTGTCTGGGCTTTTCTTGACGACCTTCTCAAATCCCTTGATCGCCGCCTCTATTCGTCCCGCAGTATAATCATCCATAGCCGCCTTGTAGGCGCTATCGCTGCGCTCATTACGCGCCTCGGAAATTGCACTGCGCTCACACGCCGTCATCAATATCATCAGCGTCGTCGTCGCCACTATCGTCTTCATCTTCATCATCTTCGTCCTCCTCGTCAAATTCATCTGGTGTATCGTCGATTACGATGTCATCGTCATCATCGGTGGCCTTTGTCGAATCTACCGTTTCTTCGGTTTCAGGTTCTTCGCTATTTCCCGCTTCTTGGCCAGCCGATTCCGCCGCATCCTTATTCTCTTCGGCGGCTTGCTCGAGCTCCGTCTTCTCCTGCCTGCGATACTGCTCCGCCTTCTTTTTCGGATTGGAGCGTTGCAATGTCGGGTCAAGCTCGTTTAGCTGTTGTAACGATGCCAAACCGAAATGCTCCAAAAACAACGGGGTCGTGCCATATAAGAATGGATGCCCGGGTAGCTCCGACTTGCCCACCAAGCGAATCAACTGCAAATCCATCAAGGTCTTGAGATTGGCGGTAACGTCCACTCCGCGTATATCCTCGATTTCGCTCTTCGTCAATGGCTGACGATATGCGATTATGGCCAATGTTTCCAATGATGCTCTGCCTAAACGACTTGGCCGATCAAGCTTCAACATCGCCCTCACATAGCGGCCACAACTCGGAATTGTCTGAAGCCGATACGTTCCTCCCGTGCATATCAACTTGAAACCCACCCCGGAAACATCCAATGCCTTCTCAAGTCCGCGCAACGCCTCTTCCACTTCCTTTGACGTGCAACTGTGATACACATCCATTATTTCCTGGTTTTCTCCAGCTTCCGCCTCTACCGCGCGAACGGCATTACGCAATTCAGTTACGCTCAAGGGAACTTCACTCGCGAACAGCAACGAACCAATGATCTCTTGCAATGACTTCGGCAGTGGTATTTTGACTTCTTCACTCATAATCGTTGGGTTTTTCCAGGGGTTTATCCGCAGATTCTTCTTTCGATGGTAATATCGTTATCTCGTGAAACGCTGCGTTTTGATAGATAATTACACGATGCTGTCGTAGCAATTCCAATAAGGCCAAAAAGGTAACTATGATCTCGCCCTTTGGCGCTCGTTCCGCATCAAACAAGGATAAGAATGCTACTTGACCTTCCTTGCGCGTTCGATCCAGAACGTAATCCATCTTCTCGGGAACCGAAAAGCGAATTCCCTTCAACTCTTCATGGGGAATCTCATTCGCGCGTGCAAGCACATCTTGAAATGCGGTTAATAGATCGTAAAGATCAAGATTGGCCAAAGCTCCCTTCGCATCGGCGATTGTCTTTTCGAATTTTGGCCTTCCTCCGCCATAATCAAAACTATTCGCCTTAAACGCCTCAAGGGTCTCTAATCTTAACGCCGCATCCTTGAACTTCTTATACTCCACCAATTGTCGCACTAATTCAAGCCGTGGATCGCTCCATTCCTCATCCTCTCCGTCTTCCGCGATACGGCGACTAACCGGCAAAAGCATGCGAGACTTAATTACCATCAAAGTAGCGGCCATTACGATGAATTCCCCGGCGATATCCAAGTTAAGGCGGCGAGCGTCTTCTATGAACTTCATGTATTCGACCGTGATATGCTCGATCGGAATATCGTATATATCCAACTCCTCGCGGCGAATTAGATAAAGCAATAAGTCCAACGGGCCCTCAAAGACCTCGAGGTTTACCTTGTACTCGTCCGCAAAAAGCTGTTCTTGCGCCATCTTAGTTGATTACAGCGTTAGCGGGTACTACAATCTTGAGGAAGCGCTTCTCGCGATCGGGACGAATCCGATTCAAAATCACCGTTCCGCTCGAAACATCATAGGTAACCTCGCCGGAATCAGGCTCCACCCACGGACCTGCTGCATAATCATTCGCCACCTTGAAGATTCCGGAAACATCGGATTTTTCATTAAGCGAATCATTGTCGAACTTCAGCGTAAACGCCATAGAACCATCACCACGCTCAACTGGTTTGATTGTAATCTTGCTCTTGTCCGGTTCTTCATTGCGCAAGAGGTGATGAAGATTCAATTTGAACGACGATTCCGAATATTTAGAAGCCGCCAATTCGTCAAGGGAAATTCCGTTCGAGAGCGCCCAAAGCTGAATTGGCGTATACACCCCGCCCTTTATCTTTGGCAACTCCGCATAAGGGATGGTAATGTCTTTAATGAGATACGGCACCATTCTCGTATGGAAAGTAAGCTCCTTTTCAATATCCGTGGAGAATGTAATCTCAATCGTCTCGCCATGCTGCACGGGAATAAGCGCCCAACCCGTACCCGATTTCGCATTGGCTTGGAAATATCGAACGCCCGAAACCTCGACTCCATTGGTCTTGACGCTCTCGATATAAACGAACTCGTCCGCCGCCTCAATGCAAACATAACGCGTGGAAATTTCCCATTGCGCATAAATGGTCATATTCGTAAGACCGTATGGCCGCATATCAATCTCTGAATTGTCAAGCCAATTCGTCATCCCCGAGCCATCCGCCTGCTCATTCCAATATAAGAACTCGAAATTGTCGCGAATGTACTGATTTTCATCAAGCATAAACACCATGTTGGTAATCGAATACGTCATCGGGTTCATCGTTCCGCGCCCACCATTCGCATCAAATGACAATTCATATTCGATGACATCGATTGAAATATCTCCCTCTCCGTGATCCGTGACCTTGTAGCCCTGTCGCTCCAATTCCTTGACGGCGTCAGAATCCACCTCGATGGTATGCCCGGCGACAGACGAGAATTTATATCTACCCAATTGACTGACTATCGGCCTCCAAGAAGCATCCCACAACAAGGTAATCGCCTCAATTCCATTTTCATGCGCCGCAGTTACCGCATCATCCAGATTGGTGTATTGCTGAACTCCGACTTTCGTGGTTATCTCGGCCACATTAACGTCAAATTTCTCGCCGCTTAAATTGGAATATTCGGCGCCCGCTTCTACGAACACCTCTAACTCTGCGGCGAAATGCGCATTCTCCAACGGCATAATCGTGAATACGGCGTTGCCCGACGAATTCGCGAGCGCAACTCCATTCGCCTCGTAAATCACATGATTACGCGCGCGATTGATGAAAAACGACAACTCCACTTCTCTGTCAAACAACGGCAACACGTCTTCGAACTCACCCTTGGAAAACACCTTGATCGCACCATCCGAATACTGCACTGCCGCAACCACGTCTTTACCATCTTTCGTGCGAAGACCGATTACGCTATCATCATTGACGAAATTGACATTGGCGACGACCTTGACAAAATCATCGACGTACCCGCTCTCCGGCTCAATGCCATTTGAATACCTCACCCCCGAGGCGGCTAAAGAGCGAGAGTCGATTTCCTCCAAAACCTCATCCCCGTTTTCAATTGTCAGCGAAACCTTATAATTGAAATCTCCGCCACACCCATCCGGCAGGGAAATTATCCCAATGTGATTTTCGCCATTATGATCAATCACGCAATCCTTCGAACCTCTCAAAACCATGTTTGAATCATAAATACGCACTCGCGCAACTATCTTGCCGGAAAAATCATAGCCCTCAAAGTAATCGGCAATGGTCAATACGACGTCCGCCCCACCGAAATCCGTGCCATAACGAACATGACAATCGACTAATGTCGCAGTCGGCGAAGACGGTTCCGATTTTACATACACCTTCTTCGTCTCGTTATCATAGTCAAGACCAAATTTACGATGCGGATCATCGATACTTGTCAAGATTACGTTTACGTTATCGACATCAATTGACGATCCCGTAATCTTCATGATGCTGTCATATACCGATCCATTGACTTTGATTTCATCCTTAAATACCGCCTTTTGCGCGATCCAATCAAGATTTCCGTTAACGACCACATCATTGCCGAATTCAATCGCCGCTCCAGTCGTACGAGTCTCGGTGCCAATTAGCATGGATCCATTGGAAGTTCTAACGTCTATCGCCCCCTGGAACTCGCTTACATCCAGAAAACTATATGCAGAACCGGATGCGACCGTTCCATAATCGAGAATCATCGGACCATACCCAATTACCTTCTGGAATTTAACGATGTTATTCGCGGAAGCGTTCGTAACCCTAAACCCATCACCAATCAATTCAGTGGTTCCTACGATTTTCTGCGTCTTAAGGTTACCGGTAACTCCGTTTAGCGTCAATGTCGAATTATCATTAACGGCATTGGTGAGCGTATTATCGTTAAAGGCGATGTTTTCGAAAATTACTTTACCCAACCAGGAATTGGAATCGGCATACTCCGCGTTCACTTCTGGCTTTGAAGCAGCTAATGCATCTCCGAGATATTTAACCGAACCCGCGCCAATTACCTTGCTGTTAATCGTGCCACGATTGATTAATAAGGCATTGTCGGATATCTTTATGCCATTAATCGCAGTCCATGTCGACGACGACCCGATCTCGGCTTTATTATTCTCCATTACGACAATTTTTCCGTCATCCACACCGATGAACTTGGAACGCTCGTCTTCGGTGCTTGCACCAAAGACGATCCCGTTCTTGTTGTCATCTCCAATAATTGATAACGACCCGGTGAACTCGGCCGCGCTCGGCAAGAATACACGATAGCCAGATGAAGTCGGCTTATTGGTAATTGAAAGCTCTCCTTCACCATAGATTCTGTCAATTACAATGCTCGAACCGGCGATTCCGTCGACAAGCGTTAATGACGGAACGTCAGTCTCGTTCGCAATCAATCCGATTTTCGGCAAGTAATTTGCGTCTTCGGCGAACATGCCAACGCATTCTTCAAATTCCAATGCCGACGATTCATTGCCATAATCCGCAGGATTGATTCCATCGGTAAATTCAACGCCGCAAAAACGACAACTCCCTTGCCAAGATTCCGAATTGCGGATGGAATCAAGCACGATTGCAGATGGAATCATGGTGAAGCGCACGGAACCGCTGCCTTTCAGGCCATTCGCGCACCAAGTTGTTGCGTCGGAAAATAAAACCGCTGCTTCTTCGTCCACGATAATTCCGCCATTACCGGAAACCTTGCCCAACACCGAAGAAATATCTTCGCGACCTGTAAACTTAAGATTACCTTCCGCAACATTTAAATTACCGATATCACCAAAATATCCACCTAACGCCAAGCACCCAGCCCCAGTCTTTACGAATGCCGCCTCACCTTGAAGCATTGCTCCGCCCGATTCTGGATTGGAGAATATCTCTACATCGCCGTCATTCGAAATCGTCAACTGATTAACAATCGTAACCACTGCGTTTTCATCTGCTGATAAACTCGCGCCTTCTCCAAGATTAAATGAAGCCGCATTAAGCACCACTCCATCCGAAAGCTTGATTTCTCCTGCCGCTACCTCAATTTGCGAACCCTCAATAGCCACGCCTTCTTCGGAATTGGAGATGTTGATTATCTCATCACCACGTTTGATAAGAACGCCTCCGACGACTCCCTGGAAATTGCCTTCGCCAGTAAGCGCAACTCTGTTTGCGCTTTCGATGATTATGGTCCCCATCGCAGCCGCACCATTTGCAACGATCTCGACATCATTGGTAAAATTCGCCTTAACGAACAGACCTGGGCGCACATTGTGATTCCAGTTTATATCCTGGTTCCAATTACCGCTTGATCCGCCGTTCCAATAAAACGAGAAGTCCCCCCTATGGGTATTGTCGGAATATGTCACGTCAATGCCATCGAATTCATTGCCGCCAACAAACATTATCCCGCCTTCGCCACGAACCTCAATAGATACCGGTATGTTCGTCGTATCGAAAATGTTAATGATAACATCGTTTGATATCGTTATTATGGCCGGCGCTCCCTCCGCGAAACCGCCCACCCAGGAAAGATCGTCCCAACGAATGCTATCGGTACCCGCCGGAACCACGGCTTCGTTAATCTTGTCCTGATACTTAACGCTACGCGTCACCATGTCAAAGGTGACATTGGCCATAAACGAGCCTCTGCCTGCAACCGTAATCAATCGCCGTCCATCCGCGTTGTTGGCGGATAACGTCCCCGAGCACAATGTATACGCTTTACCGGCTTTCCACCCGGAAGGAAAACCCAACAAGGTGGTTTGGCTAACCGACAAGTCCGACTTAATGAATGGAGTTGCTCGGTTTGCATCAAGGGCGGAAAAGTCAAGCGTAACTTCACCCGTCGCATCCAACGCATTGCCGGCATTGAGAAAACCATTGCCATGAAACTTCAAATCCGCTCCATCCGCGAGCTTGAACGCCTTTGTCTTGCATTGATCATGCGTATTAATGGTCAGCGTCTTATCGGCCGCGACCTCAAGATTCACCTTGCCATGAAACGTAAAATCACCAGAACGATTGATTGTAAAATTATCAAGGTATCTAAACCATGTGTCAACGCCTCCCGAGACGCGATTGTCGCCAAAATGCGTTTGACGAGTACCACTGGTGTTCGATATCGAATTCCCGCCGGCTCCCGCCTTCACCAACATGCCGCCAAAAGCCAAATCCGTAAAACCCGCGTCAATTTCATCTGTGCTTGTGGAATTAAAGATCATCACATACCCGGGCGCCTTGTATCTCTTTCCCGCGGTGCTGCACCAAATTTCCCATGGCAATTGAAGATTGGTGCCTACATATCCTGGAACATTAACGCTCGCGACATTACCGGTAATAACCAATCCTGTTTCTTCCAATGAAATCGGATCTACTTGCTTATATAATCCCTCGGACAATAGTTTACTGGTATCGCTCCGCCTTTCCCAGTTGAAAACACCGGGCGCATATTGCCATGTTATATCGTTTTGATGCGTCAAGATAAGCGTATCATCGGCAATCCTCATCGCCCAATGGTAATCAAGCGGTATGAAATGATCTATCGTAATTCCACTTGCTTTTAGAACCGCGATTTCATTGCCTATGAGATTCTCGCAATCAATCCTCACTAATCCATTGCAATTAAACGTTCCTTCGATGGTGGTAGCTTCGTCAATTGCCGACAAAATGGCTCCGTCGTTCATCGTTATTGCCTTGGAATAACTTCCATGTATCAATAAACTGGCCCCCGAATCTATAACCAACGTTCCAGCGGTGACAAATGCCCCATTGTTAACTTCAACGCCTCCTTCTTCAACCGTAAAGTTGCTCGAATTCCCCGTTTGCGTCGCCACGAAAACGATCCTCCCAAGACCAACTTTCGATGCCGCCCCGCCATTTGATTTCGATTCTCCCGAAATGGTCAATTTCATTCCCTCGTCAACATCGATCTCCGCGCCCCTTTGATAGCAAATCGGTGCGCTAATGGTCGCCTCGCCATTGGCATTTTCCGTTATTAGATGTATTGTAGAATAAAGATCAATCGCTCCGACCTCGCCGCCATCGCCGGCGATTATCGCACCATCGTAAACATTCATCCGACAATTATCACGGAGAATCCACTTGCAATCGCCTAAATTAAGCGCTCCTCTTACGTTTACGATTGTGTGCGCATCATAATTCAATGAGTCATTCCCCAATACATCCAAAGCTGCACCCGCATTGATGATGAGATTTCCGCCAAGCCCCTTTTCCGCTGCATTGAGTTTCGTCCTTCCGTTCGCTATTGTCAAAGTTCCTTGCTCGGTTACGAAGTTGTTCGCGCTTGAAAGATTGAGATATCCAGTGGTGCTTAACTTCCCGTCTACGCCCAATCTACCCGACCACTCAACCTCATCATCGGAATTTTCCCCGCCTGATAAGGTTAGGTCGAAACCTGATGGCACATTCATCGAATTGACTGTAGGTACGACCTGAAAATCAAAAGTCGCCTTCACTTCTCCTACCAAACTAATCGCCGGAACATCAATATCGGTATCAAATGTCAAGGTCGCATCTGTCGTAAAAATCAACTCCACGGGCATCCCGTCCGAAAACTCTGGACTAAACTTAAGTTCGCTCCACTTTGTGTCCCCATCTATAATCGCCTTTGGCGAGCCTACGTATGTAACCGTATTTCCATCAAACTTCAAAAATACCCTCTGTTCCGCGCCATCGATAATAACCGAATATTCGCCGCTCCCGGGCCCTATAACTTCGCCGTCGCACAACACGAAACTGCTACCAACCCCAAAGCCCGCTGGGAATGCAAAACGCGTGTTGGCATCAATTGCAAGATATTGTCCGCTTATGTATGGCGTTGCTCGATCTAACTCAAGGTCGGAAAAATCAAGCGTAACCACGCCACTCTCGCCGCATGCGTAGATATTGGCGTTTAACGTTCCCTTGCCATGCATCTTAAGCCAAGCGGAAGTCGCTACATCCAATATGTTTGACGAACAAATATCTCCTGCATTAAGGCTCACCGTCTTGTTTTCCGCAATGTCGATGTTAACCTTGCCGTAATGAGTAATCGGCGATAATGACGAGCCTTTTATATTACGCGAAATCGTGAAATCTTCATTGAAAACGAACCATGTGTCAACCCCATTGACAATGTTCGTATCGCCGAAAGCCGTTAGATATTTTGAAGAGGCGGAAGTTCCTCCCGTGAATTTATATCCAGTCGCCCCACTCTCGACGATCAATCCGCCAAAATGCCAAAACGCACCCGACGTGGTTACCTTGAGCTCTTTTACCGGCTTCGTGCTATTGTCAAATCGCAGCACATAACCAGGCGCTTTGTATTTTCGAGTAGTGGATGGTGTTGGCGATGATAAGAAGATATTGTTAAAGGTAATCGTCTCGCCAATATATCCTGGAATTTCCGTACTTTTATCCGTCGCTTTAAATGTCTTCCCCGCGTATTCGCCGGTATCAACATCAAAAAGTTCAAACGTGTTCGCGGATCCCGTGAATGTAGCCGAAGTTCCTCGCCATGTGAATACGGCGGTAGCATCCTTTGTATAGGCCCAACGAGAATAATCGGCGGCCCAGATGTCTAAAGTAAAACTCACAGCCACGGCAACCGCCATTACAAAATAGCGCCAACCGCGAACCCACGGCAAAAATAACTTGTTTTTCATCGTCAATATTATACCAAAAATCCTCGCTTGGACGCAAGCGAAACCGCTTCTGCACGATCAGATGCCCCCAACTTGAAAAACGCGCGTTTTAAATGCATTTTAACGCTATTCTCGCTAATCCCGAGTTCGCTACCGATTTCACGATTCCCGAATCCCTTTTGCGCAGCTTTCAAAACCTCGACCTCCCGCGATGAAAGCCCCTTCGCGCATTTGCGCGTTTCGTATATCTTACGAACTTCGTTGGACATGAAAACCTCGCCATTTACCGCGCTTTGAATCGCCCCTCTTATTGTTTCAATCGACGAATCCTTCATGACATATCCAAGTGCGCCTTCTTCTATCGAACGATATATATCCTCTTCCACGTCCGAAGTGGTAAGCATAACTACCTTCGCATTGGAATTGTTTGCCCTAATTTCCTTCAACACTTCTATCCCTGTCTTATCTGGCATTCTCACATCCAGCAATGTCACGTCTGGGTTGACCGTTGAAACAAATTCAGCGGCTCCATCACCGCCCCCGAACTCACCCGCAAATTCCAAATCCTTATCCGCATCGATAAGATATTTGAGCCCCGCTCTTACTACCACATGATCGTCGATGATCGCAATACGAATCATTTCTCGCCCTTCTCCAATTCTACAACCATCCAATCTCCATGAGCATGGAATGATAGCGTGGCTTTTAGTCTTCTCGCGCGTTGATGCATGCCCTCTATGCCAAAATGTCCTGTTGATGCCCCCGGCGAATTTTCCGGCTCGAACTTACTGCCGTCGTTGGCGATTTGAACCTTCCATCCGCCATTGGTGTTCGGCTTGATGCGAATCTCCACCCTCCTTGCATCCCCGTGCTTGATTGCGTTGCCAATCGCCTCGCGAATGATTAAACTTAAATCACGCATTTCCGATGCATTCATCTCCGCCGGTAGCCCGTGCCCTTTTACGTCAACGATACATAGCCCCTTTGCGTTTTCATCGCACGCCAACTTATTCACCATCTCCAATGGCTTTAACCGCATCATATCGTCGTTTTTCAATCCCCAGATAATATCTCGCATTTCTTTCCTTGCTTGAACAAGCACATCCTGAGCTACCTTTGGATTGTTTAATCTTAATAGCATGCCCGCTCCCGCTAAATGCTGTTCGATGGTATCGTGCAAATCATCCGCCATCCGCTTTCGCTCCGCCATAATGGTACGGGAGATGAAAAGTCGATGTCGCTGACGAAATATTACTATCGTCAACGCTATCAAACCGCAACCGAGAATCGCGGCTACCCCAACCCATAGCGTTAATATGATTTTGCGATGTTTGGCTGATAGGTATGCGTAGTCCTCTACCAACTTGATGTCGCCCTCCGAAGCGACGTTCAGTTTAATCCCCATCACATAGGAACGTCGGCCGACTAATGTGGCTTGATCCAATACCAACTCCACTACTCCTGTTACCTTGACTTGTGGATGTGTATCACCGCAATCGCTCAAAAACCTAGAGGATTCCTTTGCGATAACGGTTATGGGTATCCCGTTATAATTCATCGCAAAGCCATTTTCGGTCAACGCTATTGCTCGCCCTTCGATGGTTATCCGCCGCCAATTGATCGTCTGCCCGGAAGTTCTCGCATCCGTTAATTCCTCCGCCTCCACCAATGGCGCATCTGGCATTGGAACGATACCATTGCTTTCATACTTTTTTGCGACAAATACTACACGCCCCCCCTCCAATGATGGTTTGCCATAAACTCGCACGCTTTCACCCGTCTTGAGCTCGTCAACAAAACCATCGTTCCAAACCTTCATCCCAAAATCATTCTGTTGTAAAAAGAAATAATCCTCGCCGATGAATGTAATCACTCCGGAAATGGAAACATCCCGGCCTTCTCCATCTAATGCCTCGGTTATGTGCTTTACAATACGATTGCGAGTCGATTGCGCGAACTTACTTATCGACAAATCCCCTTCCGCGACTGCGGAAAGGGAAATTGTCATCGCAAGAGCTACTAAAATTACTTTCACTCTTTAGGCTGTTCATCTAAAACTTTTACTCGGAAAAACGCCTTGCTCCCCTCGCGTGGAGTGCTTTCCAACGTCAATTTCTCGTCTATGTCGGTGGCCTGCTTGAACGACCCGACGTCGTTAACAAAATCAACGCCTAATTCTCCCGTCGCTTCATATCCATACCAAAGCCCCAACTTTGCGTTGACGATCCCAACGATAATCGTAGATGTCGATTCTGTCGTCTCCAACGTCATCGCCTCGCCGCCAACGTCAAGCGCGCCAATCTGCGGAGCCGGAACGACCTCCGGATTGAGCGTTGCCATTACGAGAAACTTGTTTGTCTCGCCCTCGATCTTCTCGGTTACAAGCTTGAAGTACCCTTTATAGGTTTCCTCGCTTAAACCTTCGATCTTCGGCGTCTCGACTACTAAAGCGGCTTGCTTAATCGCCTCTTCTTCGCTCTCTGCTTCAATTATGGCCGGCTTGCCCGGTTCTACGATTACCTCGCTCTTTGGATAGGCGACTTCAATGAATGTCTCATTCTCATGATCAAATATCGTTGCCTTGAGATAGTATTCACCACCCGGTCCTCCATTGCCGTAGTAATTCGCGAAGTCCTTTTGCACAACCGCTATATCTTGCGCTTTAGCCCCATCAGTGTCGGTTAGGGTAATGTAAAGCTTGTTATTGGTTATCTTTGCCCAACCAATCTCCGACTGCTTGAACGTAATTGATCCGCTCGCTGGAAGAACGACGCCCGCACCAATCTTGAATTTACATTTAGATTCCGTATCACCTTGCTTGATGAAATTAATTTCAACGCCGGCAAGATCGAGCTCAACCGAATCTGAAATGTTGGTCACGCAAATCCATTCATCCGTATCCCCGTCAGAAGGTAGCGGCGGAATGCCATCAAACGAATGTAGACGTAGATAATTGTAAACTGGAGATGGCTCGAAGATGACCTTCGTGCCATCCGCTGCCGTCAATGCGATCTTCGCCTCAATATCATTCTCCTTACCATTGCCAACCACAATCTGATCGGTAATTGTCATCACCGCCACCGTGGCGCGACGATCCGCCGTTACGTACACCTCGCCCGGTACTCCATCAATCGCTTGGTCAAGAACCGTTCCCTCCGGAAGCGTCATCGAAACCGGCCCCGAAAGCTCCCAATTCGAAAGATCGATTGTTTCCTCATTGGCGTTCTTGATGATGATTGCGCCAATTGCCTCGTCGTACTCGGCGGTGATGCCAGCTCGCAGGTCCGCAATCGCGCTTTGCTCGTGTGGAATGCCCGCCGCGAATGTCGAACCGTAACCTACATTCTCCGCGTCGATGGAGTGCGTTACATAGAGATGTTCACGCCGCGGAACGACGTAGTTCGTCCAAAGATCTTCAAGCCCAGCATCTACCGTCCGCGGAAATTCTTTCCAAACGCTGATAATCGTTCCCGAGCCGTAACCCCACCTCTTGCGATCAAGCTCGGCGTCGGCGGCGAGCATATCCTTCATCTCGCGCATGAAGACGATGAACGGAATCGTCGAATTCTCCAGCGTCTCTTCGCTGTTCGGCGCGCCGAGCTCCTTGTCCATCAATGTCCTCAACCGCCGGAGATAGAGTCGACGGAACTTCTCGTTCTGGTAAATCGCCTCGTAGGCGTTATTCGGATTGCCCTCGACAGCTTGCATTGTATCGTTCTTATAGGCGCGAATCGCGTGTCCGCCATAGAACGGATGGCACTTGAACCAGTCCTCGTCCGCCATGAGACCCGTGTGTTCGACCTGTTTGTACCACTGTCCGAACGAAAGGTTCATATCGTAAGCCAAGGGGCGCCACGTGCCCGTGCCGCGATGCCCTTCGATCATCGCCGGATCGTCAAGATAGGCGCCGATATTCGCCCAGATGTCGTCCGTCTCCTGCGTGATGCGCGTCAAGGCCATGTAGTTGAACCACGCCGCAAGATCCATATTCTCCGCCGCAACCTTCGAGTATTTTGCGTGATCGACATCAGTTTCGACGACCTTGTCCGGCAACAATTTCGTAAACTTCTGAAGCACCGAACGATCACTTTCGTTCTCGTCATCCGGCGTCTTCTTTTCTCCACGGCTACCGTTCCAGGTCGCCGCTTCCTTGTAGCTGTAGCCGAACTTGTCGAACCCATACACATCCTCGATGAGCTCATCCGTAAAGCGCTCGGAATGGAACGCCAGCTGGAAGAATTCACCGTTCAGATTGCACCTGACCGGGAAGTCGAACGGCGCAGGCGAGCCGTTTCGGTTGAGAAGCCAGAAGCTCGCCATCTGCCGCATGAAGGTCGGGTCGGCCCACTCGGCGATAAGTGACGACTTGCGAATCTCTTCCACATCCTTGCCCGAGACGCAATCGTAGGTCGTGAGCGGATGCGCCTTTGCAAAACGAAGCCCGTGCGACTTCTTGTAGAAGCCCGCGCTTGTGTTGCCTCTGAGGTCGATGCGCACATAATCGTAGTAGTTCGAGGTCGAGGCATCGTAAATCGCGACGCGTGCGTTATTCGGAACGATCTTGCGATCCTGCTTGTCGGAATCGACGTCCATCTGCTGAAGCGACGCCGCGTCTGCGAACATATGCCAAGTCGTAAGCTTCTCGGACTTCTGCTCCGCCGTCGGCTCGACAATCGTGCCGTACCATTCGTAGCCGTCGTCCGGATTGTGGTAACTTGGGCTCGTCCATTCGCTGCCCGCCTTGTCAACAAGCTTGAACTTCCACTGAATGAGATGCCCGGCTTCAGGGAATATGGTTTTTGGAATCGTCGCCATGTAGGTGTCTCCCCAATCCGTCGTGTCCGAGCCATCCTTCGTCGCGAAATCAACGGGTATTTCCGTTAGCGTATTATCGTCAAGATCGGTCCTCACTACCATCACGATGCTCGCGAGCTTGTCTTCGTCGCGATAAACCGTCCCAACGTCCTTGGTCGGCGCCAAAACCGGGTTCGCGGAGAAGGTAACGACATAATCCTCGTCGGGTTTCGCCGGTGGCGCGTTACGCGCGAATTCGCTGTCGCTATCATGCTTCTTCTGCTTCTTGCCCTCGTAGAGCGGCCCCACATTCGGACCAATGCGAACGAGCCCATCGGTAGATGGATTTTCCGCACCACGCGTCGGTGCTTCGCAAATCCACCGCGCGGTGGATTTTCCTTCTTCTGGACGCCCAACGATGATGGATGCTCCTTCCGGAAGATCGCTCGGAACGATCACCGTGTCGATTACCTTGGCGTTGTCGAGATCTCCGCCCGGCACGTAATAAAGTCTCACGAATGGCGACTTCTTCGGGTTCACCTTGTCGCCCCACACCATCATTCCGTGAAGTTCCGGCGGCAGAATCATCGGCTGTCCGTCGAAGCTGCCGGTCTCAAATGCGCTTACCGTTTGATCCGCGCTATTCGAATAGCGCTCCGAGGTATAGAACACCGCGAACGAGTGTGGCGCAACGAGCATGCTCGGGAAGTTCTCTACATCCTCCGGCTTCGTCGCCTTCTTGCGATTTACGCGAACAAAGCGGTAATCCTTCAAGTCGACCCACTTGTCTCCATCGTTGCGAAGTTCTACCCAGCCGCTTTCAAGTCCGTTCGGATCCATGCCTTCGAGCGTCCCGCGATCCTGCGCATCCGTCGGCTTCGGCATAATCTCCGTAATGTAGAGGAGCGTTCCTCCCTCGTCCACATCTGGCTTGATAATGAGCGCGCCCCCCTCTTCGGTTATCTTTATCGCAAGCGCCGCGAGATCAATTACCTTCCCATCCAAGGTCAGCACGCCTGCCTTGAACGTCATCCTCGACTCGTCCAAAATGGTCAGCGTCGATCCATCCTTCCGAACATGACGAAGCGCCTCGTCCCAATCGAAGAATGCGGCTCCATCAATGGCCACTAACGTCTGCGTGAGAATCGGTTCGCACGTACCGGTAATGACGAGCTTGCCCGCGCCATACTTGGTAATCGAGCGTCCCGAGCCGGTTACGTTACCATTGATAATGAGCGTCGAGCCGTTTTCGATGTAGAACGCGGCATCAGGACGGCTGTCAGCGGCGATCTTAATCCCCGTACTGCCGCTTTCAATCGTAATCGTCGCTACCCCTCCCTCGCTCGGTGGCATATAAATCTGCGGCGTCATTTCGTTGATACCCCCGTTCAAACGGAAGTGGTCGCCAGCGCAATAAATGTGCACATCCGCGCCAGCGTCCAGATAGAATTGCTGGTTGAAGTAGAATGTATTGTTGCTGTAATCACGCAGATTGAGCGTGCCGCCATCATTGACGCGAATGATGCCCGTCGTATCAACCGCGCAGTTCCATCCCGAAAGATCCCTTGCGCAGAGATTGAGCGTCGCGCCATCCTTCACGAGTACGAGATTGTTTGAGCTGCTATTGCCAATCTTGATGGCGTCAGACGCCGTGAATGTCGATCCGTCGCCGGAAACGACCATCCGACGGCGCTCGCGACGGCCGTTTACTTCGGACTGGTCGAGGGCGACGAGGAGAAAAGGACGGTGGAGCTGCTGGTCGAGCGGATCCGGAGGGACGGTCATCGCTGCACTTTCGGCATCCTTGGCGCGAAATGGGTGCCGCGTGTCCTTTCGGATCACGGTTACATCGAGGATGCGTGGCGTCTTTTCGTCCAGCCGGAGTATCCGGGCTGGGCACGGTGGATGTCGAAGACCGATACGCTGTGGGAACTCTGGGAGGACACGACGACTTCGTTCAACCACGTCATGTTCGGCGATCTTTCGGCCTGGGCGTTCGAATACCTTGCCGGCATCAAGATCGTCGAGGCGGGCTTCAGGAAGGTGGATGTCAGGCCGTATCTGCCCGAGGGCGTGGCGGGCTTTTCGGCGACCTACGCCACTCCGAAGGGGAAGATCAGGGTCTCCGCCCGCCGTGAGAACGGCCGGCCGGTCTACGAGCATACGCTTCCTGAGCCGATTGCGCTTCCTGCGCCGATTGCCTTTCCGGATGC
>CALCDB010000206.1 GCA_937901395.1 uncultured Verrucomicrobiota bacterium
GTTCTCGCGGATGCCCTTCTTGTTCTCCTCCACCTGCTCGACCGTAAGCATATTCCGCTCGGCAGATTTGCCAGAAGGATCGCCTATAAGCCCAGTCGCGCCGCCTACCAATGCGATTATCTTATGACCAGCTTGCTGAAAGCGCTTCAACACCATTATCGATACAAGATTGCCTGCTTGCAGGGAGCGAGCAGAGGGATCAAACCCGCAATATACGGTAGTCGGCCTTTCTAATGCTCGTTCAATCTCCGGATCGGTAAGAGCTTCTACCAATCCCCGTGCCTTGAGTTCGTCTATCAGTTTCATATTGTGTATTATATCATATTTAACTATTCAAATTGACTGCGAATGCACCGCCAGGCATTATTTATGCGGCTCATGCGCTCGGTGGCTTTGCCAATTAACTCTTCAGGAAGACCCTGAGCGCGCAAACGATCTGGATGGTTTTGTTTTGCCAATTCTCGATATTTGCATTGCAAAGTGTCAAAATCGTCATTCTTATCAGCCCCAAGTATCGCGTATGATACATCCACCGAAGAGGCAAAACTCTTTCCCAACTGCGCCTTGCCGAAATGTTGCTTATAAAAATAACCATACCATTCTATACGTATCTTCAACATTCGTGGAATACGTTGCAAAATTATAAGCTCATTCTTACTCACATTACCATCGGCAGCGGCGATATCCCAAAGTATTTCATAAAACAATTCACATATCGAAATAGAACGAACCGCTTTCACGAACTTATGCGCATAATGATCAATGGAAACCTCATCGTCCTTGGCTTCACGAAACTTCGCGATCGCCTGCTCTCGAGTTGCCGACGAAAAGCCAAGCCGCTTAAATGCAAACTCAATTCCTTCGATTTCGTTGGCGGTGACTCGTCCATCTGCCTTGGCGAGCTTTGCAAGCAATGCCGCCGCGGAGACGCAAAATACCGCAGAGGCATCAACGTCTTTCCATCCGAATAGTCGCAGAATCTTACGTAGCACCGTCATATTAACGTTTCCACACCTCCAACCTCCGAACCTCGTATGCCCCAGCGTTCATGGTAGGCGTTTCCCATGTATACGTATAATCACGCGAATATTTTTTATCTCCGAGATAATGTTGCTCAAATGTAGATATTCCAATTTCATTTACCCCATCTTGCGCAAAACGATTAAATGCGAAAATCAACGTGTCGCCATCCCACGCCTGAAACTTGCCATACCCATCGGGCTCGTAGACAATGCGGTGTTTGGATGGATACGCCACGGCAAAGCGTGACTTATGATTTTTCCCCGAACGCTTCAACTCCAATAAATAGCAAAATTTCTTAGCTTTTATTTCAGGCAACTTGAAGCCGCCTTCTATAGGCAAATCCATCACCTGTGCAAGACGATAGCCATTGGACTTGAGCCGATCGCGAATTGACGGTGCGATTTTAACTGAATTAGGCACTATTCTCGGAGCCTTGAGGGCTTTGAGAATTATCTCGCACAGTAAACTCGAAGTATGATCGTGCCCTTGCCAATTTGGATGCAATGAATCCAAGTAATCTCCATTCTCGCGAACGACTTGCGCATTAAGATCCGCAAGAAAAACCTGATTCCTCGGAAGCGTTTCGACCAATGCTTTTATGCGCTGATTATAATCATTTACTTGCTCGGTTTTACCAGGCATATCAAGGATTGTGCAAACGATAATCCGTGATTGGTTATAAGTTCCTCTCAATCTATCAAGCAATGTCTTAAAGCCATTGAACGCCTCTTCAACTGGACAATTACGCAATAGATCATTAGTGCCAATCATGAAGACAACGACATCAACATCATTGCCAGCCTGATCTAAAAGCGGCAAAATAGAATCAAGATATCCAGCGCGGCCATTTCCCGAAATTACGCGCTGGCCAGAAATGCCAGTATGCGACCACCATCGCTGAGGAATCCTTGAGCCCCTGCCATCGACATTTTTGATGCTGCGAAATCCGACCGTTTCGACCTGCACGCCATTCGCTTCAAGTTTCTGACAAAGTGGGATGCGGTAATTGGCCTGATTGTTACTACCCTCGGTAATGGAATCGCCAAGTGGCAAGAGTTTAATCACAGTAGCTAAAATTAATCCCAACATAATTTCATCTTAAAATGGCATGAATACAATACCATATATTGAAGCAGGTTTTCCATTCAATGCTCTAAGCCCATGCTTTACAACTGAATTATAATACGCGGTATCACCCGCTTTTAGAACGCTCTTTTCGGTGCCGTAGGTAAGCTCGACTTCACCTGCGATACAAATAATCAACTCCTCTCCTTCATGTGAAGATACCTCGTCAACGCCATCAGCCTCAAATTCAATACGGAACGGATCCATATGACGATCTGGCTTGCCAAATGCCAACGAATGCGCAGCATAACCAAGAGTGTTCGTTCCTTCCTTCGCCACTTGACGAGCTTCAAGATCTTTGGCTCTCGTAATAATTGGATCCGGCTTAAATTGATCGTCCATAAAAGTTCCAAGCCGCTGACCGAGTGCACGCGAGAGCTTCGTGAGTACGCCCAATGCCGGTAACACTTGCCCCTTTTCAATGGAATTTACGACCTTCTCATCAATACCACTTTTCTGCGCAAGATCATACACGCTCATATCAAGGCGCTCGCGATACATGCGAATACGTTTACCAACATTTGTTTCTCTGGACATTTAAACCTTAACCTCCTACATTGTGGTGTATTATATCAAATATTGTGCCAAATTAGGATGTTTCTATTGTATCCGGTGACTGGCATATGAATTGTTTCAATCTGCTCAAATTTGGGCAATGGTATCAACTTTCCATCATCACGCAAAATTATTCTTATTCCATCGCGCAAATCAATGGTAAGTTCGACCAATACCTTTCGCTCGCCATTTTCATCCCCAATGCGTTCAACCGCCTTTAAAATCACCGTCAAAACCGAATCGCGCTGCTCCTCGGTCAAATCAACATCACTAAAAGCACGCTCTATTGCGCCTAGAATGTGAGCGACATTATCTTGCTTCCACAATTTAAACGTAAACATATGCATTCGTGAACTATTTGATTTCTTACTGCGCAAGATCGGCAATAGCAATAGCAAGGCAATGATCGGCCCAATGGCTACCGATACCCACACGCCATTAGCCCCGATAATCGCACCAAGCAATAGAACTAGACCTACTGGCACAACAAAAAACGCGCAGGATGTAAGCAATATCGACCGAGATGGTTTACCAACATATTGAAAATGCGAATTCAACATATATGTAAGTGCATACCCAGTAAGTCCTATGACAGTAATTCGCGCAGCATGTTTTGTCGCAACAATCAACTCTTCATCAACGATGCCGACCAGTGAAATTATTAGATTGGGAAACGCAAAAATTATCGCGGAAATCAATGCGCCCTCCAAAATTGACACTGTCATCGCGAAATTAACCAACATAGAAATTCCTTTTTCATTCCTTTCTCCGTAATACACCGTCTCTAATGGTTGCAATGCAATTCCCACTCCATTGAAAAACACCGTAAGGCGAACTATGCAAAACACCACCGCGATTATCGGCAACATCTCCGCGTTCCATCGAGATAACATATATTTCGTTATGACAAAGAACAGCAATGCGTGAAATAGTCCAGCGGATGCATCGCCAAAACTCGCCTTTAGCGAACGGAATAATTCACGCGGCATAAAAGCGGGAGAAAAACGCAGGCCGCATTTAGACGAATAAAGATGCGGCAATAATGCGGCGATACCAACTAAATACGCAAAAACTGTACCCAATGAAACACCGCTCATTTGCAACGATGTATGTGCACAAAGATAATATGATGAGACAACATTTACCACGACTTGGCCTAAATATGATACCAGACAAGCCCTCTCGCCCCCATCCGTATATACCAAATAAAGTAGCACCATATCAATGGCCTCGAGAATTACTATTATAGGGTACCATCGCCAATATTGATTCGCAAAATCAATTGTAGCGGCATCTGGTGACATAAAACATAGATACGGAGCTCGCAGATAATGTATTGCTATAGATAAAACTATCCCCATTATCACTGCCGTCAACAATCCTTGCCCGGCGAGTTTCCTCGCGTATAGGTTCTCCGTCCTTCCCATCGCCTCTGAATATACGATTGACGTCCCTACCGCCAACAACCATGTAAAAAAGCTAACAGTAGAAAATATTGGCATCAGCAAGTTCATCGCCCCCAATGCCATCTTCCCCAAGACATTACCAGAAATCGCGCAATCCGAGAGTACGAGCACATACTCAGCGATGATAACAATAGTCGCCGCTCCAAGAAATCCCGCGAATTTGCGGTTGCCGAATGTCAATTTAGAGCTTATTAATGCGCGCTTCTAAGTGTTCGAAGAATATTACCGATAGTATCAATCAATGTCTTTGATTCAAATCTATCAATATATCCATCGGTAAGATACTTGTCCAACTTGCCAATAATCGTATTGAACTCATCGCCTTGTTTATGCTCTTCCAACCACCGCTTGATTACAAGCGCTTCGTCGGTATCAACCGTAGAATCCTGCAAAATGCCCTTCGTAAGCATCCAGAACTCGGCTCCTAACTCTGACTTTGAATATGCCATATCACCCTCCTTTGGAAGATATTATATCATAGTAACTCTACCAAAAACGAATCTTTTTCTTTTATTTCTTCTTTAGTCAATCCATCAATCTCATGTGGGAAAACGATCCACTCATCACCGACATCCTTCACATAGTAATCTGGCTTCATGTCCGTATGGTTTTTCACTGACTTCCAATATACGCATGCAAACCGCATCTCCGCGCCTATTTTCCGAAACTTATCACGAACAGCGATTGCCGTCTTGCCAGTATCAAAAACATCATCAATTACTAAAACCCTATTGTTGGGGCTAAAGGATTCAAATATCTCCTCGCCAAACGAAAAGATTACCTCGCCATCATTCTCGCCAATACCACTATAGCTTGAACATTTAAGCGGAAGATGCTGAACATCCCAACCCTCAGCCTTGAAAATTTCATGCACGGCAATCGCTACTGTCGCTCCGCCCCTCCAAAGCCCTATTAAATAATCTGGCATCCAGCCAGACTTGAATATCTGCGCCGCCAAGCGCCACGAATCATGAAGAAACGTATTCGCTGAAAGATAATGCTTCTTTACGCTCGTTACTTCACCCATTTTCTTCACCCTTGAACTCTGACATCGTCGCCTCTCCCGGATGGTTTATATCGGTCGACAAAAAAACCTTGAATATGGTAAGAAATATTATTCGCATATCCATCCATAAACTATGATGGTCAACATAGTATACATCATAATCAAACTTCGTCTCCCAATCAAGCGCATTGCGCCCCCTTACCTGCGCAAGTCCCGTGAGCCCCGGCAACACATTAAGGCGTCTCCTCTGATTCGAACTATATCGAGGGAGATAACGAATTGGCAATGGACGCGGACCGACTAACGACATCTCTCCCTTGATGATATTCCAAAGTTCCGGCAATTCGTCCAAAGATAAGGCTCGCAATATCTTACCTACGCCGGTAAGCCGTTCCGAGTCTGGTTGATTGCCAGACCTCATCGTCCTTATCTTTATCATCTTAAACGGCTTTCCCAATAATCCCGAACGCTCGTCGATATAAAACACAGGCAGCCCCATCGATATTAAAACGACAGTTACGGATAACAACAATAGAACCATCCAAATTGGGGAAGTGACAAATATCAAAGCAAGATCAAAAACCCGCTTCTTCATGCATTCAACACGACAGTGAGCACATTCTTGCCATCTTTACGTTCATATGCAACCGACTTGGACATCTTCTTTACCATGAACAATCCAAGCCCCCCGATCTCGCGTTCGGCAATTGGCGCTGTTATATCCGGCGTTGATGCGTCGGTTGGGTCGAATGCAGTACCATCATCCGTAAACACCATAGACATCGTTCCATCGCCATTATTATCAATTGACATGGAAAATTCAGACGCTCCTGAGCAACGCACGATATTCGACACCACCTCGTCCATGATGATTTTCGGCTTGGGACTAACAAACATCTCTTCCAGTAGACATAAGCAACTGGACATTCCCTCCGTCGTAGCTGGGAATACTTTTTTCATCGTCAATACCTAATTTAGGCGAATGTAAAGATATCCGAAAAACCCGTGATATCAAATACTTCCTTGACCGCAGGTTTGGCATTCTTGATTAACATCGTCTTGTTCATCATCCTTTTTTGCGATGCCAACAAGACACGAAGCCCTGCCGAAGAAATATACTCGACATTTCCTAAATCAAAAATCAATTCCGAAACTCCATCCAATACTATCGCCGCCTCAAGTTCTGGCGACGTGATCGTATCAATGCGACCAATTGGCGCAAGCGTTAACTTTCCATTCTCAAGAACCTTCTTAATTTCCATTTTCTTTCTCCCTTAAGGACATGTATATATTATATCAAATTATCTTACTACTTTGCGAATAATCGGACGCAAAGATTCGGCCCATATCTTATAGCCGTTTTCCGTTGGATGCGTACCATCGCCCAATAACGAACGTGGTATGGTATTGTCTTTGAGCAAAAACTTTTCACCGATATCAATAAATACAAACCATTTTCCCGTTTCCGCCTTTGCAGCTTTCGCTATCGCAACTCGCCCGGCATCAACCTTGTTACGCAATGGACCATCTGGGTGCGCCTCTCGCGGAAGCATGTTCATCGTTACTATTGTCGCACTGGGGAAAGCATCATGCAAACGTGCCACTACCGTCATCACCCCTTCCGCAATCTCTTCCGCCGTATTATCCTTCGCATTAGGCGTCTCCATCGTATTGTTGGTTCCTATCATCAACACTACTAACTTCGGTGCGAGGCCATTTAATTCTCCGTGATCAAATCTCCATAACACATTTTGTATGCGATCCCACCCGAAGCCGATGTTAAGCGTTCTATATTCACCAAAGTATTGTTTCCAACACCTCGATGCATCGTCGCCTCCGATTGATTTGCGCCCGGCCCAGAAGTGCGTTATCGAATCACCTACGAACAGGATTTCGGGCTCCATCTCCGCGCCTTCCTTTAGTATTCGCTCATGCCTCCCGTACCAATCATAACTATCGCGCTCTAAACGAGGCGCCGGTACTAACGCCGTATTTACTCTCGTCGAAGCGCAACCGCTAATGATTGTCGCAAACGCGACCAAAAGCAAGCTACGGGCTCTCACTTAATTACCTCGATTTCCGCCATGGAAGCATAATCATTGCCATAATGATTATTCAACGCCGTGAACCTATAGTACTTGACCTTGACTGGCGCCTTGAAATGAATCTCCTGGCCCTTCTCGCTGTTCTCAAGCGCTCCAGATGCCTGCATCGACCAATTCTTACCGTCAACCGAAGTTTCGACGGTATATTGCTTCACTCGCCCATTTACACCGCCATTGCGCCTACCCCAAACCTTAAGCCCCTTGATGGCCTCTTCCTTCGCAAGTTCGATTGCTACTGAATGCGGAAAGTTCCCCATCGTAACTCCATATTGCGTATGCCAAATCGTATTCAAATCGCCATCAATGAGATGCTCTGGTTCGCCTTCGCCTGGCTCGCGGCTTGAGCAAGTGAATACCTTCGCTCCACCGACCAATGTGCGCTCTGGAAGTTCTGGTAATTCGACTTCCTTCATCACGCGCGGAGTAAGCGCATCATCTTCTACCGACAATGTAAAGGCAAGCACGTAATCGCTATCGGTGCGGATGATATCGCGCTCCATCGGTCCTGGGCCACAGCTCGCACCGCCTAAACCACGTGTGGCGGCGTATAAACCGACATGGGTCTTATCCGATTTCGGCAACTCCGTTGGATGCACATATTCAAGCAGCTCGCGGCTCGTATACGGATTCACCTCAAAGGCAAATGGATTGCCCAAGGTTCTAACCGTAAGACCGCCGACCTTAAAGCCATACACCTCTTCGCGATTCCCGCAATTCTCATTACGCGCATACGGGAAGAAGAACCCCTCCGCCGAATCATTCCACTTGCCGATGAATGCGCCCGACTTGCGATCCGCATAATTCTCAAACGGACCACGCCCCAACCACTCTACCTTTGCGTCCTTTTCGTCCATCATCCACGCGAATCCAATCCGTGCAAGCTCCATCTTCGGGCCTATCGGACGAATCTTCGCCACGCACGCAACAGATCCATCTTCGCACACCGTCCAGCGCGAAGCGACCATGAACGAAACTGGCCGCAAATTTTCATCTATCTCCTTAATTTTGATCTTCGGTCCTCCAAAACCATCCATCCGCTCGAACTTACTTCCCTTCCATTCCACCAATGTCGTAAACGAGCCATCCTTAACCGCCGAGATATCCTTGACCGTCGCTTCCATATTGTTGAATCCCTGCTCCAACCACTTTCCTCCTAATCCTACTTCGTTTGAAGAAGGCGTACGGAATGAGTTCAACTTAAAATATGCCTTAAGTAACTCTTTGTTATTCCGCTGAATTGAATATGGCATACCCGTCTTTTTGCAGAACTTTATTACGACCTTACCGGTATCGAATGTAATTGACTTGTCGTCTTCTTCAACTTGAGCCATCCCAGTTTTAAGTTCTGGTTCTAATGCCTTAGCCGGAAAATCGATTTGATCTGAAGCTACGCACTTCCCGTCCTTGATGAAAGTAATTCGAAGTGCCCTTACCGCTCCATCTTTCGTAAACTTCGGCATCGCAAATGTCATTTCCGATTGCGGCTTTAATTTCTCGACGAAGAATTCGCCCTTTGAAACCGACTCGCCATCAACAATCGCCTCCCAAATGCACTTCACATCTTTGGAATCAATGAAATAATTCTTATTGCGAATGATGATGTTGCTAAAATCATCGCTCGCCTTGGCCGTCCAGTTTTGATAAACATGCTTGATCTCATAATATCCTGGCTCAACCATGCGATCCGAAAGCACGCATCCATTCATCACGAATTGTCCATCATTCGGAATGTCTCCGTGATCTCCGCCAAAGGCGATTATCCGAACCCCATTCTTATCCATGTAAAGCCCTTGATCGACCCAATCCCAGATAGTCGCCCCGAGAATGACATCAGAACTCTCAATCGCATCTTGATAATCTTTCAGATTCCCCATCGCATTAATCATATTATGCGCATACTCCGAAATATAGAATGGTTTCTTGGCATTCTTGTCCGCCGCCTTGTTCCAACACCACGCGACTGCCGGATATTGGCACCCTTCCATATCCGCAACCGACCAATCGCGTTCATAGTGCGTCGGACGGCTCTTGTCTCTCGCCTTCACCCACTTTTCAACCGCAACGAAATTCTCACCAGGGCCAGCCTCGTTCCCATAGCTCCAAATGACTACGGATGGATGATTCTTATTGCGCTCTATCATCGAGCGGTTTCTATCCACCGTCGCCTTCTGCCAGTTCTTCTGATGTGACAACGATTGTTCGCCATATCCATATCCATGCGATTCGACATTCGCCTCGTCCACGAGATATATGCCGTTCACATCGCAAAGATAATACCAATAATCGTCCTGCGGATAATGCGCATTGCGCACACAATTACAATTCGCCCCCTTGAGTTGCTCGATATCTTGCTCGTGACGGCTCTTTGGAACATAATGACCGAACATAGGATCGCTCTCGTGTCGATTCGCGCCCTTCAGTTTAATCGCCTTGCCATTTAGATAATAGCGCCCGTTCTTAATCTCGCTGACTCTAAAACCGAAGACGGTGGAAACATATTCGCTTCCATTGCCGATCACGACCTTGTAACAGTTCGGCTCTTCCGCGCTCCAAAGCTTTGGCGAATTTATGATAATCGACTTATCGTTCGATCGCTTGACGAGATTGCCGCTCCAATCATAAAGCGCTATCGATACATTTCCCTCGACCTCTACATCCATTCGCCACTTGCCTGCGAAATCGCCTTCGCTCACTGGTCTCGCCGTCACGAAGAAGTCTTTAATGCGCTCCTTCGGACGCGCCAAAATCCATGTCCGCCGAAAGATGCCGGAAAGGCGGAACATATCTTGGTCTTCAAGATAACTGCCGTCGGAATAACGATACACCTCCAAGGCGACCGTGTTCTTGCCGCTCTTCAAGAACTTGGTCACATTGAATTCGGCCGGCGAACGGCTGTCTTTCGAGAAGCCAACATATTCTCCGTTGACCCACAGGCGGAAGAACGACTCGACGCCGTCGAACTGAAGGATCATCTCGTCGCCGATCCAGTCCGCCGGAATCTCAAAGTCACGACGATAGGATCCGACCGGATTGTCCTCGGATCCGAACGTCCTCGCGGTTGAGAAGAAATTCGGCAGCACCTTTACCGTGACGGTTGTGAACGCGGGCAAAGCGACGCTGACCGCAAGAAAAGCGGCAGACAGCAACTATGAAGCTAACAGTCAAAGCAAGTTCAATCAGAACCACGCTTGATGCAACGAAACTCAAGAAGGCTTTCCCAGACATTCCTTACGATGACTATATGAAGACATCAACGGTTAAGGAGAGCTTACAGATAACCCTATAATATATTAATAATGAGGGCAGAGAACTATTACAGAAATAACATTAAAACAACCTGTATACAGTTTTCTGCTCTCTCATTTTTCAACTATTTAATACTTAATAATTATGACAACAAATCTTGTTGACACGTTTGATAAAGCACTATTAAGAAGGCTGGATGCCAAAATTTCCTTT
>CALCDB010000207.1 GCA_937901395.1 uncultured Verrucomicrobiota bacterium
GGTCCGACGGATGTGATCACGCAGCGATACGACGCGATGCCCGGCGAGCGCGAGGGAATATACGGCGAGCTTTACGTCAACTACGAGCGGGCGATGAAGGCGGCGCCGAAGCGCCGGGGTTGGTCGGAGGCGAAGGAATTATTGCTTTACATAGCGCATGGCATCGACCATCTTTCGGGAGCGGATGATTTCGAGCGCGATGATTATGAACGTATGCGAAGAAGAGAATTGAGGTGGCTTCATGAAAGTGAAAAGCATTCTTGAGACGTTGGGCTCAACGCCATTGGTGGAGATTTCCAGCAAGTTGAATTCCACGAAGGCGAGGGTATTCGTCAAGGTAGAGGCGTTCAACCCCGGAGGCAGCGCCAAGGATCGTGTGGCGCTGGCGATGATTGAGGCGGCGGAACAATCGGGAACGCTCAAGCCGGGCGCCACCATCATCGAACCGACGAGCGGCAATACGGGGGTAGGGTTGGCGTTAGTATCGGCGGTAAAGGGATATCATTTAATTTTGGTAATGCCAGATACGATGAGCGTGGAGAGGCGTCGCTTGGCGGCCGCCTATGGAGCGGAGGTAGTGCTTACGCCCGGCAGCTTGGGAATGAAGGGTTGCATCGACAAGGCCAATGAGCTCAAGAGCACAATCGCGGGTTCGTTTATTCCGCAGCAATTCGACAATGAGGCGAATCCGGCGGCGCACGAGCGGACGACGGGACCGGAGATTTGGGCCGATCTCGGGGGAGCGGTAGACGCGTTCGTGGCCGGGGTCGGCACGGGAGGTACGTTCACGGGAGTGGGGAAATTCCTGCGCGCGAAGAATCCGGCAACGAAACTCTTCGCGGTAGAGCCCGTGGATAGTCCGATGCTTTCGAAGGGCGTTTGCGGCGCGCATCAACTGCAGGGCATTGGCGCAAATTTCATACCTTCGATCTTGGATAGGTCGTTAATAGACGAAGTGATTACAGTCACGAGCGACGATGCGGGCAGGACGGCGAGATTATTAGGGACGAAGGAGGGCATCCTCGCGGGCATCACCTCGGGCGCGGCATTGTGGGCGGCATTTGAAGTTGCTAAGCGCGACGAGTTCGCTGGCAAGAACATAGTAACGCTATTGCCGGATACTGGAGAGCGCTATCTCTCAACTTGGCTTTTCGCGTGAAGATAGCAGTTGGGATATCGGGCGGAGTGGATTCCGCAGTAACGGCGTTGTTGCTCAAAGAGCGCGGCGATGAGTTGATTGGCGTTACGATGGTATTGGGCAGGGAGAATGAGGACGCATCGCTCAAGGAAGCGCAGGAAGTTGCGAAATGCATAGGCATACCATTAAAGGTATACGATCTCAGCGCGATGTGGAAGCGCGAGGTAATTGATTACCTCAAGGCCACGTATCTTCAGGGGCGCACGCCCAATCCATGCGTGCGATGCAATGAGATGGTGAAGTTCGGGCTCTTGCCGCAATTCGCATTCAATGAATTGGGCTGCGAATATTTCGCGACCGGCCACTATGCGCGGCTTGAGGGCGGACGGCTTTTTCGTGGAGTCGATTACGCCAAGGATCAAAGTTACTTTCTCTATAGGGTGGACAAGGAGATTCTCAAGCGCACCTTGTTGCCATTGGGGGGAATGAAGAAAAGCGAAGTGCGCGAGATCGCCGATAGGGCAGGGCTTACGATCGCGAAGAAGGAGGATAGTCAGGATTTTTGCGGAGGTGAGCCGAAGACGATTATCGGGGCGGCGCCCAAGGAGGGGAATATCGTCACGGTCGAGGGCAAGACGCTTGGTCGGCATCAGGGATTCTGGAATTATACGGTAGGCAAGCGCAAGGGCTTGGGAATCGGCGGGGGAACGCCATATTACGTAGTTCGACTCGACGCCGAGCGCAATGAGGTCGTGGTAGGTTTTCGCGAGCAGGCGATCGCCTATGACCTCGAAGTCGAATCGCCAATCGGCAGGATTGACAAGAATCTGCCGGTAAAAGTGAGGAGCGCGGGAGAGCCGAAGCTATTGAAGGATGGGATCTTGGGAGTAGCCAAGGGACAGAGCGCCGTATTTTATGATGGCGACGAGGTTGTAGGAGGCGGAATAATAGTATAAAATATACGACTATGAAAAAGTACATATTTCCATTATTGTTATCAGTATTCAGTTTTTCGGCGGCGGCGGAGATAATCGAGGATGAATGGTACGTTGGGGCGGTGGCGGGAATGGTTCTTCCGCAAGGAGGCTCGTCAATGTGCCATTTAGGAGGCGCGGCCATTCGCGGTGGATATTATCTAAGCGATTTCTTCGCAGTCGAAAGCGAGGTCGGGTGGATGGAGGATAGCGCGAGCATTTCGGCGCAGTCGCTTTGGCATTGGCAGGATGGAGAGCTTTACGGCAATCTCTTCGGCTATTCAAGGTTTGATCCATTCTTCACATTTGGCGCCAAGGGTTGGATAGCCCGCGACGCGGGGCAAGTCGGGCCGAAGTTGGGGATGGGAGCGTTCTATCATCTTGACGACCATCTTTCGATTCGCGTGGATTTTGACGCAACGCTCGGGCTTGATTCGGAGGTCGAGATGGTCTATACCATAGTTGGAGGCATTCAATATTCCTTTTGATCATGAAAGACGAACGTGTAGAGTGGTATGATGCCAATAAGAAGGTAGCGGTAACGATCGTCGACGTAACGACTGCCGCGCAAGAGCTCGTTCGCGGACATCTTTGCGGGCCAACCAGCGCGCATTACCTGGCGGAGGCGTTATCGGCGGTGGCGCTTTTGGGGGCGGAGGTATCGGAAAAGGACGAGACCGTAATTCTGCAGATGAAATGCAAGGGACCATTGGGCGGCTTTAACGTCGAGTGCACTTCAGATGGAACCTTGCGAGGTTACACGGAGCGAAAGATTCTGGAAGATTTTGACGGGCTGGGCAAGCCGAAGGATAAATTGGTAATCGGTGATGCGCAATATCAGGTAACGCGGTCGATACCAGGAAAGATACTTTCACAGGGAATTTCATCGTCATTGGATTGCTATTTGGCCGGCTCGTTGCAGCGCAAGGCGACGATTCAACTTGAGGCGGCGGTTAATGACGAGTGCGAGGTGTCGGAGGCGAGGGGGATTCTTGTGGAGGAGTTGCCGGATGGTAAAGATACGGGAGCGCTGGGGGTTCGATTCAAGTCGTTGGCGGTAGCCGAGCGCAACCTTTTAAGGCAACTCAATTTGGGTAGCGCGGAGTTGAAGAAGACGACGCCGCTTAAGTTCGCTTGTCGATGCACGCCAGAACGGGCAATGGCAATGTTATCGGCTCTATCGGCCGATGAACGCAAGGCATTGCCACCGAAAATTGACATCACTTGTCACATGTGTGGAAAAACCTATACCATAAAGACGGGAGAGATTTAATATGCAACGCAGAGTAGTAGTCGAGATTGACTTGGGTGCATTGGTGAGAAATTATCGACGCATCGTTTCGCATGTAAAGCCGATGCAGGTGCTGTGCGTATTGAAGGCGAATGCGTATGGTCTCGGGGTAGGGGCGTACGCAAAGGCATTGGCGAAGGCGGGATGCAGGCAATTTGGGGTCGCCGAACCTTATGAGGCATTGGAGTTGAAGCGCCTCGTAAAGGGCGTGGAAGTGCAGATACTTTCCAGCGTATTGCCCGATGAGATACCCGCGATGGTCAAGGCGGGAATCATATTGCCGATAATCGATCTTGAGGAAGCGAAGCTCATCAGCGCGGCGGCGGTGAAGGCGAAGAAGACGGCGAAGGTGCATTTCAAGTTA
>CALCDB010000208.1 GCA_937901395.1 uncultured Verrucomicrobiota bacterium
GCAGAGGTGAGCATTCAAAAGCATTTACAAGTGAACATGAATTTACTATGAAACCGAAATATCAAGTATCAGAGCTGTTCTCCAGAAACCGCGACCAACCCACCGGCGAGAGCATCCTCGATGCAGTGGTAGAAGTGCTTCGCACCAGCTCCGACCTCCTGGCCCAGGACGTTGCCAGCCGCCTCCACGTCAACGCCACCTACCTCAGCCACGCCATAGAGCTCCTGACAGGCAAGTCGCTTGCCAAGATGATCCGCGAATGGCGCCTGCTGCAGGCCCTGTACCTCCTCAGGACTACCGATAGCTCCCTCCTGAGCATCGCCGAGCTCTGCGGCTACGCCAATGCCGACAACCTCGCCAAGATCATGCAGAAGAAGCTCAGGATGACCCCCTACGAATACCGAAACGGCTGTCATCGCAACGATATCCGCCGTTTCCGCAAGCTAAACACCCTCTGAACACTCGCAGACCTTACATACACAACAAAACGTAAGGTCTGTGTTTTTTCAGGCCTTACGTACCGTACACTTCATAACGTCTGTAGAGCTTGAGACGTTACAACCCGTACCATAAACAATGTCTGTAGGAATTTAGACCTTACATAAGCATCGAAATACATGTTCTCATGAAGATTTATTGCAAATAACTTAGGAAAAGAACGTAATATGTAGGCAAAATAAATCAAAGTCCCCCATATTTTCTGAGGTTTTTAATAAGAAATATTAAATACCTTCGCTTTTTTTTGTTTTCAAACTAAATTCTCACTATCTTTGCGCCCGATTTAGTGAAAGACACAAATCACCATATTTCGTAACACCAATACAATGGCAATAACAAAGAAGGGTATGTTTTCCCTTTCCGACTTCGTAAGACAAAAAGGTCTTGAGAAAATATATAACGTCACAGGAGACGGCTGCTTCAACGAAGACGGTGAGCAGATGTCTCTTGCGGAACAGGCTGCTGTCATTACTCACTTTCTTTCCTTGCGTAACAGATGGGATTTTGCGCAGCCATTTGCAGGAAAGGCAGCACAGCTTCTACCTGCCTGGCAACAACATATCTTCAAAAAAGAACCAGAGGTAGCTACTGGCATCGTTAGGGATGACTTTGATCTTTCATTGACTTATTTGTTTAATGATAGCCACAATTCACCTTTCCCTCCTCAGAATAATCCTGCGTTTACCTTCATCGACTTGTTTGCAGGTATTGGTGGTTTCCGTATGGCTTTCCAGAACTTAGGCGGTGAGTGCGTTTTCTCTTCAGAATGGGATGAGCATGCGCAGAAGACCTACTTTGCCAACTATGGAGAGTTGCCTTTTGGGGACATTACGAAGGAGAGTACAAAGCAGATGATTCCAGATAACTTCGACATTCTTTGTGCGGGATTCCCTTGTCAGGCATTTTCTCTTGCGGGCAAACGTCGTGGCTTTGCAGAGACACGAGGCACCTTGTTCTTTGATGTCGCTGAGATTCTTCGCAGAAAACGCCCAAAAGCCTTTTTCTTGGAGAATGTGAAAGGGTTGGCCATTCATGACAAGGGCAAGACGCTTGAAACAATTCTCAATACACTGGCAGAGATTGGGTATATAGTTCCTGATCCTCAGATATTAAATGCAATGCACTATGGCGTTCCTCAGCATAGAGAGCGTATCTATATTGTCGGTTTCCGTGATGATCTTGGAATTACCAAAGAAGATTTCGTTTATCCTGAAAGACGAGAGGAGATTCCATGCTGGTTAGATGTAAGAGAGGAAAACCCTGTGCCTGCAAAGTATTATCTCTCTGAGACCTATGTGGAAACCTTGCGTCGCCATCGTGCGCGTCATGAAGCCGCAGGTCATGGATTTGGCTACAAGATCATCGAGGATGATGGCGTTGCCAATGCTATTGTGTGTGGTGGTATGGGGCGTGAATGTAATCTGGTTAAGGATTATAGACAAACTGAACTTATACCGACAACCAATATCAAGGGAGAGATCAACAAAGAAGGAATCCGCAAGATGACCCCTCGCGAATGGGCGCGTCTGCAAGGTTATCCTGATGATTTCAGGATTGTTGTTTCGGATGCTTCTGCCTACAAGCAGTTCGGCAATAGTGTAGCTGTGCCTGCTATTCAGGCAACGGCAGATCAGATACTAACCACATTAAAAAGAAAGGAACTAATATAATGTTTTTCTTTTTCTTCTCTGACGAGCAGGGGAATCCTGTAAAAAAGTCATATAAATCAGTTTCATGGGATAAGCCAGAGAAAAACAAAGGTGAATGGAGTGAACTTTATACTTTGTTCAAATTGCTTGCTGACCAAAATCTGTACCCGATAAAGAAGGATCAGGCAGAGGGAGAACGTCTGCGTCTGCCTATCCTGTCTGTCATGAGATATATTGATCAAGAGATTGGTGTTGAGTACTTTATCATGGAAGACTCAAATATCAATATGAATATCAATAATGAAGAGCAAAGAACAATAGAGAAGTCTGAATTTTCCTATTGGGCAAAGCATTTGTTTGCAGCGATGTCTTCAATTAAGAAAAAAGATGCATCCTTTGCAATATCTTCATTAAACGATTTCCGAGACAAATCATGTTGTCCCAAAGTAGCTTGTGTAAACCGGAAAATTGCAGAAAATTGCAAAGACAAGTCTGACTTGTATATCGTTATTCATGATACGCTTACAGGGCAGACTCCCAAACAAGGGTTCAGTATCAAGTCCGAAATTGGCAGTGCACCTACATTGGTCAATGCATCTTTGTTAACGAATTTTCATTACCGTTTAACAAAACCTTTGACGAAGAATCAAATTGAGCTTGTTAATAACATGAAAGTTAAGCAAGGTCCCAAGCTTGTAACTGACGTTATGGGTAGATTGTCAAAAATCAAAGAATTTGGCTCGGACTTGAAATTCTGTGGAATACAACAAAATAAAAACAATGAAAACGTATTCCTGGAGAATCTCATATTGGTTGACTCTTGTATGCCACAAATTTTAGCTTGGTTGTTATATACAAGTTTTTCTACTGGTGAACGAAGGATTGACAAACTTACGGAAATGATTACAGAAGCTAATCCTATAGGATTTCCTATGACTGTAAATACCAAACATTATGAAGCAAAAGTAAAAAGATTACTGATGGATTTTGCTTTGGGAATGTTACCAAGTCAACCGTGGGAAGCAACTGATCTTGCCTCTGGCATGTTAGTAGTAAAATCTTCTGGAAATATTGATTGCTATCATGTCCTATATAAGGACACATTAGAGGAATACTTGTATCATGACCTGAAGTTTGAAACTGCGTCTGCTTCACGTCATGAGTTTGCAAGTATTAAAACTGATTCTGATGGAAATCAGTTTTTTGCTCTAAATCTTCAACTTAGGTTTATACAATAGTAATTACTATTACGTCCCGCTCACAATCAGATAGTGCGTCTTCTCGCCCTTGATCTTGAGCCCCTTCCAGACGATGTGATTCCAGTTCACCTTCGTCTCGCTGCCCTGAATGCCCAGCAACGCGATGCGTCCGCCGCAATTCATCGTCTCGATCATCTGATTGAGGCACGGCGCCGCCCCCGACATCTCCAGACCTACGTCGAAGCCCTCGACCATTCCAAGTTCCTTCATCACGTCCTCGAGCTTCTCGTTCTTCGAGTTCACGACGCGCGTGGCGCCCAGCGTCTTCGCGAGACCCAAGCGATAATCGTTGATATCGACTACTACGACGTTCCTCGCGCCCACGTAGCGAGAGATGCCCGCCGCCATGCAGCCGATCGGGCCCGCGCCGGTAATGAGCACATCCTCGCCGACCATGTTGAACGAGAGCGCGGTATGCGTAGCGTTGCCGAATGGATCGAAAATCGCGTAAAGCTCATCGGGAATCGATGGATCGCAATGCCATACGTTCGATTCCGGAATGCAAAGATATTCCGCGAAGGCGCCATCACGATTCACCCCTACGCCCTTCGTGTTCGGGCAAAGATGACGCTGCCCCGCGCGACAATTGCGGCAATGCCCGCAGACGATATGCCCTTCGCCGGAGACGCGCTCGCCTACCTTCACGCTCTTGACGTTCGAGCCAACTTCAACGACCTCGCCTACGTACTCATGACCGATCGTCATCGGCGGCTTGATCGTCTCCTGCGCCCAGCTGTTCCAATCGTAAATATGCACATCAGTGCCGCAAATGGCGGTCTTCTTGATCTTGATGAGCACATCGTCAATACCGACTGTCGGCATTGGCTTCTCAACTAACTCGACGCCCCTTTGCGGAGCTACTTTCGCAATTGCTTTCATTTTCTTAATCTCAATCCTTTCATGGAATATTAAAGCTAACTAAAATACCTCAAAGCCCTACCGCCTTGCGAACCCTCTCCATCGTCGCGGACGCCGCCTCGCGCGCCTTCTTCGCCCCGCAAATTAGGATATCCTCAAGCGTATCATTATCCTTCGCGAGCTCCTCGCGCTTCGCCCTGAATGGATCGAACAAGCGATGATACGCCTCCAGAAGCGCCTTCTTCGCGTGACCATAGCCATAATTGCCGGCTCGGAACTTCGCCGCCATTTCCGCTACTTCGTCTGGCGTGGCGAATAGCTTGTAAAGCTCGTATATCGAATTCCCCTCCGGCTCCTTCGGCTCTTCCATCGTCTTCGAATCGGTCACGATACCCATTACCTTCTTCTTGATGGAATTCGCCGGCTCGAAAAGCTCGATCGTATTGTGATAGCTCTTCGACATCTTCTGACCATCCGTCCCCGGAATCGTCGCCACCGTCTCTGGAATATACGCATCTGGCAACTTGAATATTTCGCCGTATGCATTGTTGAACTTCTGCGCTAAATCACGCGTCACTTCGAGATGCTGCTTTTGATCCTTGCCGACCGGAACCAAGTCCGCATTCATAATAAGGATATCAGCCGCCATCAATACCGGATATGCGAAAAGCCCATGCGTCGCCTCGAAGCCATGCGCCATCTTGTCCTTGTAGCTGTGGCAGCGTTCCAGCAGCCCCATCGGCGTGAGGCACGAAAGATACCACGCGAGTTCCTGAACCTCGGGAACATCGCTTTGCCGATAGATTACCGTCTTCACCGGATCCAACCCACACGCGAGATAATCCAACGCCACATCCTTGGTGGCTTCCCGTAATTGCGCGCCATCGCGCACTGTCGTCATCGCGTGAAAATTCGCGATAAACATGAAGTTCTCGCCCTTCTCCTGAAGGTCGAACATCGACTTCATTGCCCCGAAATAATTGCCCCAATGGAGCTTGCCAGAAGGCTGTATACCCGTCAAAGTTCTCATGTGTGTGTATTATATCACATTTTTCGACCGACGTTCAACTGTCGGTAACATTCATAAGCCGCGATCGATACCGCGTTTGCGAGATTAATGGAACGCGCGAAGGCGCCTGGCATCGGTATCTTGAAAAGCAAGTCCTCGTAGCGCTCGTAGAAATCCTTCGGCAAACCATGCCCCTCGTTGCCGAATATGAGCGCGTCGCCATCCTCGAAGCGAAGATCGTATAGCGTCTTCTTGCCATGCGTGGAAAGAAAATGAAACCTTTCGGGTTTCTCCTTCGCCAGATATTCTTCCCACGTATCGTGAATTTCGATGTCAAGATGCGGCCAGTAATCAAGCCCCGCTCGCGCAATCGACTTATCATCCAACTGAAAGCCGAGCGGACGAATCAGATTAAGCTTAACCCCTAATCCGACGCAAAGCCGACCAATAGCTCCCGTGTTATGGGGAATCTCTGGCCGCATCAAGACGATTGAGAACATCTTAGACGTTCATCTGCGCGTCTGCCGCTTTGAGATCTTCGTCCTTGAGACCGAACTTCTTGATATCGATATCGACTACTCCCATCGGTGCGTTCGTCTTCCACGCGCCACGCGTGAAGTCGGGTATCTCCACCGAATCCGCGCGATTGTCAACCGAGGTCTCGGTAAGTTCGCCCAAGCAGCAAGTCGTCGCCAGATCATACACATCCATATCAAGCGGCAAGCCCTGCTGCAAGCAGTAAATCCAACGCGCATCCATGATGAAGTCCATACCGCCATGTCCGCCAACGCGCTTGGCCAGCGTGCCAATCGTCTTGTACAATGGGTGCATGTACTTCTCGGCGATCTCATCGGCCTTCTTATCCTCGAACCAGCTGTGCGCGCCCGCTCCGTTCTTCTCTTCCAACGCGATCCGGAATGGATAATCCGCAACGATTCCCTTCGTTCCCGAAACGAGCTGAAGTCGCGTATACGGACGCGGCGAGCTCACATCGTGCTGAATCATGATGGTCTTGCCGAGTTCGGTATGGATGAGCGTCGTGTTCATGTTGCCGGTCTTCATCGTCTCGTGAAGGCGCCTGAGCAACTCGTCCTGACGA
The DNA here is from genome assembly GCA_937901395.1 of uncultured Verrucomicrobiota bacterium. Lineage (GTDB taxonomy): Bacteria > Verrucomicrobiota > Kiritimatiellia > RFP12 > UBA1067 > UBA1067. The sequence continues at coordinate 6,373 of CALCDB010000208.1, forward strand.
AGCGAGGCTGGCGCATTCGGATCGATGTGATTCTTCTTGTAGAGCGCGAAGTTCTTTTCGACGGAATCCATCGACACGAGATATTCGAGCCGGTCGCCGCGATTGATATCCATCGTCAAGCAAAGCGGAACGAGCCCGTGCGTCACATAGCGATTGCCGGAATGCTCCGCATTGTGCGGATAGCGCCAATATTCGTAATCAGGATAGACCTCGGTGCACATATTGCGGAGATCGTGGATGTACGCTCCCTCGCCATGGATGATGTCGCCGAGCATTCCCAACTTGGCGAGATTGAACGTGAGCATCTCGACTTCGCCATAGCAGCAGTTCTCGAGCTGCATACAATGCCGCTTGGTCGCCTCGCTGGTCTCCACCAATTCCCAGCACTCGTCTACCGTGAATGCGCTCGGAACTTCCGTGAATACGTGCTTGCCGCCATTCATCGCTCCCAAGGCCACGGGAACGTGCAACTCCCACGGCGTCGTGTTGTATACGACGTTCACATTCTCGTCCTCGCAAAGCGCCTTCCACGCCTCATCGCCAAGATACTGCTTAGCGGCTGGCTTACCTGCCTTCTCGAGACGCTTCGCCGCCTCCGCCAGCTTTGTCGGGTTCTTATCGCAAATCGCCACGACCTTGATTCCCGGCAATCCGCTGATGCGCTCCATTACGCCCTGACCGCGTCCGCCCATACCTACGATGCCGAGACGAATCTCCGGCATTGGCTCCGCCGCGTAGCCATGCATGGGCGCGCCGGAAGTGAAATCAAAGAAACGGCTGAAGGCATTGCTCGCCTTCGTGTCCACCGTGCAGGCGGCCGCGCCCGCGAATAATGCGCCTTTGAGAAAACTCCTACGATTCATGTTCATTTTTTTATTCCTTTCTTGTGTGGTTAACGATATTTAAGTTAACGAAAAATCCTTATTTGCCTATCGGCCCGTACTCCTTTGCGTCCTTGTATTGGTCGTTGTCGCCAAGCTCCTTCTTCAACTCGTAGAGCCGCTTCGTGAGCTTCTCGATTCGTCCGCGATATTCCGGATTGTTGTATTCGTTCTTGAGTTCTTCCGGATCCTTGACGATGTCGAAATACTCCCACTCATCACGCTTGTAGTAGTATACGAGCTTATCGACCATCGTGCGGATGCCATACCACGCCGCCGTCTGATGTTCGCCGCCCTCGACATAATAACGGAAGTAACAATCTTTCCGCCACGTCCATGGAGTAGAACCCTCGAGATTGCTGAGAAAGCTCTCGCCCTGCATCTCCGGCGGCTTCGGCGCCTCCGCGATCTCCAGGAATGTTGGCGCGAAATCGATGTTGGTGATGAGATCGTCATTGCGCGACCCCGCGGGAATCAAGTTGGGACAGCACGCGATGAACGGCATCTTGATTACCTCTTCCATTATGAAGCGCTTGTCGTAAAGCCCATGATCGCCGAGGAAGAATCCCTGATCGGCGGTGTAGATTATGAGCGTATTCTCATATACGCCTTTCTTCTTCAAGTACGCTACCATATCGCCGATGGAATCGTCGATCGATTGCACGCATGCGAGATAGTCCTGCATATACCGAAGATAGGCGAACGCCGTGCGCGCACGCGCATCCATACCCTCCGGAAATTCGTTTACGTACTCGCCCTTCGCGTTCTTCTTTCCCGTATAGCGCTTGCCCTCGAACTCGAACTCGCCGCCCTCGCGAAAATATTCCGCGATCTTCAAATCGAATTCCGGCCGCAGATGATTCAATATCGTCATCGCGGTCGACTTGATCGCGCTGGTCCTGCCCTCGTATGTATCGAAGATCGTATCCGGCAAGGGGATGTCCTTAAGCGTCATCGAGCGGAATTTCGCTCGGTATTTATTGCTCGGCAACCAATTGCGATGCGGCGCCTTGTGATGCATCATCATGAAGAATGGCTGCTTCTTGGCGATTGGCTTCTCCAATTCCGCGCAGCATACCTTCGTTATGTTCTCGGTTGCGTACTCGCCCTTGAAAATCGTCTTCTCCACCTTGCCATTCTTCTTCTCGAAGAAGAATGGATCGAAGTAAACGCCTTGGTTCGCGTATATCATCCAACGATCCCAATCGCTATCGCGCATCGTATTGGGTCCGCCCAAATGCCACTTCCCGATGAATGCCGTCCAATATCCCGCATCCCGCAGATATCCGCCAATGGTTTTCTTCTTTACGGAAATATCGTTGAACACCGGAACCCCGTTGTTATGGCTATACTCTCCCGTCAGAATCCCTCCTCTGCTCGGCGCGCAAATCGGATTCGTGCACATGCAATTCGAAAGTATTATGCCATCCTTCGCGAGCTTATCGAGATGCGGCGTCTTGTTGATGCGCGAACCATACGCGCTGATCGCGTGCGCCGCATGATCATCGGACATTATATACAAAATATTCAATCTTCTCGCCTTGGCCGCCGAAAGGAAGCTTCCCCCATGACAACCCGAGAGTATCGCCATTGATGCCGCCCCCGTAAGGAACCCTCTTCTCGAACTGCGCATTTCCATGCTCATACCGCTACCCTCCCTTTTATCGCTCGCCTCAATGTAAGCGGATCTGAATACGATATTCCCGAATCTGCTGGTAAACCAAACGCGAGTCGCGTAATCTTCGCGCCCGTCCCCTTCAAAATCTCCGCGATGTACCCTACCGTCGCATCGCCATCCATATCCGTCGAAACCGCGAGCAATACCTCATGTATGTTCTCGCGCACTACCCTATCCGTCAATTCGGCGAACCGTAATTTTTCTGGCCCTAAATGGCGTATCGGCGAAAGCTTGCCCCCCAACACATGATAACGCCCATGAAAGGCGCTCGATGAATCGATGGTGATTATATCCGCCGGCTCCTCCACTACGCATAGGATCCCCGCCTCGCGCGTGGGATCGCTGCATATCGCGCATGGATTCGCGTCAATCGTGGTAAACGCGCCGCAGCGGGAGCAACAGCGAACCTTCTCGGCGGATGCCTTTAGCGCCAGGCTCAGCGGCTCCATCAGCCGTAGTGGTTCGCGCACCAATGCGAGAGCCGCACGCGCCGCCGAGCGCCTCCCCAAACCAGGGAGACGAGAAAGGCACTTTTCAAGCTCGGCGATTGGCTGCAGCATGATCCTTATTTACCGAAGAGTCCGTTCATTCCTCCGCCGGCCTTCATCTGCTCCATCATCATCTGCTGCGTCGCCTCGCGCGCACGATTGAGCGCACCATTGACCACATTGAAGAGCATCGTCTCGAAACGCGCCGGCTTGCCCGCCTTTACCTCATCGTACGCCTCCGGCGAAACCGCGATCTTCTCGATCGACATGTCGCCCTTCGCGACGACGGTGATGCCGCCGTTTGCGTACTCGACGCTGATCTTCTTGATTTCGGCCTCGATTTTCT
>CALCDB010000209.1 GCA_937901395.1 uncultured Verrucomicrobiota bacterium
ATCACCGGTCTCTCGCGCATCGAATGCGACTTCAATGTCGAGAATCCGCCGGAGGTTCCGCACATCTCCTGGACGCCGCGGTATGCGTATGTGCCGCCGAAGATGTCGCTGCTGGATGACTTCTCGGTCGCGGCGACGAAGGTGATGAACCAGATCAACAAGATGGACCTCAACATCGCATGGAGCAACCTGAACATGACGGTGTCGGCGCTGGCGGCGGCGTCCGACAACGTGCGCGCCATGCTGGAGTCGAGCCAGCCAGATGTCGAGCGGCTGCTTGAGGATGTGTCGCGGACGACGGTTTCGGTGCGCGAGCTGGTGACCGAACTGAAACGCAACCCGTCGCTGCTGATTCGTGAACGGAAGGTTTCGCCGCTTGAAGAGACCGAATGAAAAGCGTATAATATCCATCAATCGTCCATCGGATAATCTCTCAGGGCGGTTACAGATAAACTCTAAAGAAAGGAACAAAAGAAATGTCAAGAGCATATAACTTCTCCGCGGGTCCCGCCGTGCTGCCCCTCGAGGTTCTGCAGGATGCGCAAAAGGATCTCGTCGACTACAAGGGCACCGGTATGTCGGTGATGGAGATGTCGCACCGCGGCAAAGATTACGATGCCATCCATCAGGAGGCGATCGCCACGTTCAAGGAGCTGTGCGGTCTCAATGATGACTGGGCGGTCTGCTTCATCCAGGGCGGTGCCTCGATGCAGTTCGCGATGATCGCGATGAACTTTCTGAAGCAGGGCGCGGTCGCCGACTACGGCAAGCAGGGCACCTGGTCGGGCAAGGCCCTCAAGGAGGCGCAGAAGTACGCGCCGCAGGTGGGCGCGACCATCAACGTCGCCGCCGACTGCCAGAAGGACATCCCGACCCGCATGCCGAAGGCGGACGAGTGGAAGTGGACCAAGGGCGCGGCCTACAGCCACATCTGCTCGAACGAGACGATCGCCGGCGCCGAAATCAAGAACTTCCCCGTCACCGGTTCGCCGCTCATCTGCGACATGTCCTCCGACATCCTCAGCTGCGAGCGCGACTACAATAAGTTCGATATGTTCTACGCGGGCGCGCAGAAGAACCTCGGACCAAGCGGAATGGCGGTAGTGGCGATTCGCAAGGAGTTGGCGGCGCGTGGCAGCGATAAGATACCGACGATGCTCCAGTATCGCACGTATGTCGACGAGAACTCGCTTTACAATACGCCGCCTACGTGGGGAATCTACATATTCGGCGAGACGATGAAGTGGGTAAAGCGGATGGGCAAGGAAAATCTATTCAAGCTCAACGCCGAGAAGGCGAAGAAATTGTACGACGTTATCGACGGCTCCGACTTCTGGGTTGGCACCGCGCTCAAGGAATATCGTTCCAACATGAACATCACTTGGCGTATTCGCGGCAACGACGAGGCGTTGGAGAAGCGCTTCATCGACGAAGCGAAGCAGCTGGGCATGAGCTCGCTCAAGGGGCATCGTTCGGTTGGTGGACTCCGCGCGTCGATTTACAATGCGTTCCCGATGGCGGGGATTGACGCGCTTGTCGATTTCATGAAGGATTTCGAAAAGCGCAATGGCTGAAAGAGGAGATAGAATGAAGAGTCCATTAATCATTATGCCCTGCATGGATATGATCGCGGGGCGCGTCGTGAAGGGCGTGAAGTTCGTCGACATCAAGGATGCGGGCGATCCCGTCGAGTGCTGCAAGGCATATTGCGAAGCCGGAGCGGACGAGCTGGCGATGCTTGATATAACGGCCACGATAGAGAACCGCGCTACGCTGCTCGAAGTCACTCGCAAGGTGGCGGATGTTGTAAGCGTTCCATTCACGATGGGCGGAGGAATCTCCTCGGTTCAGAGCGCGGAGGCGGTGCTGAAGGCCGGCGCGAACAAGATTTCCACCTCATCGGCGGTGTTCCGCAAGCCGGAGCTCATCGCCGAGATGGTGAAGGAATTTGGCGCAGCGAAGATCACGGTTGCGATTGATGTGCTCAGGAATCCGGCGATGCCCTCTGGCTATGAGGTGTATATCGATGGCGGCAACACGGCGACTGGCAGAGATGCCGGCGAATGGGCGAAGGAAGTTGATGGCTATGGAGTTGGGTGCATATTGCCAACCTCGAAATCAACCGACGGCGTTCGCACTGGCTATGATTTGCCGCTCATCCGCAAGATTCGCGCGGTGGCCAGAGATGAGGTGGATATTGTCGCATCGGGCGGCGCTGGCACGATGGAACACTTCGCGGAGGCGGCCGAGGCGGGCGCGAATGTATTGCTCGCCGCGAGCGTATTTCACTTTCATATTGTCGACATTCCCGGCCTCAAGGCGTTCCTCAAAGAACGTGGTTTCGAGATACGAAATTGAGCATCGAAAAATTCTTGAAAGTTCCTTCGTTTTTTGCACACGGATTATGATATAATTCGCGCCAATGAATAACGACTTTCTGGTATTCGATCATGTGACAAAGCGCTTCGGTGCGCTGACGGCCGTTAACGATGTTACATTGTCGGTAACGAAGGGTGAATTCTTTTCGTTGCTCGGTCCTTCTGGATGTGGCAAGACCACGCTCCTGAGGATGCTTGGCGGGTTCGAGCGTCCCGATTCCGGGCGCATCTATCTTGAAGGCAAGGATATTACCGACCTATCGCCCAATCAGCGCAGAGTGCATACGGTATTCCAGAATTATGCGTTGTTCCCGACGATGACGGTATGGGATAATATCGCGTTTTCGCTTAAGCTCGCGAAGTGCGAGAAGAGCGAGATCGAAGAGCGAGTCGAGGGCATACTCGAGATGATTCAACTTTCCGATCAATCGTGGAAGTACCCAAGCCAGCTTTCCGGCGGTCAGAAGCAGCGCGTGGCGATTGCGAGAGCGTTGGTCGATCGCCCGCAAGTGCTGTTGCTCGACGAGCCATTGGCGGCGCTCGACTTGAAGCTCCGTCAGCACATGCTGATTGAGCTGGATGCGATTCACGATCAAGTTGGAATTACCTTCCTTTATGTTACGCACGATCAGGGCGAGGCGATGTCGCTATCGGATCGCATAGCGGTGATCAATCGCGGCAAGGTGGAGCAGTTGGATGTTCCGGCCAAGATATACGAGGCGCCGAAATCTCGCTTCGTGGCGTCGTTCATCGGCGATACGAACTTCTTCTCCGGCGAGATCGTGGCCATTGATGGCGAGTATTGTCAGATTGACGTTGAGGGCTTTCCGCGGATATCGGCATTCAACGATAAGAACTTGCGGATTGGCCAGAAGGTGGATCTATCGGTTCGGCCGGAGAAGATACGCGTTACGCTGAATCCGCCGCCGCCGGAGAAGGGGGCGGGCATCAATGTATTTCCCTCGAAGGTTCAGGATATCGTGTATCAGGGCGTGTATACCAAATACTGGTTGTCGTCCGATACACTACGGATTGCCGCGCTGAAGCCGCATTCGCGTTTTCTGCTTGATCAGGAAGCGATTACCTGGAACGACGAAGTATTCGTGTGGTGGCACCCCGACGACGGGTTCATGGTGGAAGTGCAAGGATGAATTCCAATCCTCTGAAGACGAAGCAAGCGGAATGGCTGGTCACTTTGCCGAGCTTCGTGTGGCTGGCGTTGTTTTTCGCCATTCCCGCGATCATCGTATTGGCGTTTACCTTTCACGATCACGATGCGACGGGCGGCGTAGGCGAGTGGAGCATGAACACCTGGCGGGAATTGGTCGACCCGGACTATCCGGCGATCGTGTGGAATACGCTCAAGATATCATTCGAGGTAACGCTTTGGTCGATCATCCTGGCGGTTCCCTGCGGGTATGCGATCGCGCGGATGAAGTCGAGGTGGCGCGGCGTGGTGGCGGGGGCGATCATGTTGCCGTTCTGGACGAGTTTCGTCGTTCGCGTTTTCGCGTGGAAGACGATGCTTCATCCCGATGGTTGGTTGCAGGCGACGTATCTATTTTATTTGCGCACGCGCGAGTGGCTGTTCGATTGGCTGCCCAATTTCATGCAGCAGTTCTTGATTTCGATTGGCTTCGCCACATCGACGCCGGTGGATCCCGCGTCCTCCACGATTCTCGATAGCGAGGCGGCGGTGGTGTTGGTTTCGGTGTATTCGTTTTTGCCATTCGCGATCATGCCGATTTATTCGGCGGCCGAGAAGTTCGACTTCTCGTTGCTGGAGGCCGCGCGCGATCTCGGGGCGCGTAATTTCTATGCCTTTCGCAAGATATTCATTCCCGGCATCAAGCAGGGGCTGATCTCGGCGGTGCTGATGGTGTTCATACCGGCTATCGGCAGTTACGTAATTCCTCAGATGTTGGGCGGGACGAATTGCGTGCTCATCGGCAACAAGATTTTCATGCGCGCGATTCAGAACCGCAACATCCCGCACGCTTCGGCCTTGGCCGCATTGATGGCGGTATCGGTTCTGGTGCCGATCGCGTTGGCGATGTGGTGGAAGCGGCGCCAGGATATACGCGACCGCAAGCGGGTAGAATCGCAAGTTCGTTTACGCACGTAATATGGAGAGGATGGATACATGAAGCGCTCGTTCTTTTCAGTTGCGGTATTGGGGTTCGTGTTGGCGTTCCTCTATGTTCCGATCGTGCTGGTAATCATCTATGGCTTCATACCGAATGGGATATCGATGTCGTTTCTCGATGCGCATGGAAACTTCATTGGCTTTTCGACGAAGTGGTATGCGCAAATCTTCCGTGGTGATTACGCGGTCAACGCGCTAATGCAGAGTTTTTGGCTATCGCTGTTGATCGCGGGCTTGGCGACGGTGATTTCCAGCGTATTGGGAACGACTGCGGCGTTGGCGCTTCATCGTTGGCGCAGCCGTCTGCAATCGATCCACCACGCGCTCGTATACACCCCGCTGATAATGCCGGATATCCTCATCGGCATCTCGTTGCTGATGCTCTTCGTGGCGGCGAAGATCGATTGTGGATTCTGGACCATCCTCATCGCTCACGTCACGTTTTGCGTATCGTATGTGGTGATGACGGTATTGGCGCGTCTGCAAGATTTCGACGATCGCATCGTCGAGGCGTCATACGATCTTGGGGCGGGGCCATGGTACACGTTCTTCAAGGTGGAGCTGCCGATTCTGATGCCGGGCATCGTGGCGGGCGGGCTTCTGGCGTTTACCCTTTCGATTGACGATGTGGTAATTACATCGTTCGTCAATGGCGCGGGAACCAACACCTTCCCGACTTACGTAAGCTCGATGACCAAGCACTCCAGGAATCTGCCGAGTGTATTCGCGCTTTCGACCTTGATGCTGATTTTCACTTGTGCGCTGGTTGGTATCTCCAAACTGCTCACGATGAAAAGTCAACCAAAAATCAAAAAGGATAAAAACCAATGAATATGCGTAAACTCACAATGACGTGCGCTACTCTCGCATCGTCTGCAATGATCATCGGCTGCTCGCAGTCGTCCAACGAAATCGAGGCGGAGGAGTCGAGCCTCATCGCCAACGCCAAGGCGGCCGCCGAAGCGAGCGGATATCGTCCCCCCGATGATAGCGATGGAGGCGTGCTCCACATCTACACGTGGAGCGACTACATCGCCCCGGAAGTGTTGGAGAGCTTCGAGAAGGCGCTTGATGTAACGGTCAAGGTGGATACCTTCGATTCCAACGAGGCGATGTACGCCAAGCTCAAGGCGGGCGGAACCGGCTACGATATCATCATGCCGAGCTCCTATCAGATCGGGATGATGGCGAAGGAGGGGATGATTCTCAAGCTTGATCACGCCAAGATACCTAACGTGCGCAATAATTTCGACAAGTCGTTCACCAATCAGATACTCGACCCGAACTTCACCTACAGCGTTCCCTACGCGGTAACGTATACCGGCTTCATGTATCTGAAGAACAAGATACCCGAAGGCGTCGATGTGAATAGCTGGTCGATTCTCAATACGGCGGCGCTTAAGGGGCGCATCTCGCTTCTGGATGATATCCGCGAGGTGATTGGCGCGGGGCTCATGAGTCTCGGGTATTCCATCAACTCGACGGATCCAAAGCAGATCGAGGCGGCGGTTCAGCAGGTTCTCAAGTGGCGCTCGAACATCCGCAAGTTCGATGCGGAAAGCTACAAGACGGAAGTTCCGAGCGGTGCGATTTGGCTTGGCCATGGCTACTCGACGGATACCACGCAAGTAATCGTTGGCGACGAGGAAGCTGGCGCACCGGCGCGTGACGATATCGGCTTCGCATTGCCGAAGGAGGGCTACACCATCGCATTCGACGAGATGGTAATCGCCTCGGCGGCGCGTCGCAAAGATCTCGCTTATGCCTTCATCAACTACATCTACGATGGCGATGTAGCGAAGGTGAATATGGAATACATCTGCGGACCAAACCCAGTGAAGCCCGGCATCGACAAGCTCGACCCCGAATACCGCGATGTAATCATCCTGGCGCCAGAGCAACTCAAGCGTGGTCAGGTATTGCGCAACTTCGATGATCAGCCGGAAGTGCAGGAAATTTACAACCGCGCTTGGGATAAGATCAAGGCGACGGAGGCGAAGTAAGCGATGAAGAAGTGGAATGTCGCCACGATCAAAGCCGCGAAGGGGGTTGAGAAGCTCGCTTGCGCTACGGCATACGATTCGGCCTTCGCCCGCCTTGCGGACGAGGCCGGCATACCGATACTCCTCGTAGGGGATTCGATGGGGATGACGATGCTTGGTTATCCAACCACGCTACCCGTTGACATTTCCGACACATTGATGGCGGTAGGCGCGGTTGCGCGTTCCGTGAAGGAGGCGATGGTCGTTGGCGATATGCCATTTGGTTCATATCAATGCGGGGATGATAAGGCGATGGAAAACGCCGTTGCCATCATCAAGGCGGGAGCCGATGCGGTGAAGCTCGAAGGCGGCGCTTCGGTATGCGCTCTCATCAAGCGCATGACCAGCGCCGGCATCCCCGTAATCGCGCACGTCGGCATGACGCCGCAATCCGTCAATGAATATGGCGGCTTTAAGAAGCAGGGCAAGACCCGCGAGGCGGCCGCGCGTATCCTCGAGGATGCGAAGGCGGTGGAGGCGGCTGGGGCTTTCGCGGTGACGCTTGAGTGCATACCAGCGGAATTGGCAGCGGAAATCACCGCCGCCCTGAAAACGCCCACAATCGGCATCGGCGCGGGACCAGTATGCGATGCCCAATGGCTCGTGTTGCACGATATGCTCGGCATAAATGATAAAATACCTTCGTTTGCGAAGAAATTCGCCAACTTAGCGCCGATTATCAGGAGTGGCTTCGCCGATTACATCAAGGCGGTGCAGTCAGGAACATTCCCGGAATAAAAAAAGTTTGTCAGATTTCATCAATTAGTTTTCCAAACATAATGTGAGCGCAATAATGCGTGAGTAGAAAGGAAAAAGAAAATGAACAAGAAATTAGTAATTGCTGGAATCTCAGTGCTAACTCTGGCGTTTGGCGCGTATGCGAGACCACACTATGGCGGCAGATGCCATGTTTCGCGGCGACCTGTAGTAGTTAATCATTATCATGGCGGGCATCGCCATTCTGGTGGTTGGGGACGCGGAGGACGCAATTTCTGGCCTGGTTTCGTAGGCGGAGTAGTGGGGAGCATCGTCCACAATGCGATCACGACTCCAGCGGTCACGGAAACCGTGGTGGTGCAACAACCTGTCGTGGTTCCGCAACCGGTCGTGGTGCAACCCACTACGCAAGTGCAGAGTGTCTGGGTCGAGGGAAGGTATGTAGATCAAGTTCAGGCGAATGGTTCGGTAATCAAGGTGTGGCAACCAGGGCACTATGAGCAACGGACGGTAATTGTGCAATAATCCATAAGGGACTGCTCACACACCGCTCAATGGCAACCAATACTGCGCGTATTGGTTGCTTTTTTGCTTAATTTTGCGCTCTTTGCCTACCCCTAAAGCAATACCGACACATTGGGCGGACTATAGGGACA
>CALCDB010000210.1 GCA_937901395.1 uncultured Verrucomicrobiota bacterium
AGAATATTATTTGTAGTATCGATGACGACGGTGAGTTATTCGTGACATCTGTCGCGCCGCCCGCGCCGCCGCATCTTGGATGGAGCAATACGGGAGAAGGCTCTTTCCTATATATGCTCGAGGTTGGAAATATGGGCTGGTGGAAGAAAGGATTCCCGCGCCCCGCAATTTCCCTTGCTCAGAAAGAAGTAGACAATAGCACTGAGATTGAAGCTGCTATACAAGCTGGCATTAAGAGAGTGATGGAAAAGTGAACAAAAGGTTGAAAGACGATTAGCGCGGTGTAATCACCGCGTTTTTATTAGGCGGTGACTTATATGGCAAAGCAAGGATATGGTATTAGAATCGGCATTGACGGATTTGCCGATGGCGCCATTGATAATTTTAAGAAAGACCTCAATAGTGAACTGAGAACGATTGGCAGTAACGCTACCATTGAGATCGGTCACATGACGCTGAGTGCTGGTGCCAAGACAGAGCTCGAAAATGCGATTAAGAATAATCCGCTTGGCATTTCTGTAAAGATTGATGATAAGGACTGCTTCTTCTACAGCAAGTCCCTCAACAAGAACGGCAAGAAAGAATTCATCGGCAAGAAAGTCGGAGACGTTCGCCACGTGGCCCTGAGAAAAATCTTCGAAAACGAAGAAGAAGTTCGCAAAGTGCTGAAAATCACCGATCACGAATTGGAAGAAGGCAATCAATACGAATATGACGTTAAGATTGAAAACATCGGTCGTATCACCCCTGCCGAATTGAACGAGGAATTCTTCAAGAAATGTGTCTGTTCAGTTATCATCTTTGATCAGCTTGATGCCCTTGTCAATAAAGCCGATTGGTACCCTAAAGGCGGAAATAAAGCGCAAATCATCCCATATGCAATAGCCAAGCTTATGTCTTTGATTCCTAAAGAGTGTGACATTGATTGGAAAACCATCTGGCAAAAGCAGAGTATTTATCCATCAAATCATCAAACGACCTAAATGCCTCCACATCCGTATCTAAATACAATCCTCCATACTGCTCCAGTGCCCAAAGCCGCACATAATCGCTTACAAAAGCGAACTTGCGTGCCTCATAAGCTTCTTGCGCATAGGCGGGAGCAGAAGCAATATCGAAATTATCCTCATTCCACAACATATACTGCCAATCCGGCATATACTTATGCCAACTCGCAATACAGTTCTGCACCAATTCCGGCATCTCTCCGCGCCCAAACCAACAATAATGAATTATCTTTGGTATCATATCAATGCAATAATCGAATGATTTTTTGTTTCCCCCAACTCCCCACTTGCATAAAACGCCTCTTCGCCTTCAGCACCCAAATCGGTGTCTTATACACCCTCTTCACCTTTGCCGGCTGCCGACTCCAATCCACTTTCTCTAACTCCTTAGCCGCAACATCGTGATACCGCTTATCCATCCAGTATTCCAGTAATCCCCCTACCCTCAACCAATCACACAACCGCTTCCAATCCTCACTCGTCTTCTCTGCCTCCGAAAGGTGCTCCATACAAAACAGCATATGCCTCTCCGGTGCATGTAAGTTCCGCGTCGCACGCAGTTTTGCCGGAATATCGTTATTGTAATAGGTAAGCGCCTCATTGAGGAACGCTACCTTATAGCGCAACGCCACCTTACTCCATAACAAAAAATCTTCCCCTAACTTTATCCCTAATGGAAAGCCGCCCATCTCGTCAAATACTTTTCGCGGCATAATCGTAGCTCCGGTCCACACCGGCATCCCTACACTCTCATAATATGTCTTGGGGTAATTGATATATCCTGCTTTCCACTCACGAGCACACATCATACATGAGACATCAAACATTTTAGTAACCCCCACCCGTGTCTTTCCCGTCTTCACGTACCAATAATTGCATGCGTACAGTCCTGCCTCGGGATAATGCTCTATCAACCACATCATTCGCTCCAAGTACGTCGGTGCCCACCAGTCATCTGCATCCAAGAAGGCAACATATTCGCCCTTCGACACCGCCACCCCATTATTCCGCGCCGCCGCCACACCCTGATTCGCTTGATGAATTACGTGCGTCCGAAGGGCTATTGTGGATTGTGGATGGTGGATAGTGGATTGGGATGAGAGGCTATCGCAAATCTCTCCACTGCCGTCGGTGGAGCCATCATCGACCACGATCAGCTCGTAGTCCGTATAGGTTTGAGCCATTACGGATTCGATTGCTTTGCGAACATAGTCGCGCTTGTTATATACCGGTATGATGATGGATAATTTCATCGCGTTTTCAAATTCGGGCGCAAATTTAGTAAAAAAAACACATTTAACAAATTACGCATCCTTACGGCTCAGGCGGAGCCAAATTCTCAGACCGTTGAGGGAGTTCAGCAGGAAGAATGAATACTTGATGATATATATTACGGCGTAGTTGGCTCCCTCCCCCTTGTCCAGGGACACGACCCACATTATTATCGTGAATACATTGACGCCGATCCAGAAATACCACTGTTCCATATATGCGAACGCCATCATCACAATCGCAACAATGTTGGCAGTGGTGGCCATAGCATCGAGGAACATTTTTGAATAGTTCATCGAATCCCCAGCCTTACTGAGGAACCACCAGGAGACGGCAAAGGAGACGGCCAGGACTCCAACGAACAACAGTGAATACAATAATATCTTTTTCCCTTTCAACCTCTGCGCCTTCACCTTGCTTTTCGAGTCCGCCCCGCGTCTTTTCCACTGGAAGAAACCGACGAACTCCATCGGCACGAAATATAGTGCGTGAAGCAGAAACTGTGACGGCATTTTACTGTCGTATAGAATATAGGCATATATACTCACATCAATGAGGCCGAAAA